>JAQUPI010000027.1 GCA_028716705.1 Candidatus Omnitrophota bacterium | reverse complement strand
GCCCGCAGCCTCTATATATTTGACGTAGTCAGAAGATACCTGCGATACCGCGGCTTTGAGGTGAAATTCGTGCGCAATATAACCGATATAGACGACAAGATCATAAACCGCGCGAGACAATTGAAGACCGGCTGGCAGGAGCTGGTCAAGAAATATATCGACAGGTATTATGAAGATCTGGCGGCACTCGGTATCCAAAAGGGGGATTTTGAGCCGCGAGCGACGGAAAATATCCCCGATATGATCGAGTACATCGCAGCGCTGATAGACAAGGGGTTCGCTTATGCCACGCCAAGCGGCGTCTATTTTTCGGTGCGAAAATTCCAGGGGTACGGGAAGCTATCCGGCCAAAGCATCGACCAGATGCAAAGCGGCTCGCGCATAGAGCCCGACGAAACCAAGGAAGACCCGCTGGATTTCGCTTTATGGAAGAGGTCAAATCCGGATGAACCTTCCTGGGACAGCCCATGGGGCGCAGGCCGGCCGGGATGGCACATAGAATGTTCGGTTATGTCGCAGAAATTCCTAAAAACAGATACCCTGGATATACACGCGGGCGGGCGCGACCTGATCTTTCCCCATCACGAAAATGAGATCGCCCAGGCCGAGGCGCTTACCGGAAAACCTTTCGCCAGGTTCTGGATACATCACGGCCTGCTGACCATTAACGGCCAGAAGATGTCCAAGTCCCTTGGAAACTTTGTGACGGTTAAAGATTTTATAGCCAAATTTAAGAACGCGGACCTTTTAAAAATATTGTTTTTATCAGCGCATTATTCCCATCCCGTTGATTATACCGATGAGAAGATGGAAGAGGCCAGGAGGGCATTAGAGAGGATCATGATCTTATCGGACAAAATAAGGACACCGGACAAGGCGCCGGGCACCGGTAAAGAGATCAAAGAAATAGAAGATATTAAGAGCCGGTTCATCGCCGCGATGGATGACGATTTCAACACCCCTCAAGCCCTGGCATGCGTCTTCGACCTGGTGAACGCGGCTAACAAGAATATCCAAGACCCGGGTTTTACCTTGAGGGCGGGTGAAACTTTAAAAGAATTGGCAGGCATGCTCGGTATCGCTTTAAAGATGGAAGAAAAAACAACCGGGCTTTCTCATGAAGATATCGAGGCGAGGATCAAAGACAGGGAAGAGGCCCGCCGACGCAAGGAATTCGCGCTTTCGGACAAGATCAGGAAAGAACTCGAGGAAAAAGGCGTAATCCTGGAGGATACTAAAGAAGGGACAAGCTGGCGCAGGAAATTATGAAAGGCAAATTCATCACATTCGAAGGTTCCGAAGGTTGCGGAAAAAGCACGCAGTCCAGGATGCTTTATGATTTTTTAAAGCGAAGAGGCCGCAAATCCATTTATTTGCGCGAGCCCGGAGGGAACAAGATCAGCGAAAAGATACGCGATATCCTCCTTGACCGAAAGAACAAATCCATGGTCGCGGTGGCCGAGATGCTTTTATATATGGCCGCCAGGGCCCAGGTAGTGAGCCAGGTGATCCGGCCGGCGTTAAAAGAAGGGAAAGTGGTCATCTGCGACAGGTTCCTTGATTCCACGCTTGCTTACCAGGGTTACGGGCTGGGTATGGATATAAGCCTGATAAAACAGCTGGGAAAATTCTCTACTTCCGGTTTAAATCCGGATTTAACCATATTCCTGGATCTGCCGCTTAAAAAGGGTTTGCGCCACCGCCGGATATTAAAGGACCGCATTGAGCAGCGTTCGCTCTCCTATCATCGGCGGGTTTTGGAAGGATACCATAAGCTCGCGCGGCAGGAACCCGGGCGGATAAAGATAGTAAAAGTGGAAAATGATAAAAAAGATACTCAGGAAAAAATAAGAGCGTTGATATGTCGTTTAAAGATATAAAGGGCCAGGAAAGGCCGGTACATTTACTTCAGGAATACATAAGGCTGGGCTGCCTTACCGGGAGTTATCTTTTTACCGGAGAAGAAGGCATAGGCAAAATGCTCACCGCCAAAACTCTGGCAAAAGTCTTAAACTGCGAAGCAGGTCCCGGAGATTCCTGCGACGCCTGCCCATCCTGCCTGAAGATCGAAATAGGGGAACATCCCGACGTTCAGATCATTGACGGCCTGGGGAGCGATGGCTGCGTCGGTGCAGCGGAGCCTGCCTTGTATGCTGCGGGGCAGGTGAAGATCGAGCAGATCCGGCAGATGCAAAGGCATATCAGTTTAAGGCCTTATGAAGGGAAGAGAAAGGTATTTATCATCGATAACGCCCATACCCTGACCCAGGACGCCGGTAACGCGCTGCTGAAGATACTGGAAGAACCGCCCGCGGCCAGCCTGATCATCCTGATCAGCGCTAAAAGCGCGATGCTGTTAAAAACGATAGTCTCGCGCTGTAAATCGATCAAATTCTTTCCGCTTAAAAGAAGCGCGCTTGAGGAGATACTAAAAAACGATTTCCGCCTTGAAGAGGGCCGGGCGCATTTCTTGGCCTATTTTTCCGAGGGGAGGCTGGGCCGTGCCATAAGATTAAAGGATAGCGATATATTAAAAGAAAAAAACAGCGCCATTGACGGTTTCGCGGCGGCTGAGGATAAGGCCCGGGCCCGGACGAGCCTAAACGCGCTGGCCGCCTGGTTCAGGGATATATACATACTCAAGGCAGGCGCTCCTTGCTCCGAGCTGATCAATCTTGACCGCAAAGAGGAATTATCGAGGCACAGGGATAATTACACATTCGCGGATCTAGACGCGATATTTAACAGCATCTCAACGGCGTTATTTTATCTTGAGCGTAACGCGAATGTCAAATTATTGATGTCCAACCTGAAGGCCTCTCTTCAAAGATAGAAAGGATATACATGGAAAATATAGTTCTTGTAAGGTTAAGGGATTCCGGGCAGACATTTTTCTATAATGCCGGCAGCTTAACCGTTAAAGATGGGGATTATGTTATTGTCGAGCATGACCGGGGCCTGGATTACGGCCAGATAGTCCCGCCAAAAGAAGAAATATTCGACAACAAATCCAAGGAACCCCTAAAGAGGATACTGCGCCTGACAAGGGACGCCGATCTAAAGCAGATAGAAGACAACCGGGTAAGATCAAAGGACGCGTTTAACACCTGTGTGAAGAAAATTGGCGAGCATAAGCTGGATATGAAACTGGTGCGGGCGGAATATTCCTTCGACCGCACAAAGATCATTTTTTATTTTACCGCTTCGGGGAGGGTGGATTTCAGGGACCTGGTGAAGGACCTGGCCAAGATCTTTAAGGCGCGCATAGAGTTAAGGCAGATAGGCGTAAGGGATGAAGCCCGGCTGTTCGGCGGGTTCGGGCATTGTGGAAGGCAGTTGTGCTGCGGGACTTTCCTGAAAGACTTTGAGCCGGTTACCATCAAGATGGCCAAGGAAGAGGGGCTGCCCTTAAACCCTCCCAAGATATCGGGATTATGCGGCAGGCTGATGTGCTGCCTTTATTACGAATACGAAACGTATAAGCTGCTTTCAAAGGGCCTTCCCAGAGAAGGGGAAGTGATAAATACCAAGCAAGGTAAGGGCAAAGTTACCGGCGTAAATGTTTTTAAGCGTAAGGCTTCGGTCGTCCTTGAGGACGGCTCTCAGATAGAGGTGGATTTTAATGTGGGATAAATTTTACGTAACCACTCCCATATACTACGTCAACGCGACGCCTCACATAGGGCATTCCTATACCACTATCGCGGCGGATTGTCTGGCGCGCCAGATGCGCAAGGCAAAAGGCAAGAAAAATGTCTTTTTCCTCACCGGCACCGACGAGCACGGCCAGAAGATACAAAAGGCCGCGGAGGTGACCGGCATCGAGCCGCAGGACTTCACCGATAAGATGGTCCTGATATACAAGGACCTCTGGAAAAAGCTGAATATTTCCTACGACGATTTTATCCGCACCACCGAAGACAGGCACGTTGAATTCGTGCGGGAAGTATTGGAAATACTGAGAAAAAAAGGCGATATTTACCTGGCCCAATACTCCGGATGGTACTGCACCCCATGTGAGACCTTTTGGACCGAAATGCAGCTTAAGGACGGCAATTGCCCGGACTGCGCCAGGCCCGTGGAAAAAATAACCGAAAACAATTATTTCTTTAAATTATCGCGGTACCAGGAATGGCTTATCGGCTATATAAAGGAAAAGCCGGACTTTATCCTGCCGCGAAACAGGCGCAATGAAGTCTTGAGTTTTCTGGAATTGAACAAGCTTACCGATCTGTGCATTTCGCGCCCCAAAGAGCGGCTGAGCTGGGGCATACCTTTGCCGTTCAGCCCGGAGCACGTGGTTTATGTCTGGTTTGACGCCCTTATAAATTATATAAGCGCCGCCGGATCATTCGACGAGCAGGGAGAATATCATTCAGAATGGTGGCCCGCCGACCTGCAGCTGATAGGCAAAGATATTTTAAGGCAGCACGCGATATACTGGCCGATCATGCTGCGCGCGCTGAATATCGAGCCGCCTAAGACTGTTTTCGCCCACGGCTGGTGGATGATCGGTGAAGATAAGATGTCTAAATCGCGCGGCAACGTTATTTCCCCCCTGGATATGGCGGATAACTTCGGAGTGGACGCCTACAGGTATTTCCTGCTGCGTGACGTGCCCTTCGGGATGGACGGAAATTTCTCGGAAGAGGCGATAACCAAAAGGTTCAACGGCGACCTCGCGAACGACCTTGGAAACCTGGTTTACCGGACGCTGACCATGGTAGAGAAATATTTCTGCGGCCTCATTCCGGATATGGGCAATTTAGACGAGCAAGGCAGCAGGATACAGGAGAAGATAAATTCACTTTCCGGAGAGATCGCGTCCGCTTTGGAAGCGGTGGACTTCGGCCGGGCGCTTGAGCAGATATGGATACTGGTCAACATGGCCAACAAATATGTCGAGGAAAGAAAGCCCTGGAACCTGGCCAAAGAGAACAAAAGAGAAGAGCTAAAGGGTTTTATCCGGATTTTAGCGGAGGTAGTCAGGAAAGTTTCCGAAGAGATATATCCTTTTATGCCCGATACGGCCTTATCCATAAGCGCTCAAATAGGCAAAGAAAAGATAGAAAAAGGAAAGCCGTTATTTCCCCGTATTGAAACGTGACCCAGAATCCAAGGCCTTCAATCCCGGATCCCCAGATCCCGCTTCCCGAATTGATCGACACCCATGCCCACCTTGATTTTGCCGATTTTGACGCCGACCTGGAAGAGGTTATCAGCCGCGCTAAAGCCGCGGGCGTAAACTATATTATCGATATAGGTTCAAGCCTGGAGGGTTCAAAGAGGGCGGTGGGACTATCCTCAAAATATGATTTTATTTACGCGTCCGTAGGAATTCATCCGCACGAGGCGGACAGGTTTGATCAGGCGGCAAAAACGGATATTGAAGAGTTAGCCAGGAAAGATAAGGTTGTGGCGATAGGGGAGGCAGGCCTGGATTACTTCAAAAATTATTCGCGGCCGGAAAATCAAACGGTACTATTCAAATACATGGTAGGCCTGGCCAAAGACCTGCGGCTCCCGTTAGTGATACACAGCCGCCAGGCGCAGGAAGATACTCTGAAGGTCCTGAACGCGGCTAAGCCCCTAAAAGCGGTGGTGCATTGTTTTTCAGGCGATGAAAGTTTCATGAAGGAGTGCCTGGATGCCGGATTTCTTATTTCCTTTACCTGCAATATTACTTACAAAAAAGCGGAAGGATTAAGAAGCGTCCTGAGATCCGCTCCCCTGGAAAGGCTTATGCTGGAGACCGACGCTCCATTTTTGCCTCCCGAAGGATCGCGCGGGAAAAGAAACGAGCCGGCGTACGTGAAGATCCTTTGCCAGGAGGTCGCCCGCGTAAAAGAGGTTCCCTGGCAGGATGTCGCGCGCCTGACCACGGAGAACGCGAGAAGATTCTTTAACTTGAAATGAGGACAACGGTTTCCATTATTAAGTGCGTTGACTATGACCCGCCTTCAGTGCAGGAGGCGGTCAGAAGAGCGGTTGATTCTTTGGGGGGAATATCCGCTTTTATACCCGCGAAGAGCAGTGTGTTGGTTAAGCCTAATCTTTTGATGGCTTCGCCTCCGGAAGCCGCGATCGTCACTCATCCCGAAGTCGTCCGCTCGGTAATAAAATTATTAAAAGGCATCAATTGTTCGATTTATGTCGGGGACGGCCCCAGCGTTTGGGGAAATGAAGCCGGAAAGGAAGACGAGGTTTATGAAAAGTCGGGGATAAGGCGTGTTTGCGAAGAAGAGGGCGCCGCGTTGGTCAAATTCGAGAATAAACGCTGGAGAAAGAAATTCCCCCTTGCCGCCTGGCTGGATAAATGCGACTGCGTGGTAAATATTCCTAAATTCAAGACGCATTCCTTGACATTGCTTACCGGAGCGATAAAAAATCTTTTTGGGTTCGTTTGGAAGACGCACAAGGTTGAGCTGCACAAGAAATATTTTGACGCCGCGGACTTTTGCAAGATGCTCGTCGATGTCTATGAAGAGGTAAAGCCCGCGTTAACCGTAGTTGACGGCATCACTATCATAGAAGGGGATGGGCCCGGGACCAGCGGCAAGGCGCGCAGGGCGGGGCTGCTCTTAGCCGGAAAAGACTGCGTCGCGCTGGATAGCGTCCTCGCTTTCATCATGGGCCTTAAGCCCGAGGATATATTGACCACTAAAGAAGCAGCGGGGCGGGGCTTGGGTGTTTGCGACATGAGCTCTATTTCTATCTTCGGAGAGAGGCTGGAGGACGCGGTATTAAAGGACTTTTTGCTGCCCTCCGCCTCTTTACAGTCAAAGATACCCCGCCCGGTAATCGAATTAGCCAAGAAATTGCTGAAATTTTATCCCTGCGTGGAACAGGACAATTGCGTTAAATGCGCGTTGTGCGCGCAGGCCTGTCCCAATAAAGCCATAACCATGAAAAGAGGCAAGCCGGTTTTTGATTACTCTAAGTGCATATCCTGTTTTTGCTGTCAGGAATTCTGCCCCCACGCGGCCATAAAAATAAAGAAAAGCTTGTTCGCGAGAATAGCTGGTTTATAACCCAGAAAGAGAAACAGGGACGTTCCCTCTTAGCGTAACTCTATGAAATAAAAGATAGTTGCGAGAGCAATGTTTCCGAGTGAATTAAATTTTAATTTCTGGAAAACAAGTAGTCATAAGTCCTTTAGGGATAAATAATTATGGACCGAGGGAGCGTCCCTGTTTTTATGGAGTTGAGGTTGAGGGTGGATGAGGCGATCACTTATGGGACGAAGAGTGAGGCGCTGAAACTGGCGAAGCTGGGCTTGAAAAGAGCGTTTGAGAAGAATTTAAAAGGAGAGGAGGAATACTTTAAGGGGCAGATCGCGCTTTTAAAGAAAAATTTCGTTACGGCGATAGAACATTTTGACTCCGCCATAAAATATAACCCTCGTGACGGAGCGGCGTATAATGACCGGGCATTATGCATGGTTGAGCTCGGGATAATCGATAAGGCGTTTTATTATTTCGATAAAGGTATTGCGGTTGAGCCGGATTATGCTACCATTTATCATAATAAGGGGTGGCTCTTGAATAATATCGGCAGGCACAGCGAAGCCGTAGAATGTTTCAAAAAGGCGCTGAGCATGGAGCCGGATAGGGCAGTTACCTTCGATAACCTGGCGGACGCGCTCTTTAATCTTGGGGATCATAAAGGGGCGTTGGATGCCTATAAAAAAGTGCTCAAATTCTTAAAATCCGGATGCTGCCTGCAGATAAGAAGGCAGATCGCCAGGCGCATTAAGTCTATAGAAAAAATGCAGCAAACCTGAGAGGGCCTCATGTATATCAGGACCATCGATTGGAAGGGTAATGGCATAAAGATCATCGACCAGACAAAGCTTCCCGCGAAACTCCAGTATTTGCAGATCAGGGATCTGTCTGTTCTCTGGAAGGCGATCAAAGAATTAAAGGTGCGCGGCGCGCCGGCATTAGGCGCGGCAGCGGCGCTCGGAATGTATTTGGGGATAAAAGACGAAAGAGCCGCGGATTTCCCGTCCTTTTACAGGAAATTACGCAGGGTAGCTGTTTATATCGGCTCATCCCGGCCCACGGCGCGCAATCTTTTCTGGGGAATAGAAAGGATGAGCGCCGCCGCGGTAAGCAACAAAGACAGGCCGATACCTTTGATCAAGAAAATTCTTTTTAAAGAGGCGATGGAAATCATAGAAGAGGATCGGCGTTCTTGCCGCGATATCGGCCATTACGGCGCTAAATTGATCCATGACAAAGATACGATATTGACCATCTGTAATGCCGGAATTTTAGCTACCATAGACTACGGCACGGCGTTGGCCGCGATCTACAGGGCGGAAGAAACAGGGAAAAAATTAAAGGTCTGCGCCTGCGAAACCCGGCCGTTATTGCAAGGCGCGCGGCTTACCGCCTGGGAACTGAGCCGCAAGGGTATCGATGTCACGCTTATCTGCGACAGCATGGCCGCGACTTTGATGCGGCAGGGAAAGATCGACAAGGTCATCGCCGGGGCCGACCGGATCGCGGCGAACGGCGACACGGCGAATAAAATAGGCACCTATAATCTGGCGGTATTAAGCCGCTTCCACAAGATCCCCTTTTTCATTGCCGCGCCAGCTTCCACATTTGACCTTTCGCTCAAGGCCGGAAAACAGATCCCCATCGAGGAACGCGGCGCCGCGGAGATAACCGCGTTATTTTTTAAAAGGCCGATCGCCGCCAAGGGCGTAAAGGTATACAATCCCGCTTTCGATGTCACGCCGAATAATTTGATCACCGCCATCATCACTGATAGGGGGATCATCAAGCCGCCATATTTGAAGAATATCAAGAAGATGATAAAGGCCGCGCCGAAACCATGAAAAAAAGGAAAGATCCCAAAAAAATACCAGTTTCGGATCTGGGGGAGTTCGGTTTGATCGAAAGAGTAAGAAGGCGGATAAAGACCGACCGTTCCGTGATCAAAGGCACGGGAGACGACTGCGCGGTCTTAAAATTAGATGAAAAGAATTACCAGCTTTTCACATGCGATATGATCGTTGAGGGCGTGGACTTTACCCTTAAGGATGACCCTTATCTTATTGGCAGAAAAGCCGTTGCCGTCTCTGTAAGCGATATAGCCGCCTGCGCCGGTATCCCGCGTTATTGCGTTGTATCATTGGGGCTGCCTAAGGGCAGGAGCCTGGATTTTTGCGACAAGCTCATCAAGGGGATGCTTAGCGTGGTGAATAAGCACAAGATCAATCTCGCCGGCGGGGATATCAGCCGCGCCAAAGAGCTGGTCCTTGATGTAAGCATGCTCGGGGTGGTAGAAAAAAAGCGCCTGGTTTTAAGAAGCGGCGCCAAAGAAAAAGATCTCATATTCGTGACCGGGGCCCTGGGAGGCTCCATATTGGGCAAGCACCTTAAATTCACGCCGCGCCTGAAGGAGGCGAGGTTCCTGGTAAAGAATTTTAAAATAAATTCCATGATCGATATCTCTGACGGCTTGATCCAGGACCTGGGGCACATATTAAAATCCAGTTCAAAAGGGGCGCTAATATACGAAAACTCGATCCCCTTAAGCAGGGCCGCCCGGGGATTGGATGACGCGCTTTATTCGGGCGAGGATTTTGAGCTGATCTTTACCATGTCCGCGGCCGAAGCCAAAAAGCTCTTTAGGGCCAAGCCGGATTGGATAAGCTTGATCGGAGAGATCACGGATCAGGCATCCGGCTTAAGGCTGCTGGATAAGAACGGCAAAGAAAAGGCCGTCCGGCCAAAAGGCTTCCGCCACTTTTAGGGACACCCTTTTTGCTAAAGCTAAGGGTGTCCCTCGATTGGATGAAAGGATGTCCCTTGATTTCAAGATCGGTTAATGAAACGATAAGGATAGGCAGGATTATCGGGAAGAACCTTAAAAAAGGTGATATAATCTGTTTATCCGGCGAACTGGGTTCAGGTAAAACCGTACTGGCCAAAGGGATCGCGCTGGGCTTAGGTGTTAAAAAAACGGATGTGATCAGCCCCTCGTTCGTACTTATACGCAGGCATTTCGAAGGGCGGCTGCCTTTATACCACTTTGACTTATACAGATTAAACGGCCCGGCGCAGATCATCCCTTTGGGATTCGAGGAGTATTTTTACGGCGACGGCGTCACGGTGATCGAATGGGCGGAAAAACTCCGTTTCCTTCTGCCGGTTGAATCACTGAAAGCCGATCTATCTTTTAAAACGGGCACACAAAGAGTTATTAAATTCACCGCCAGAGGCGCGCGTTACCGGCAATTATTAAAAAGGATCAATGAGAATCTTAGGAATTGACACCTCCACAAATTTTTTCTGCCTGGGCGTTTATCAGGATGGCAGGATCTGCGAATATAATCTCGATGCCGGAAGAAAGTTATCCGGCATAATTACGCTGACCATAAAGAGGGTAATCGGAGCTTTGGGCTGGCGGTTAAATGATATAGATTACTTCGCGGTGGGTTTAGGGCCCGGATCTTTTACCGGCCTGCGGGTAGGAGTGGCGACGGTAAAGGGCCTGGCCTTTTCCCTGAATAAACCGGTGATCGGTATTCCCACGCTTGACCTGTTAGCCGCCAATGCCCCCGAAGGCGCAGAACGCGTCATACCTGTTGTCGACGCGAAGAGAGGCCTGGTTTACGCCGGAGTTTACCGCCGTGATAACGGGAAAATAATACGCACCGGGCCCAATATGCTTTTGACTATGGACGAGCTCTTAAAAAAGTCCGGTACGAGAGAAAAAACAGCGGTTCTGGGAGACGCGATCGGCTTGTATAAACAGGACTTAACGCGTATGAAAAACGCCGCGCTTTTAGACAAAGACTACTGGTATCCCAACGGCCGCAATCTCATGAAACTGGCGATCGAAGCGGCCGCTAGCGGAAAGGCCGGCAACGCTTTCGGGATAAAGCCCGTATATCTTTATCCGAAAGAATGCCAGATCAGATATAAGTCGCGGGTCACCCCAAGACTACTTGGGGCAAGGAAGTCACAAGAATGTTAAAAGAAAAGGGTATCGGTTACCGGCCGACGTGGGCGGAAGTAAATTTAACCCATTTGTCCCACAATTTCGAGCAGCTCAAAAGTTTCCTGCGCCCGAATACCAAGATCATGGTCTGCGTGAAAGCCGATGCCTACGGCCATGGGCTTATCCCGGTAAGCAAAAAACTGGTTTCCTGCGGCGTGGATTGGCTTGGGGTCGCCTCCATTGATGAGGGGATAAAATTACGGGAAGCGGGCGTAAGCGTTCCCATCCTGATACTCGGCTTGATCCTTAAGAAAGACATACACCCGGTCTTCAGATACGGGTTTTCGGTGACTATCTGCGACGAGGAACTGGCTCGCGCCATAAATAACCGGGCCAGGCTAAAAGGGAAAGCCGTGAAAGCGCACCTCAAGGTGGATACGGGAATGGGCAGGATAGGGGTCCTCCACCAGGATGCCGAGGAACTGGTCAAAAAGGTCCACAAACTGAAATTCATAAATATCGAAGGCATATTTACGCACTTTGCCTTCGCCGATATGAACAGGGAATTTACCTCTTATCAGATCAACTTATTCAACGGCCTGATCCATAAATTAACCCGGTCGGGGATAAATGTGCCTTTAATACACGCCGCCAACAGCATGGGCGTTATCGGCTATAAAAACAGCCATTTCAACATGGTCAGGCCGGGTCTGGCGGTTTACGGCTTATATCCGAGAAACGGCCTAAGGATAAAATTAAAGCCGGTTTTGAGCCTCAAAACCAAGGTCTTGTTCGTCAAGAGGCTGCCTAAAGGTTACGGAATTAGCTACGGCCATGATTATGTGACCAGCAAGAATACCACTATCGTTACCCTACCTATAGGCTACGGCGACGGATACCCGCGTAATCTATCCAGCTGCGGCCCTATTCTGATCAAGGGGAAACGTTTCAAGATAAGCGGAAGGATCTGCATGGACCAGATAATGGTCGATGTGGGAGACTGCCGGGTCAGGGTGGGCGATGAAGCCGCGCTGATCGGTTCCCAAGGGAAAAATAAGATCAGCGCCGAAGAACTTGCCGGCCTTTGCGGGACTATCCCTTATGAGATCGTCTGCGGATTAGGCAGCCGCGTACCAAGAGTATATGTTTGACGGTCCTAAGGTTAGGGCATGCGGGCTATAAAGTATATCGCCGCCAGAAAAGCGACGATATGGCTGAGGGAAGCGGAAAGAAACGGGGTAAGCAAGCCTGATTTGCCCAAGGCGACGCTTACCGCGTTGAACACATAGTAAAAAAACCCAAGCATAATCGATAATCCCACCGAAGACAATCCCGTCGCGCGTTTCTTCATTAGCATCGAGAATGGTATCCCCAGCAGGATAATGATAATGCTGGTTAACGGCGAGACAAACCTCTGGTAAAGGTCCACTTTAAGGTTCCTTATGACCGGAACCGCTCCGCTTTTAGCGAGTTTATCCCGGTAGTCATTAAGCTGCGCGATGGTCATGAACTCCGGTTTAAGCATCTGGTGCAGGAAATCATTGGGGGTCTCCGGGATATCCATTATTTCTTCCTGCTGGTAGCTCGGCTCGTCCTTTATCTGCACATCCTCGTCAAACTCATAAGTGACGCTTTGGTAAAATTTCCACGCGCCCGCCGAATATACGCCCTTGTTCGCCACGACCTTGCGGATAATATTCTGCTTTTCATCATGCTCCATTATGACGATGCCTTCCAGCGTATTATTGGCCGGAGAAAATTTATTCACGAAGATGAGCCTGTTTTTCAGCCCGTACATGGAAAGATTGGATATATCTTCCTGTTCTTTACCTTTGGATTTCTTCGAGCCGGATTCCATCTGCGCCTTCATCTTTTCCGTCAACGACATGGAGACAGGCACGAACCGGTCGTTAACCCAGAATACCAGGGCGCTGACGATCAGCCCGAAGATGATCACGGTCTTGGTGATCTGGAATATGCTCAAGCCCGAGGCGCGCATGGCGATAAGTTCGTTATTGCGGTTAAGCTTGCCGAAGGCGTAAAGCGTGCTTAACAGGCAGGCGATCGGAGATACCTGGACGAAGATGATCGGCAGGTATGCCAGGTAATAGCCGGATAAAACATCAAGCGCGGCTTTTTGTTTCAGGATCTCATCCAGATGGGAGAATACATCGATAATGACGTAGAGGAAGAGGAAGGTAAAGAGGCATTGCAGGAAGATGGCGATGACCGACTTTAAGATATAGCGGTCTAAGATGCGCATAGCTTGAAGGTTAAGACCGTGCCTATAGCCGCCATGATCATATTAGGTATCCACATGGCGATCCTCGGGTCCAAATGCCCCTGTATACTCAATGCCTCAGACCCCAAAAGCATAAGGTAATAAACCCCGACCGTGAGAAAGGCTATCCCGAAATTAATGGACTTTTCCCGGCGGCGGGTGATTATCGCTAAGGGGATGCCGAAGACCATCAACACGAAACAGGCAAAGGCAAGGGACACTTTTTCGTTTATCTCCGTGATCAACGGAGCCGGGTCAATGCCTTCCTCTTTTATTTTTTCTATTTCCGCGCGCAGCTCCCGGATAGTCATATCTTTCGGTTTTTTCTCTATGGAGTTTTTATCCTGCATCTGTCCGAGGTTTAAAGTCATAAAATAGGTCTTGAAGTTAAGTTTATAGAAATTGCTCACGTTTTCCGGGTCCGGTTCGTCCGATGTGCCCTCCATGAGCTTGAGCTTGATCATATTTTTCTCGGGGACCGCGATAAATTCACCCCTTTTTGCCACGATAGTGCGGGCAGGCCTATCCGGCCCTTGAGGTTCGTATATACGCACATTGGTAAGTTTATTTTTCTCTATGCGATAGATGAAGAGGACATATTTCTCGAAGGAATTTATGAATACTCCGGGCTCAAGCGCCGCCGTGGGGTTCTTGACGCCTATATCCATGATCGTTTTTCTGGTGGCAAAATGGGCATAGGGGATAACCCGGTCATTGAATACTACCAGGATAAGGCTGAGTATCAGGCCGACCACATGAAGAGGCAATACCAGGCTGTACATGTTTACGCCGCTTGCCCTGATGGCGATAATTTCATTGTCTCCCGAAAGCCTGCCCAATGACAGGAGCACCGCCGTGAGCGCGGCGATGGGCAGGGTATAAGTCAATAAGTAAGGGATCATAAAGACAAGGAGCTTGGAGACGTTCACTATGTCCACTCCCTTATTAATGATCAGGTCCGCGATCTTGATCAGGTTGCCCAGGATCATGACGAAGGTAAGCACCCCCAGCGCCAGAAAGAGCGGCCCGATAAATTCCTTCAAGAAATAATTACGCAGTATTCTCATATCCTTAGTTGGCCAGCGTCAGCACGAAGACTATATTTGCCCCGGCGTTTTTAAGGGCAAGGGCGGCTTCGGAGCAGGTGGCGCCCGTGGTCAGAACATCGTCGATAAGCAGGATATTTTTGCCTTTCAGGTCTTTTTCTGCGCTTACCGCTATACTCCCTTTGACATTCAAAAGTCGCTTATCCGGCTGCAGATCCGTCTGGGTTTTGGTATTGCGCACTCTTTTTAACGCCTCCGGAGACATTTCTTTTTTGAATTTCCCGGCTACATGGCTGCTTAATACCGCGGCCTGGTTAAATTCTCTTTCACGCAACCTCGTTTTATGCAAAGGAACAGGAATGATCAGGTCCATCATGTCCATCGGCAGGGTGTAATCTTCTACGAATTGCGCCATCAAATTTCCTAACGCCGGCCCCAGGTGGTCCTTGCCTCTGTATTTAAAGGCATGGATAAGGTCCTTGATCACTCCTTCATACACGCAAGGGGAGAAAGCGCGGTCGAAATAAAGGCTTTTCCTTACGCAGGCAGGGCAGATACTCTTTGTCACGGGTCTTTCCAGGTGTCTTCCGCAAGAGCGGCAGAAAGGAGGGGCGTTCTTCTTTATCTTCTTCCAGCATTCCCCGCAGACAAGCTCGTCAACGCTGGTTATCCCCTTAAGGTGCCTTTTGCAGGCAATGCATACCTTGGGATACACTATATCCGTCAGGGTATTCAGGAACCCGCGCAGCATGCCCATATCATAACAATTAAACCGGAGTTTGTCAAAATTTAAAAATAAGCTAAAACCGCTTAATGTTATCAAAACAACTATTTATGAACCTGCCGATTTTCTCGCTCAGATTCATTTAGCGGGGCCTGTCTTGGCTTGTTTCGCAGCTAGCAACGCTCCGGCCGGCCTCACATCTCGGCCGGCGTGCTAAACGGTGCTCCTTACTCGTCGCACCAGCACCCTCGTGAAACCTCTCGCTCTGACCGATATTTAATAGCGGGTCAACCGTGCCCGCTCGAGTTTTCAAGATGCTGCTCAATCAAGCCAAGCCACCCGCTAAATATATCAACTTGAGCGGGCAAATCATGGCATTTACGAATTTTATGGTTTGTTCGATGCGGTAAGAAATTTTTTGCCTAAAGTACTATGAATTCAAGTCTGCAAGGGATTGCGACGAGCCGGAGCAGTATCTTACCCGCGTAAGTAGTTGCGTAGGCGAGGAGTAAACCGCAGCAGACGGCAAAAATATTTCGACGCGAGAACGAACCTAAAATTCTTAAAAGTTATTGTTCGCGTGAATATCGTTTGACAGCCGGTAATTCAGGCGGTAAAATGATTTTTATGGAAAATGAATTGACGAAATTAAAGGAAGAGCTGTCCGCGCTGCTTAAAAAAGAAGCCTTGAAGAAGGGGAGCTTTGTATTATCTTCGGGCAAAACCAGCACTTATTATTTGGACGGGAGGATAATCACGTTGACCCCGGAAGGGGCGTATCTGACCGCGAAGATCATTTTAGGGCTGATAAAGGACCTGAAGCTTGATGCCATAGGCGGGCCTACCCTGGGCGCCGACCCTATCGTCGGGGCGGTGGCGGCGTTAAGCCATATAGAGAATACGCCGTTAAAGGCGTTCATTGTGAGGAAGTCCGCCAAAGGGCATGGCACCCAGAGGCAGGTCGAGGGCCCGCCTTTAAAGAAAGGCGATAGGGCCATCCTGGTCGATGATGTGGCAACTTCGGGAAGATCCCTGATCGAAGCTAAAGAGGCGCTGGATAAGATCGGCGTGAATGTGACGCGGGCATTGGTGATCGTGGATAGGCTTGAAGGCGCCAAAGAGAACCTGGCAAGGTCAGGCCTGGAATTGGGGTCCATATTCACCATAAAAGATCTGGGTGTCTAGCGCTTAAAGATGTGAATGCCGATAATATAGTCGTGGCAGGAGCGGGCCCCGCCGGAATGATGGCTGCCATAAGGGCGGCCCAGCTGCATCGTGAAGTAATTCTCGTCGATAAAAACCCCGTTTTAGGTAAAAAACTTCTCTTAAGCGGAAAGGGCCGCTGCAATCTTACTAATTTTTGCGATTTGGATGAGTTCCTGAAAAGGTTCTCCGGGCGCGGTGAATTCTTAAGGGACGCCTTTAAGAAATTATTTAACCGGGAATTGATGCTGTTCTTTGAGCGGAGAGGATTGAAATTAAAAGTGGAAAGGCAGCTGCGCGTTTTCCCTTCGACAGACAGTTCATTAAGCGTGGTAAAGGCCATGGAGAAAGAATTAAAGGAGCGGGGGGTCAGGGTCATTTTAAGATCTGCGCTTAAAGATGTCTTTATGCGGGATAACCGGATAAAGGGCGTATCTCTGACGACAGGGAATATCGCCGCGGACAAACTAATCCTGGCGACCGGCGGCATATCTTTTTCTTTTACCGGTTCAACCGGGGAAGGGCTGGATCTGGCCAGGAAATTAGGCCACAAAGTAACCGCGCTTAAGGCCGGGCTGGTACCTTTAGTAACCAGGCAGGGATATCCGGAGCTTTTGGAGGGCTTGACATTAAAGAATATCCGTTTAAACTTTAGTGACGGGAAAAGACAGCTGCGTTCGGATATAGGGGAATTGTTATTTACCGCTGACGGGATCTCCGGTCCGCTGGTTTTATCTTTAAGCGGACGGATCATAGATTGGTTAAGCCAGAGCGGCACGTTACACGTAGAAATAGATCTAAAACCGGCGCTGAGCAAAGAGCAGTTAGAGGGCCGTTTATTGAGGGAATTCAAATTAAATCCCAAAAAGACGGTAAAAAGCGCTCTTAAGGCTTTGCTGCCTTTGCGGATGGTGGACGTATTCATGGATCTGGCGGGGATCTCCAGGGAGAAAAAAACGAGCCAGGCCGCGCAAGAAGAACGCCGCAGGCTGGTCTGCTTACTCAAGGCCTTCCGGATGGATATCGCCGGTTCAAGGCCGATAAATGAAGCGATGATTACCCGCGGAGGGATCTCATTGAAAGACATTGACCCGCGCACAATGCAGTCGCGCGTCATCAAGGGGCTTTATTTCGCCGGAGAGATCATCGATATTGACGCCGACACAGGCGGCTTTAACCTGCAGGCGGCTTTTTCCACCGGTTATTTGGCCGGCGAAAGCGCGGCAATGAATTAAATAGCAGTCACAGGTCAATGAGAAATATATATTTGGCATCTGATTCAAAAGCAAGGAGGAAACTGCTGAACGTCTTTGGGTTAAAATTCAAGGTTATGCCCAGCAGGATAGAAGAAGAAAGAATCCTTAGCGGGTCATCTTACACGCGGATGGTAAAGCGAAACGCTCTTAGAAAGGCAAGAAATATAGCGTCCAAGGTAAGAGGCGGTATCGTTATCGGAGCGGATACCATTACCGTGCAGGATGGGCGCGTATTCGGCAAGCCGAAAAACTTAAAAGACGCGCGCCGGATGCTGAAAAAGCTTTCCCAAAAGCCGCAATGGCTCTATACCGGCATCGCGGTCATCGACAAAGACAAGCGCAAAGTAAAGCTGGGATGCGAAAAGACGAAGGTTTATATGGATAAGCTTACCGACAGGCAGATAAGGAATTATTTCTCGCGTGTTTTCCCTTTGGATAAAGCGGGCAGTTTTGACATCCAGGGGCTGGGCGCCTTATTCATCCGCAGGATAGAAGGCTGTTTTTACAACGTCGTCGGGCTGCCCTTAAGGAGGCTTTATCGCATGCTTAAGGAATTCGAGATAGACGTTTTTTGTATTTTACTTGCGCCTTGTGCCGTGTGTCTTGCGGCTTTTTTATCCGGCTGCTCGACCGAATACAATATAGCCACCGGCCAGGAAGAGACGTATTATTACAGCACCGACAGGGAGGTGCAGATCGGCCGTTCGATCGTCCAGCAGGTAGATAAGGAATATGAACCCGTCAAAGACCCGCTGGTGCAAAAACGGGTTGATGACATCGGCAAGAAGATCGTCGATGTTTGCGAAAGAAAAGATATAGATTATTATTTTAAAGTGATCGAAGACGAGGAAGTGAACGCTTTTTCCCTCCCGGGCGGTTACGTTTATGTGAACAAGGGCCTCATCGATAAAGTATCCGGGGATGATGAGCTGGCCTGCGTTTTAGCCCACGAGATCGGCCATATAGTCGCCAGGCACAGCATCAAGAAGCTCCAGGCGATCATGGGTTATTCTATTTTAAGGTTACTAACGGCGCCGCTGCCTCAAACCGGCGAATTAGGCAATGCCGCGGATATTGCCTTCGCCGAGATAATGACCGGGTATTCCAGGGAAGACGAGCTGCTCGCCGACCAGCTAGCCAGCCGCTACGCGAAATCCGCCGGATATGACCCGCACGGGATGATCACCTTCCTGAGGAAACTGGAGGATATCGAGCGCAGGAAGCCGCCGAGAGAAAAAAGCTATTTTAAAACCCACCCTTACGTACCCGATAGAGTCAGGATAGTCAAGCAGCAGCTTGGCGAAGGGATCGACTTTACCGACTACATAAATATCGAGCAAAACACCTACAAACCGCCCTCCCAGTAAGGTAGAAAAAAGTCAAAAAAAAGCGGAATCCTATCGTTTACGCCCCCATCCCGCCTCAGTATAATATTTGCGATATGATATACCCTCAAAAAAGCCCGAAGAAGAAGCTTTATGAAGAAAAAAAACAATAAAGATATCTCCCCGCGCGAAATTTTTGATTTCCCCTACGATCATATCACTAAACCCAGGGGAATAGCGCAGAAAATCAAGCATTTGGCTTCATTCCCGCAGTTAAATCCAAGCCCCGTCTTTGAATTGGATTCTAAAGGAGCCCTTATTTACGCCAATAAAGCCACATATGATCTCCTTGAGAAAAACGGCCGTAAGGATGATATCGGGATCCTCCTGCCCGCTAATATAAACGAAGTTATCGGATCCTTAAAATCCAGAGATAAAGAAACCCATAATTGCGAGATAGAAATAAGGAACATGATATACAGCGAAGCTATCACCTATGTCCCCCAAACCCGGACAATAAGGGTATACGCGGTTGATATTACGCAGCACAAGCGGGATGAGGAAAAGCTGCAGTTAAGCGAGCAGAAATGTAAGAATATCATTCAAAGCTCGATAGACGGGCTTTTGGTCATTAACTTAGAAGAAGGCCGCGTATTGGATGTCAACGAAGCTTATTGCAAGATGGTGGGTTATCCGCGCGATGAGCTGCTCAAGATGAATATAGGGGACATTAATGTCGTGGATACGCCCAACGACCTATCAGAAAGGCTGCGCAAGCTGGCGGATTCAGGGCATGGCCGTTATGAGACGCGCCACCGGTGTAACGGCGGCAGGATAATAGACGTCGAGATCAGCGCTAATTGTTATAAGGTAGAGGGAAAGGCCCAATGTTACGCTTTTATCCGCGATATCACCGACCGGAAATGGATGGAAAAGGAATTGGCCGATATGGCTTTAAAAGATTCCCACACCGGCCTTTTCAGCCACCGTTATTTGAAAGACGCGCTTGAGTCTGGTCTGGCCCGCGCCAAAAGGGAATATGATCCTCTTTCGGTCATCATGATGGACCTTGATTATTTCAAGTCCATAAATGATGTTTATGGGCATCTCTTCGGGGACCTTGTCCTTAAACAATTCGCGTCTGAGCTTAAGAAAATAGTGCGGCCCTATGATGATGTCATACGTTACGGCGGAGAAGAATTTATTATCGTTTCCAGCGGCACCAATAGGGCCGGGGCCATAATCCTCGCCCGGAGGATACTCGAAAGCGTTAATCTGGATAATTTCGGCGACAGCAGCCACGCGGTGAAATTAAAATTAAGCCTGGCGGTAGTTTCCTACCCTGAGGATAATGTGTTGAAGCCGATGGACCTCGTAGGGACGGCCGACAATATCTTGAATAAAGTAAAAGAAGCCGGAGGGAACCGGGTATATTCTTCCCTTGACTTAGAAAAGCCCGGCGCGAAAGCCGAAGAAAGGTCGGATGTCAATTCCCTTAAGATAAAGATCGAGAAACTTAAAAAACGGGCCAACCAGAGCCTGATAGAAGCGATCTTCGCTTTCGCGAAAACAATAGACGCGAAAGACCATTATACCGGCGAACATTCGGATACCTCCGCCTATTACGCCGTGAAAATGGCGCAGAGATTAAATCTTTCCCGGGAGCAGATAGAAATAATCAGGCAGGCGGCGCTTTTGCACGATTTGGGCAAGATCGGCGTCAGTGAACGGATATTACGAAAGAGATCCAAATTAAACGAGATCGAATTCGAAGAGATCCGCAAGCACCCGCTGATCGCCGTGGATATCATGCGGCCCATTCAATCCCTGCACCCGGTAATCCCTTTTGTGCTTTATCACCATGAAAGATGGGATGGGGAGGGCTATCCGCAGGGCTTAAGGAGCGTAAACATCCCTCTTGGCGCCAGGATCATTTCCATCGCGGATACATATCAGGCGCTGATTTCTAACCGTTCATATCGTAAGGCATTCTCAAGGGGTGAGGCGGAAAAAATAATCGAAAACGGCCGCGGAAGCCAATTCGATCCCGAGCTCACCGACCTATTCCTGAGTATCCTGAGGCAGGAGAATTAGAAAGGGGCAGAAACTATTAATTGTATTAATTGGGGACAGCGCCCTATTTTTTTAAAATTGTTTGGGATAGTCCCTGCAATAATAAAAAATAGGGCGCTGTCCCTATTTATTTGTTATAATTAAAATATGAATAATGATTTGAAAAAGAGGGCTTTGGGATTGATCCTTTTGTTCGGCCTGGTCAGCCTCTTTGGAGACATTGTTTATGAGGGCGCGCGCAGCGTCAACGGGCCGTATCTGAAGCTGCTCGCCGTAAACGCGGTGACCCTCGGGCTTATCTCCGGGATCGGTGAATTCTTAGGTTACGGCCTGCGTTTACTTTCCGGGTATATTTCGGACAAGACAAGATCATACTGGCTTTTGACTTTGGCGGGATATGGTTTGCTTGTAAGCGTGCCGTTGCTTTCTTTGGCGGGTATCTGGCAGGTGGCAGCGCTTTTTATAATTGTCGAAAGGATAGGAAAAGCCATCCGCAGCCCCGCGCGGGATACGATACTCTCGCAGGCAAGTTCCCAGGTCGGCACCGGATTCGGTTTTGGCCTGCATGAAGCTACGGACCAGATCGGCGCGGTTGCCGGGCCGCTTATTTTTACCGTATTTTTCGTTTCCACCCGGAAAACCGACCTGGGGATCGCCGATTACCAAAAAGGATACGGTTTTCTCTGGATCCCATTCTTATTGGTAATGGTTTGTTTGTTCATCGCCTACCGGCGCGTTCCTCAGCCGGAGGCTTTGGAATCAGCGCCAAAAATACCGGGTTTAGTATCCGAAAAACTATCCAAAGAATTCTGGATTTATACTATATTTACCTTTGTTACTACCCTGGGATTTTGTAATTTTATCCTGATCGCCTTTCATTTTAAATCCGCGAATATCCTTTCCGACGCGAACATACCTTTGTACTACGCTATTGCCATGGGCGTAGACGCCGTAGCCGCTTTATCCATCGGTAAATTCTACGACATGTTGAAGGGCGGCAGCAAAAATCATCACGCGGGATTAAATACTCTCCTGGCGATACCATTGACGTCGCTCTTTATACCGCTTTTTGCTTTTTCCGAAAACAGGCTTTTTGTGATCATAGGGGTAATTTGCTGGGGTATCGCTATGGGCACCCACGAAACCATCATGCGTTCGGCGATCGCCGATATCACGCCCTTGAAAAAGCGGGGCACAGGCTACGGTATCTTTAACACCACATACGGCCTGGCGATCTTTCTGGGCAGCGTCTTGTTGGGTTTTTTGTATGACCGTTCGATATTTTTCGTGGTCACGGCGGTTATTGTTATCGAGTGCCTTGCCCTGGCGGTCTTCCTGTACATGCGTAAAGCTTATTTACAATAAGAAAGGAGAACGATTATGGATACGGACGCCGGCAATAAAAAGGAAGCTAAAAAGAGGTCATTCTTCAGCAGGGTCTTCGAGAAGTTAGACAAGAAAATGAAAGAAAAAGCGGATAAGAGCTGCTGCTGCAAGCCCGGCGATAACAAGAACGGTTCATGCTGCAGCTAATCGCCGATTGGTTCACATTCTCGATTTTTAAGCTGGACATCAATTCCAGGGCCGCCCAGGTTTTGAACTTTTTTCTTTACGATTCCGTAAAAATAATCCTGCTCCTGTTTGTAATGATCTCAGTCATAGGATTTTTACGGAGTTTTCTTTCCCAGGAGAAGATCAGGGCCTGGATCACGGCCAAAAAAGGATGGGGGAATTTTTTCGCTTCGCTATTCGGGGCAGTCACGCCTTTCTGTTCCTGCTCTTCGATCCCCATTTTTATCAGTTTCCTGGATTCCGGGATCCCTTTGGGGGTAGTCTTTTCGTTCCTGATCACTTCTCCGCTGATCAATGAATATCTGGTAGTCTTGATGCTCGGTTTCTTCGGCTGGAAGATCACGCTTGCTTATGTGATCAGCGGCATGGTCATTGGGACTTTTGCCGGGATCATCCTGGGCGGGATGAAATTGGAAAAGCATATAGAAAAAGATATTGTTCCCGGAAGCAGAGGAGGCGAGACTTGCGATATTAAGTTTAAAGGAGCCAAAGCAAGGATATTGTTTGGTATAAATGAAGCCAAATTCGTAGTCAAGAAACTCTGGTTATGGGTATTGGTAGGCGTAGGCACGGGAGCCTTAATTCATAACTATGTCCCCCAGGAAGCGGTGCAGTCACTAGTCGGAAAAACAGGGATTTTTTCCGTCCCCATAGCTACCCTGATAGGCGTGCCTATGTACGGCAGCTGCGCGGCGATCGTGCCTATCGCGGTGGTCCTGTTCCAAAAAGGATTTCCTTTGGGCACTGCTTTGGCGTTCATGATGGCGGTCGCGGCCCTTAGCCTGCCTGAGGCGATCATGCTGAGAAGAGCGATGAAGCTGAAATTAATCGCGGTCTTTTTCGCAATAACTACATCGGGCATTATATTTACGGGTTATCTGTTTAACTTTTTGCAGAAGGTCTTGATCTGATGCCGCCAGCCGCAATCGCGTCAAAGGAGGCAAAAGGTGAAAAGATTATTCTTGGGTTTCTTTCTTGTTTTCCTGTTTTCCTGTCCGGCACGCGCCTCGGATTTCGCGGCTGTCCTTGAGAAATCTTCCCTGGAAATAGCGTTGGAGCCTTCTTACATAAAATACAAAGAACCGGGGATCATGCGGGAAAGCGGCGTAATGCTCGGTATCAGCGGCGCCTATATTTACCGCGATAATGCGATGCTTAAAGCCGAAGCGCGGGGGAGCTGGGGTGAAGTAGATTATCGTAATTCCGGAAGGATAAATAACATTCAGGATTCCATAATAGAATTAAGGGCATTAGGCGGTTATGATCTTCCGGTAAAGGAAAAACTGACATTGACTCCTTACCTGGGATTCGGCTACAGATATTTAAAAGAGGACGGCAAAAACAGGATATCTTCCACAAACGCGATTTTTTATGACAGGATATCCAGATATTATTACAGCCCGGTAGGGATCGAAGCGAAATACGCGTTAGAAAATAACTGGTCTATCGGGGCTACTGCCGAATACGATATCTTTTGGAAAGGCAAGCAACAGAGCAACCTCGGCTATATCGGATCCGGCTTTGAAGACGCCAAAAACAACCAGGATCGCGGCTACGGAGTAAGAAGTTCTATAAAAGTTCAAAGAAAGCTAGATGAGTTTAATTTGTTGATCGAGCCTTTCGCCAGGTATTGGAATATAAAGAAATCAGATGTCGCCGATCAAGGGTTCGAGCCTAAAAATAGATCTCTGGAACTCGGCTGCAGAATAGGTATGGTATTTTAAATTCAATAATCCCGCCCTTGTTTTTTTAGTTTTATGTTGTAAACTTTTCATTTAATACGCCGTCATTCCTTGGAAGGGCAGCCTGCCTTTTTTTAATCGTCTTTAAAAAGATCTCCTTATGAAAAAACCTAAGTTAAATAAGAGATTTCTGTTTTTTGCGGCAACGGCGGTTTTTATTTTCAGCTGTTCAGCATTCTTTAGGGGGTTCCTTAATCATACTGTTGTTTCCTGTTTGGAAAGAAGGTATAAGGCCAAGCTTTTTATCGGTAACATCAAAGGGAATATCTTGACGAATATTCGCCTGGAAAATATCCTGGTGGAGAATGTCGAAGGCCTCCCGCCGCAGCTGCAGGTTAAGGCAGAATCCGTAGATTTTCAATACACTTTGGCGGATCTTGTCCGCCGGAGCCCGAAGATCGAAGCGTCCGGATTACAGATCCGTATGGGGCAAATAGAATTGCCGTTTAAATTCAGCCAGCAGCAAGATGTCATAACGCTTCTTTGCGACAAGCGCTTGTTTTATCTTAACCAATTAGAACAATTATTTTCGCCGAAAGACGCGTTGATCTTAAAAGGTTTATGCGAAATAAAAGGCGTATTGACGCTGGAGCGGCTTAAGCTTCGGTCGTTTGAAGCGCAATTTGCTTGCGATGACCTGGAAATGATCTCTTCCCGGACAGGTAAGGCAAAGCTAAAAGCTGTCCTGAGCCTTAAAGGAGAACAGGGTATTGCGCGTCTCACGGGCAGTATTTTAGTGAAAAAAGCCGAGTATTACGGCGATCCGCAAGGATTCGATCCGGTCATGCCCTTGCCGGGCATTTTCGACAAGGCCCTTATAGACATAACCGTAAAGGGCAAAGGAATAAAAGTAAAAAACAAGGTATTTGATGCACTGGTCAATGCGGACTTAAAGTTAAAAAAGGCTCCTTCGAAAAACCCGTACCTGGCAGGG
>JAQUPI010000026.1:21651-25660 GCA_028716705.1 Candidatus Omnitrophota bacterium | reverse complement strand
TTAATTTCTCCGTTATCTCCGTTTTCAATTCCCGGGCCTGACGAGGGTCTACTGCGCCGTAACGCTCCCTGTCGGCAATATTCAAATATATGCCGCCGAAGCCCAGGGCATACGCTTTAGTTTTATTCCAATCTAAACCCTCAAAGAATTCTCCCGCCTCGTTCATGCCTTCCTTAAGAAAAAGATAACCGTTTTCCAATAGCCAGCGGTTAAGGTGCACCGCCCTTCTGAAAGAACCGAATCCGTGGTCGGATAGCACAATCAGCTCTGTATCCCCATCTATTTTTTTTAAGACTTCCCCGATGACCGAGTCCATTTTCTCATAATATTTGAAGATGGTATCTTGATACAGCGCGTTCTCTTCATGAAGGGGGTGCTTGTTATCTATATAACGCCAAAACATGTGCTGTACCGCGTCCAAGGCATCAAAGTAAAAAAAGAACGCCCCGCTTTTAAGTTTCTTCAATTCTCCCTCCAGAATCCTGGTTCTTTCTTCCAGGATCTTATCGACGTGCCCTAAGAATACTTTTTCGTCTATCCTGTTTTCGCTCAAGGCCCATGTGTCGTGAGGCATGCCTTGCGTATAATAAAGGCCGTCCTCTTTGGCTAATTTCTTAGAGTAATCATACGGGTAAGAGATAGGAAAGACCGGCTTTTCCGGATTAAGATTTACGGGGCTTATATATAATTCAAATTCCGGCTCGATACTTTTAAGATAGAATCGTATTATGCCGTGCGCATTCTTAAATAAGCCTATTTTAAAAGAAACTCTTTGCCAACCGCTCCAGTTATTTCTTTTGAGAAAGACCTTCTTCCCTTGAAATTCAAGAGAGATTTCTTCTCGGCCTGGCATAAACCTGATTTTTAAAGGGATTACGGCTTCATTAATTGAAGCCTTTGAGGAAACTTTAGGGCCGTAGATATTGGTTTCGATTACATTGCCATTTGGTTCCACATGAAGGATCTTACCCCGGCTGTCCTTGTCTTTTTCGGCTAAAGGCCGGGAAGTATAGAAGGAAAACCTGCCTATTGTCCCGTAAAGATCCGGCACGCCCATACCGGAAAGCATCTTGCCGGAAAGGGGTTGCGCCGGGAAAGTATTAGGACAAAAATACACCGCGCTGTTTACTTTATTCCGGGAAAGGATATCCCAAAAGGCCTCTCCTTGTTTGCGTATTTTTACTTTTGTTTTTCCGCCCGCGTTTGAAACTTCATTAAAACTCAAATAGAGGGAATAAGATTGGGGATCGCGCATCACGAAATCAAATATACCGTGGCCTCCCGGGTTCAGCCCGGTTGAAAAGCTGGTCCAGGCAACTACTGATTCAGACGGAATGGTGGTCTCAAGACGCGAATAGGCCCCCTTTGTTTTAAGATAAAGGAAATTAGGCAATCTTCCTTCCTGAATGAGTTTTTCGGTTATGCCGGGATCCATCGCGTCGATCCCCAAGATGACTACCTTTTTTTTATTCGCGGGCTTGTGTATCATCATTATTCCTCCGATAATTAAGCTGGAAAGGATAAGTAAAATCAATAAAACCCAGATAAATTTTTTCAGGTAACCGAAGAAAAATTTAAAAAATACCCACCCCGCCCCAAGCAATCCCAGGATTATTCCCCACAGAAAGGACGCGCCTTGGACGAACACGAATCCGGATCCCGGGTCAACATAATAATTGATCATTTTGCCCTCATTTCAAGGTCGCTTAAAAAAAATTTTGTCACTGCAAATACCCGATGCTCTTTAACTTCTCCTGTAAACCTTCATCCATTGCCTGGTCTTTAACCGTCTTTTTGGGGGATTCCGAAGGCAGGTCATGAGAAGCGACGAAGGTTACCGGGCTCTCCCTGAGATATCCTTCTTCTATGACATCCGCCAATACGCAGCCTTCCATATCTTTTCCTACAGGGGCGCCGTAGAGCGCCAGGATAGTGGGCGTAATGTCCGCTATGCCTGCGCCTTTGATTATCCGGCCTTTTTTGATATTTTTACCGCTCATTATGATCACGCCTTCTAGCTCGTGATTACCCGACCACGGCTGAGGTATTAGGAACTTTTTAAGGGAGAAAGTCGAGCCATTGATGGTTATTTTGTCTTCCGTAGACAACAGGGAGTTCAACCTAAACCCAAAGTCTATATTCTTTTTATGGGGATTTTCAGCGAACACTATCTCGTCGAAAAGCTTCTTGCCGCTATGCGTTTCGAGGGCAGACATTCTTTCCCTTACCTTGACCCTTAATGTCTCATAATCTTCGATTCTTACTATCCCTTCCGCATCTCTGTTCTTTAAATTCAAACACGCGGGTTGATAGTAGGTTTTAAAGGCCAACGGTTGGTACGCGACCGTACTTTCAAACAGGATCCGCCCCTCTTTTGATGTAAGCAGGCCCATTTTCTCAAAAAGAAAATTTAAGTTAGCGGAGTAAGGAAAAGGCTCGCAAAACCTTTCAAATCCGTGATCTGAAACGATGATTACCGTAGTATCCTTCTTGTCGAAATTTTCCAGCAATCTTCCGATCATATTATCCTGCCATTCATAATATTTTTGGATAACCTCGGAGAAGAGCGACATTTCTTCAGCCGAATGGGCGGGATTGCAATTTGCATCCGGTTCAAAGAATTCCCAGAAAGAATGGCTTACAGAATCGACCCCCTGGAAGTAGATCGTAAAAAGATCCGTCGGAAAAGCCTTCAGCAGATCGATCCCTATTAAAAATGCGCGCGCATCGCTCTTTGAAAAATTGCGGATCTTATGGATTAATATCATTTTTCTTATTTCCGGTACTTGTATTTCATTGTCGTCTGCTCTCCAGGCGAAAGACACGGCTTCCTCAAAAGACATATTGCTTTCTTTCGGATAAAACAATCCGTCAGGGATAATTTTTGTATTCCCGAACATATTCTTATAAGTATTGTCGTATTTTTTAACGGTACCGAGGATAGACTGCGGGTAAACTATATCTCTAATACCTTTTTCCCCGGAGGCTCCGAATACGGGGCTCTCGAATTGAAAATAATCCGAGACCATATAGCCGTTGATCCTCTCCGCGGGCCAGGTCGACCACCATTTGACCACGCCGGAAGAGATGCCGTAATCGGTCAGGATATTCCAAAATGCCTTGGTTTTTCTCTCTTGAGAAGTATAATAGGAGTATCCATAGTTATCGGCTTCTTTTTTAGCCAGATCCACGATCCCATGCTTATGGCGCGATTTTCCGGTAGCAATAGTCGTCCAGAGAGCAGGGGATTTCATAGGCTCTTCCGACCTCAAAACACCCCAGCTGCCTTCTCTCATTACTTTCGCCATATGCGGAAGCTTTCCCTGCCAAATCAAAGGCAGTATTACTTTCCAACTAGCGCCATCGATCCCGATTAGCACTACTTTATGCCGCGTATTTTTGCTTTTTTTTAAGTCGAAATTTTGTTGACAGCCGGATACGGACAGCGAGATAGACACGATAACGATCGCCGGGATAGATCTTAATAACAATTTTACCGTCCTAACTCGATGACTTTCGGCCATTTTTTAAATGATTCAAGCTAACCAAACCTTACTGTAAATACCCGATGCTCTTTAGCTTCTCCCGGAAGCCTTCATCCATTGCCTGGTCTTTAACCGTCTTTTTGGGGGATTCCGAAGGCAGGTCATGAGAAGCGACAAAGGTTACCGGTTTTTTAGCAAGGAACCCTTCTTCTAAGGCATCGGTCAATGCCTTCCCATCCATATCCTTTCCTACAGGGATACCGTAGAGTGCGAGGATAGTAGGCGTAATGTCCTTTACGGTCGCGCCCTTTATCACCCGGCCCTTTTTGATATGATTGCCGCTGATTATGATGATACCCTCGTATTCATGGAATCCGGACTGGAAATCCGGCATCAGGAATTTTTTTAGCGAAAGATTAAAACCGTCAATTGTTATCTTGTCTTCCGGAGATAATAGATTATTAAGTTTAAAGTTAAGGTCGATATTTTTTTCGTGAGGATTTTCAACCAATACTATCTCCTCG
>JAQUPI010000026.1:0-21641 GCA_028716705.1 Candidatus Omnitrophota bacterium | reverse complement strand
TTGCCGTTTTCTGTTTCTAAAGCGGATAGCCGCTCTTTTATTTTTTCTCTCCAGTTTTCATATTCTTCAATAGTCACTATTCCCTGGGGGTCCCTGCCTTTTAAATTTAAGCATATTGGATGGTATGAATCTCTAAGCCCCAGGGGCTGGTACGCGACTGTTTCGCTCCAAAGGATATTCCTGTCTTTTAATTTTAGCCAGCCCAATTTCTCAAAAAGATAATTCATATTGAAAGAATGTGGAGAAGGATTACAATATCTCTTAAAGCCGTGGTCCGAAACGATCATTACTGTGGTATTTTTCTTATCTAAATTAAGTAGTAAGTTTCCGATCAAGCTGTCCTGCCATTCATAATATTTCGGGATGATCTCCCGAAATAAGCGTATTTCTTCTCGCGAAGTATGCAGGTTACAATTCTTATCCGGTTCAAAAAACTCCCAAAAAGAATGGCATATGGAATCAACCCTCTGGAAGTAAATTGCGAATAAATCGGTTGGAAACGCTTTTAAAAGATTTTGACCGGTAAAAAATGTGCGCAAGTCGTCCTTAGAACAAGTACGGACGTTGTTAATCAATATCATCTTCCTTATTTTTCGCGCATCTATATCATTTTCACCCGCTTCCCGGGTGAACTCTTCGGCTTCATCCAGAGTCATCCCCTTTTCCTCAGGATAAGAAAATTCTTCCGGAATAGTTGTAATATTCTTATACTTTTCTACTATTTTAAAAATGGGCTCGGGGTAAACCATATCGGTGACACTAAAATCCTTTTTAAATGCCTCGAACGGCGGGCTCGCGAATCGAAAATAATCGGAGACAATATAGCCATTGATCTTTTCCGCGGGCCAGCTAGCCCACCATTCGACTACCCCGGAAGAGATGCCGTAATCAGTTAAGATATTCCAAAACGCCTTTGCTTTCCTATCCTTGGAAGTATAATAAGTGTATTTGGGACTGCCCGCTTCTTGCTTGGCCACATTTATGATCCCATGCTGACGGAACGATTTTCCAGTAGCGATAGTTGTCCAAAGAACAGGCGATCTCAGGGGATCCTCCGAAGACAATACCCCCCAACTGCCTTCTCTCATTAATTCTGCCATATGAGGGAGCTTCCCTTCGCGGATTAAAGGCAAAATAATTTTCCAGGTCGCTCCGTCGATCCCGATCAAAACAACTTTATCCGGTTTATCCTTGTCTTTATTTAAGCTGTAATTTTCACCGCAACCACAGAGAAATAGCGGAATAAATAATGTAAGTATAATTGAGCTGTAAAATAATTTCTTCATCCGCTTTGAATTAAAGTATAATCCCTATCGCGTCCGCTCCGCGATCGCCCTGAAGGACAAATCTTGTTTTATCGGTTTCTACCGTAACCGCGGCATCGGTAACGAGAATAATTTCCGCGACGTTTGTCTCTTCCAATGATGTATCGGTCTTCGGCTCTAAGGTGGAAGTATCCCAGACCCCGGTTATCTTCTTTACGCGGGCAGGCACATCCTGGGCAAAACATTTAAATCTTAAGTTTTGATTCACATTCATGGAATGGATGCAAAAGATCTTGGCATAAAACTCGTCCTTTACCTGCGGCAAGTGCCCGCTGCAGATAAGTTGCCCCCGGTTTAAGCCTTTCATGTCATCCAAAATTAATCCTATGCTTTCCGGTGCTTCGGCGTAACGCTTATTTTTACCGAAGGTTTTTATTGCCTTGACTATAGCGCTTTTTCCGAAAGGCAAAATATCGACTTTTTTTCCAGTGTTCAATTTCCCGGAAATGATCCCTCCTACCGCAACCCCGGCCCCCTGCAGTTCATATACATCTTGTAAAGCGAAACGAAAATCCTCGTTTATCCGTTTTGCTGAGTATTTTCCGATCTCCTTGATAAAAGGCAACCCCCTATACCACGGCATCTTTTTGCTTTTTCGGGTAATATTTTCCCCCTCTTTTGCGGATAAAGGAATAAAATATTCCGGTTTAACGCCTATCTTTTCAGTAAAAATGCCTATCTTTTCCTTTACAGCTTCGAATCCGCTCTGGCTAAAACCTATCAGGTCCATCTTGTTCACCGCTAAGATTATTTTGCTTATGCCCAGGAATTTCAAAATGAAAAGATGCCTTTTTGTCTGGTCTTCTACTGATTTCTGAGCGTCAATGACCAATACCGCCGTGTCGGCATAAGAGCTACCGGTCAACATATTTTTGATCAATTCCTTGTGGCCCGGAACATCAATAAAAATAAACCGCTTTCCATCCCTGGTCTTGCAGAAGGCTTGTGTAGTGTCAATGGTCAGTTGATTTTTCCTCTCCTCTTCAAAACTATCCAATAGATAGGCAAATTCAAAATTAGTCTCCAACGCCTTCGAAATTTTCTTTATGTCTTCGAACGCCCCTTCAAAAAGAGAACCTGTATCATGCAGGACCCTTCCAATAAGGGTTGATTTTCCGGAATCAACATCGCCTGTTACCACTATTTTTAAGTATTCTCGCATTTTTACATGTACCCTAAGGACCTCAGCTTCTGCATCATATATTCCTTTTCTTTGTCCTGCGCCCGCCCGGATCTTTCAGAAATCTTGGTGCTTTCGATCTCTTTTATTATCTTATCTATGCTATTTGCCTTGGACTGGATCGGCTGGCAACAGCAGGCGCATCCTATACTGCGGTACCTTTTGTTCTTCTTGGCAAAATATAGATCTACAACCGGCAATCTCTCCTTTTTTACATACCGCCAGATATCGATCTCCTGCCAATGAAGCAATGGATGTATGCGCATATGATCATCCGCCTCTGTGATTGTCTTATGATATTCGCCCCACAGCTCTAAGGGTTGATTTTTATAATCCCAATTGAATTCTTTATCCCTTGACGAGAAATACCTCTCCTTGGCTCTTATAGAGTGCTCGTCTCTTCTTATGCCGACCAATAACGCTTTAAGGCCATGCTTTTTAATAGCCTGTTTCAAGGCTTCGGTCTTTAGGGCGTTGCAGCAGTCGAACCTTCCATGTTTCGGCGACATGCCTTCATTTATGGCTGCGTCGTTCCTGGCGATGATCAGGTCAAGGCCCCATTCTTTTGTCAGTTTGCCGCGGAATTCATAGATTTCTTTGAATTTAAAGGTGGTATCGATATGGATCACGGGCGCAAAGGCCTGGCCTAAAAACGCCTTTCTCGCCAAGTGCACTAAAGTCGTAGAATCCTTGCCCATGCTCCAAAGAATAGCCAGATGCCCCTTATGCTCCCAAAAAGCTTCTCTTATAATGTAAATGCTTTTTGATTCCAGCCCGTCTAAATATGAAAGCCCCTTCATTTTTTTTGCGCCTTTATCCTGGCCAGTTCCCCGCCTGCATCTTTGTATAGATTCTTGTTGCGCACGTAATGATTTGTGCAAAAAAGGTACGCCAAGCGCGGAAGGTCATAAGACAAAAAAAACAAAAACCTCTTTGGTCTATTTAAACGCTCTTTTTCCAAGATCAGGTTCCTGTTTCGCCAACAAAAAAATTGGCGCAGCTGCTTGTCGGAAGAAGAACTGTTGCCGTAATGGTAACATACGGCTTCGGGTACAAATAAGCCTTTCCAACCCTTTCTTTGCGCCCTGCGTGCCAGATCCACATCCTCTGCTAAAAAAAAGAATCTCTCGTCGAAATATCCGGTATCTTCCTTTACCTCTTCAAGCATTTCCCTTTTGTAAAGCGAAGCCGCGGAACAGGAGCCAAAAACATATTTGGAGTTATTAAACCTTCCGTTGTCCCCGGCGCCCTTTCCTATATCATCGAATCTTATGAGATTCGAAAAAACTATGCCGCACGAATACACGGTCTTCTTATCCGTTCTTAATATCTTAGGCTGGAACATACCCAGCCGTCCGGAAGCGTTTTTGGCCTGAGCCATTATGTTCTTAAGAAATCCTTCCTTAAGTGTCACGTCGCAATCCAGGGTTAATACCCAACGGCTTTGCATAAAGGCGATCCCCTGGTTTCTTGCCCTGCAGGCGCCCAGGTTTTCCTTGTTCTCGATAAGCGCCGCTTTGGAATAATCTTTTTTGACCAGGGCCGCCGTCCCGTCGGAAGAACCATTGTCTATCACGGTAACCGCGAGATCCGGATAATCCTGATGGAATACGGAATCCAGGCATTTTTTAATAAATGCACCGCTATTGAAGGTCACGATTATTACGGAGATCTCAGGCATAAAAATCCTTTTCAAACGGCCATTCTATTGGAGGCGGTTCAATATATCATATAAGCGCTTGCCTAAAACCTTAAGCGAATATTCTTTTTCAACCGTTTCTTTTGCCCGACGGCCCATGGCCGCGCGTAAATCCCGGTCTTTAACGAGAGATTCCATCTTTTCTACAAAACTTTCTTTCGTCTTTGCCAAAAAGCCATTTTCCGAATCTTTTATGATCCGCGGCAATTCTCCGATATCGCTTGAGACCGTCGGCTTCGCCATTGCCATATATTCAAAAAGCTTGGTCGGGCTCTTCGATTTATTGAATTTTGTTTCCTGAATCAACGGGATAAGCCCTATATCGATCTTAGAAAGGTAATCCGGGACTTTTTCCGGAGGCATCCAACCGTTTATTTTTATCCTGTCCCCGTATTTTAAATCACGCGCTCTGTCCCTTATTTCCTCCAGGTATTTCCCTTCCCCGCAGATATCCAGAGCTATATTGTCGTATTTTCCGGCTAATGATAAAAACGAGCTTAGGATAAATTCCACATTCTCACCCATTTCCTTATGATAGGCAGTACCGATCCAGGAAAATGTTATTCTTGGATCGCCGTCAACGTCGGGTTTCGGAGTGAAAAGGTCCGTATCTACCCCGGTGGGCAAATAATAAACATTGGAATTGAACCTTTTTAAATACTCTTCCAAGAATGCGCTGGCGGCGATACAGAAATCGGCGTAACCGGCGATCTTCCGCGTCAAATACTCCATTTTAGAAGTGGGATAAAACCCGAAAAGATATGCCGGGTTTTCGCGGATATTCCAATCATCGCAATCGAATATGAATTTATGGCCCTTTAAGAAAGAGGCTAAAAACGGGGCTAAAGTGTGGTAATTAAGCCTCTGCATAAAAAAGATATCGTCTTTAGGCCTTTTTAATAACGCCTTAAATGCTGTAGCATTATACCTTATTTTCTCGAACCCGGACATCTCGAATTCTTTTTCCGCGTATTTGGCGCCGAGATTATCGGCATAAGAGAATACTTCTGTTTGGAGCCCGTACTCCCTTAGTATCCGCGCGAAATTATAGCATCTTACTCTTGCTCCTGAAAGATTATATCCTTCGCGCGTAATGAAGATAATTCTCATTTTATCTAATACTGCCGGCCCTGTTCTTTGCCGGATCTTATGGCAAGGCGGTAATTTGTGAATAACCCTGCGATCAGCCACCAAAAATAAGAGGCCTGGCTGAAATAAAAACTCAGGTCTGTTAGATTATGGATTAAGAACGCGCACCCGCCGTAAAAAAGGCCCATTCTCAGTGCCCTCTTTTCCGCGTCCCTTCCCAATACCCTCAAGCCATTTATCAAAAATGTGGTTATTAATGCCACAAGTGCCGCAAGGCCAAGCGGCCCTGTCTCAACCAAAGTCTGCAGAAAAACATTATGCGAATAATGGCTTACATTTGCGCTTTGCGGCCTGAAAGAAATGTAGAATTCTCCGAACCTTCTCCATCCTATTCCGGAAAACGGCGAATGCCTGAGCATATCGATACTCGCCTTCCAATAATGGAACCTCTGGGTAACAGAGTTGTGGGGCCCTTGCAAATCAAACAATTGAGACAGCCTGCCGAAAAAAAGCGATGATGAAATGCCAAGGAACACCGCCACAATCAGAATTATTAAAAAAGCGGACCTGCGCGCGTGCTTCTTTTCGATAAAATAAGGCAAAATGTAAGGCAGCGATAACAAAAGAGTGGCGCCCAGGGTCAAAAGCCCTCCGAAAGATTTTGTGTACAATAAAGATAACGCCATAGCAATTGTCCCTATCCAATAGATTATTTTGCCTGCGCCTTTTTTTTCTATTAATAAGCCGATACTCGTGAATAACATCATCAAGACATAACTCGCAAATATATTGGGAGAAACAAAAGTGGCGAATACGCGTTTGCCTTTCAATATCTCCCCCATCCACCCGCTTCGCTGGGTCTGGCTCAGATATTCGAATGTGTGCTTCAAGCCGAAGAAATACTGGTATATGGAGTAAAGGCAAATAATAAATGCGGTAACGACCATGGCGCGGATGAGCTGTTTTTGCTGAACGGGATTGATTCGAACAGCGATATAATAGATGACGATGTTTGGGATTAAGAAATAAAATTCAATAAGGGTCCATGAGGTATAACCAGCGGCAAGCATAGAAATCAGTATGGATATGATATAAAGGAGCGGCCAGAGATTTATATACCAGGGAGATAAAAACTTCTTTGTATATAAAATAAAAAAAGCCAGAGAAAAAGAAAGAAGGGGAAAGACGTACCAACAACCTACCGTCAAAAAGGCCGCTTCACTTAAAAAAGGACGCAAACAAATAAAGATAAGCAAGATCTTCCATAGGGCAGATTCTGTTTTCATGCCAAAGCCGTTCATTTATAATTTTGTTCTCATTTTCTATTGAAAGAACAAATTATAACATAATAGCTTTTAAAAAGATATACCGCATGGTCTACTTAGCCTTTACTTATTTCTTAAAGACCTCTTTTAATACAACTTCTGCTATATTCTTTGCCAGAAGCCCGTTACCTTTGGGCGTGCAATGACCGAAATCCCCGGCAAACATATCCAAAAAATATTCACGGAATCCTTCATTTCCTACCGCATCCTTGAACGTTTTTTCGTTATCCACGAATATCACTCCCGGTTCTCCTTCAAAAATTTTCTTTAGCGATTCTGTATTAAGCATAGGATATTGGACACAAATCAGGCGTATATTTCTCTTATCGACAATTTTCTTTATTTTGAGATAATTAGCCGCGGTAACTGAACTGTAATACTCCTCGCGTAATCTGCTGGCTTTTTCCCTGTTTGCCTTAAATAATTCATGATTGCCCATTTCCCCATATACTATCGCCAATTGCCCATATATATTGCTATCTCCCGGATTACATTCTAAGGCGCTCTTGGCAGCAGCCTCGGCCTCGAAAAGACGGTTTTGCTTAAAATATATTTCGGCCAGGTCCCGCCACTGTTCATTGTTTTTAGGGTTGATTTGAATGGCATTCTTAAGGGCCATTTCCGCCTCTGTAAGCATGCCCATTTTTTGATATGCCTTGCTTAAAATCATATAAATTTTATCTTTTTGGGGGGCAAATTCAAGGGTCCGTTTTATTTCTTCTACGTCAGCGGGTCGCCGCTGTAATAATACCCAACAAAGATTTTCATACGCCTCTTGGTTACCGGGTTCGAGTTCAATGGCTTTTCGAAAGGCTTTTTCGGCTTCTAAAATCCGGTTTTGCCGCAGATATATAATGCCCAAACCTGTGCGCATCTTACTGTCCGCAGGTTTAGACTCAACAGCTTTCTTAAAGACCATCTCTGCCTCATTAAACCTTGCCTGTTTCCTATAAAGGCGGCCTAACTCTTCGTATGTTTGGCCGTCTTTAATGCCGGAGAATGTTTTTTGCGTGTTGAATACTTCATTGTATATAAGCCTTAGGAACCTGTATAATCTCACTTTCCGGAATAACCAACTGTTCATTTCCGGTATATCCTTGTAATACATTATTCCGCCATCGTTATTGCCCATCATCGTAATAACAATATCCGGATGGTATTTATCTAGATTATCTTCTAACTGCCATAATATCGTTTTAGTATTAATGCCCGCCAAACCTTTATCTATAACATCGAATTTCACCCCTATACCGCGTTCGTTTAAAATCGTTTCTAACGCATTCGGATACTGATTTTGTGTAGTGGATTCTCCAAGACAGAGGATGCGGCATGCTCCTCTGTCTTTTACGGATCGTAAATTTTTTATTTCGCGCAGAGATAAAAACGCAAACCCTCCGAGGCGCAAGAATATTTCCAGAAGAATAAAAGTTAAGAGGCATCCGCTAGACATAGAAATTATCTTCCTAAGCAAAGGCGCCTTTGGCGGATGCCGGTTGATTTCTATCATAATCTTAAGAGATAAAAAAATCCCGAGCAAAATTTGGCTTGGGATTTATAGAAATGGCCTTTTTGAAAAGCTCAATTTAAAAGGTTGGGCTTCTAACTACATACTACCGGAAAGTTCTTGAGCTAAATTGTTATCTAGTTTCTTAAGCTTCTCCAGGACATTCGAGATCTCGGCTGTATGATCTTTTTCTTTATCGGCACGGTACGATCTAATTAATCCGGAGTAGGCCAAAGTATTATTCTCATTCAAGCCTATGGCTGTGCTGAATGTTTTTATGGCCTTATTAAAATCTCCTTTTTCGAGGTAGGTGTTACCGAGGCCGACATAAGCGTGACTGCTGTTCTGATCCAGCGAAATGGCCTTGTTAAAATTTTCTACGGCTTTATCAAAATCTTTTTTTCTAAGATAGGCGTTGCCGAGACCCAGATAGGGAAAGGCTTCCTTGTTATCCAAAGAGATGGCTTTATCAAAATTTTCTTTTGCCTTGTCAAAATCCCCCTTTTTAGAATAGGCGTTGCCGAGTCCGGCATAGGCGCGGGTATCAGCTCCGTATAAAGAGATATATTCGTTTAAGTCTTTTATGGCAGAGTCTAATTCATTATTCTTTAATTCGTTGAATGCGTTTCGCAATAAACTGGCGCTTTCAGGGTTTGCGGCCGTCCCCTGGTCCGCGTTAGAAATAAGAGGAATGCTGACAAAAATGGAAAATATAAGAATAAAAATGCTCTTCATAAGTGCCCTCCTTTCGCGTCAAGGAATATTCTGCTCGCGGCTGTTAAAATATTATACCCCTTACAAGGCGATATGGTCAAGGCTTAATTCCGGTCACTTTGTTTCAACACCTCTCTATAACACAGTTACTCAGGACCAGGCAATCCATCTGACTCCTATTAAAGCAGCTTATTGCGTCTTCAGGAGAGCAGACTACCGGTTCTCCATTAAGATTGAAAGAAGTGTTTAAAACGACTGGTACGCCTTTAATAAGCTCGAACTCCTTGATCAACCCCCAAAGTCTTGGGTTTATGGTCTTATTTACGGTCTGCACCCTGGCGGTCCCATCTGCGTGGATCACGGCGGGGATGACATGCCTCTTTTCCTCTTTTACCGCGGCTGCTAATAACATAAACGGGGAGAAGTTTCTAAGTTTGAAGTACTCTCCCGCCTTTTCTTCCAATACTGCAGGCGCATAAGGCCTGAATGATTCCCTTTTTTTTACCTTGCTGTTTAAAAGCTCTTTCATGCCGGGATTGCAGGGATTGGCTAAAATCGACCGGCAGCCCAAAGCCCTGGGCCCAAATTCCATTTTCCCCTGAAACCAACCTACAATTTTATTCTCTGCTATTTTTTGAGCTATATATCGGGATAGATGGAGAGGCTCTAATTCCTTAAAGCCGAGATTATGGTTTACCAAAACTGCTTTTATACGCTCGTCAGGGAATTCAGGGCCAAGACCGGCATCCGCCATGACATAATCCCTTTTATTCTTTAAGATAACATTATAGATGTAAGCCGCAACTCCCAACGCGCCCCCGCTATCGCCTGCCGCCGGCTGTATGAATACTTCTTTGAAGGGAGTTTTTTCAAGGATTTTGTGGTTTAATACACAGTTTAAGAATAAGCCCCCGGCTAGGCACAATCTATCCATTTTAGTTTCAAGGTACAGGTTGTTCGCCGCTTTTATAACGGCCTCCTCCACAAGATACTGAAGGCTGGCAGCTATATCGCAATGCCTCTCTTCAATCTTTTCTTGCGGTTTTCTTTCCTTACCAAAGAGTTTTATGAATCTGCCCGTATACATCTTTGAGCCTTCATTGAAAAAACCAAAGAACCTCTGATCCAGCCTAAAACTTCCGTCGGAATTAATTCTGACTATTTTTCTTAGCCTTTCTAAAAATATTGGCTTACCGTATCCTGCCAGCCCCATCACTTTCCCTTCTCCTTGCAACGCCTCAAACCCCAGATAGGCCGTTATCGCCGTGTAAAGCAACCCTAAAGAATCGGGAAAATAAGCTTCTTTTAGGATTGTAATGCCGCTGCCCTTTCCAAAGCCAAGACTGGCCGTCGCCCATTCCCCGACGCCATCAAAGGTTAAAATCGCCGATTCTTCGAAGGGCGATACTAAAAAAGCGCTTGCAGCGTGCGAAAGGTGATGTTTAATGAATATCGTTTTCCCCGTAAAACCAAGTTCCCTTTTAAAGACTAAAGGCAATATAAGCCGGTCCTGCAGCCAGTATGGCATGGTATCTAAAAAATTTTTAAAGGAGCGCGGGAAAGCCCGGACATGATTACTTACTACCCTGGAAAACTTCAGGTACGGCTTTTCATAGAAGCCGATGTAATCTATGTCATAGATGCCTATGCGGGCGGCTTGAATGCAGAAATTGATTGCATTGATGGGAAAATCGGGAGAGTTTTTTATCCGGTTGAATCTTTCTTCCTGAGCGGCAGCAACTATTTCACCGTCTTTCAATACGCAGGCAGCTGAGTCATGGTAAAAACACGATATACCCAATATATTCATTCTAAATATTCTATCGCCTTAGCGCGTTAAACGCCGGCATAGATAAAAGAAATTATAACGGAAGGACCGATATAATAGACCAGGAACGCCAACAAGGCCAGAGCAACGAGCAGGGGCGCAATGAAATAGAATTTATTTTTTTTAATCAGGTGGGCCATTTCCATCAGGATATAAATTACCTTGTTCATGCCAGCCCTGCCTTTCTTACGATTGCCTCGACGCCTCTTCAGCGACAAATTCGCAATCCTTAGCATCGATCCAAAAGGTATCGCAATAACGGCTGTGGAGAGTGAATGATTTTCTCCTAAAGATGGCCATCAAGGCTGCCGTAATCCCGAAACCCAAGAAATAAAGAATAGCCAATAATACTATGATCAATAATTTTTGAATTGTCGTGATAATAGCCTTAAATGTACGCATCTTCCGCCCCGCACCCCAATTTTTCTAGAATTGGCGCGGTTAATTCATTGCCGAAATTTATGGCCAACATATCTAACGCCTCTTCACGGGTTAGCATTCCCGACCTGATCATTTTGCTCATTTCAACGTGATAATGTGTATATCCGTAATTTTTCATAGAGAGGGCTACCGAAAGGAAATTCAGATAACAGTTTGTTGAATTTGCGGGATAGCTCAACGCGGGTAATTTCCATTTCAGTTCTTTCTGTATCGTTTCAACATAGGTGCTTTTATCAAAAGGCAAAAACCAGTGCGGAGACAATACGGCGCATTTTTGCCTCTTCTTAGCCCGGACCAGGACTTCTTCCATGCTTTCCGGGAAATCCTTATATTTAGGATTCTCTTTTTTATATTTATGGAGAAAATCGTTGGCAGCCCTGGCCATGGAGACGAATTCCGGTTGATGTATACTGCATCCGCATCTTGACATGAAGGGTTGTTTTGTGGATTGCCCCTTCGTCCAGCCTGCGATAATTACCGGGATTCTAAATTTCGCCGCAGTTTTAAAAGCCAGATCCATATACCAGATTGAACAAAGATGGCATATAACCGCCTTTGACTTTCTCTTGACGATATCTGAAAACATTTCTTTCATGAATTCGCTCTTGAAAAACAAAAATTCAACCCCTAGTATATCTACGGCATTTTTAATATTCCGCATGGCGTCTTCAGTCTCAAATCCATGGTCAAATGTAAAGGCAAGCGGATTTAATTTATACCTTTTTTTCATATAATAAAGGGCGGAGGTGCTGTCTTTGCCTCCGCTGCACATGACAAGACAATCGTATTCGCCTTCACTTTTATATAGATTCAACATTTTGATAAAATCAGTTTCCAGCGCCCTGTTATTTTCTTCTAAGTCCTTTGTTTTCTCATATTCTGCGCATATGTTGCATATTCCTTTTTCATTAAGTAAGATATCGGGCTTGTTTTCCGGTAATACGCACTTCTTGCACAGCATATCTTTCAGCGGCCTTCCCTTATGCCTATTGGGCGTACCCCAGGCTCTTCAAATCTTCTTCTGCCTGCTCCTGCGAAACAGGGCTTATTTGAGCCGGGGTCGAAGCGGCTATCCGTCCCTTTAACGCATCTAGTCTCTGTCTTAATTCGGCGAATTTTTCCGGATTATCGTTTATCAGATTATGGTTTTCTCCGGGATCTTTCTTCAGGTCATAGAGCCGCCAATGAAAAGACCCTTTAAGGATATTAAGAATCAGTTTCCACTCCTCGGTCCTCAAGACAACCCATTTTTTTTCTCGGAAAAAACTTAGGGCATAATCTTTGGCGTAATCCCTGAACGGTTTTACGAAGCAAAGCAGGCTTTCTCCCTGCATATAAGAAGGCCTATGCAGCCCTACCGATTCAAGGACCGTAGGGGCGATATCCACCAGGCTTACCTGACGGGTGATGATCTTATTCGCAGGATTTTTTCCGGGCAGTTTGATCAATAGGGGGACTTTTATATTTTCTTCAAATCCGCCGCGCGGCTCACCGTGGTTAAAATACAGCTTGTGTTCTCCTAAATATTCTCCGTGATCCGCTGTTAAAATGATCAGCGTATCATCGAATAAACCGCGATCTTTTAAACCACCCAGTAATCTGCCTACCTGGGCATCCGCATAGGCGATTGCCCCGTCGTATCGCGCAATATAATAATTCGGGTCGGTGATATTATTCTCCGCCGACGAAAGAGGTATAAAACCGTCCCCGTTAAATTCTTCTACTGAAATTGGAACGGATTCCAGTGGTTTCCTATGAATATCTTTAATGAACATATCCTTATAAGGGGAAGGCGGCCTGTATGGGGCATGCGGCCCGTGAAGATGGATATATACAAAAAGGGGCTTATTTTTCTTCTGCCTTTCGATCCACGATCGCGTTTCGATAACAAGCTCCTGGTCCAGGGTCAAAGGCTCATATCGATTATACATGTCTTTTATATGAAATTCCGTTAAGGCATCTTCGATACCCGTGTACCTTATTCCGCCCTGGTTACTCCAGAAGGCACACTTGTAGCCTTTGGGATTTAATATGCGGAATAAGGTGTCAATGCCGGGATTCCTCAAGTCATGGATCTTCCTGACCTGGTGCATCGGAGGGTATGTCCCGGTTAAAATAGAAGGGACGGATTCAAAGGTCCAGCCGCTCGCGCTGATCGCTTGCGTGAACTGAATACTCTTTTGGGCTAATTGGTCTATATTTGGCGAGGTATTTCTTGGGTAACCGTAACAGCTCAAATGATCTGGCCGGAGGGAATCAATAACGATTATTACTACGTTCGTCTTTTTTTTGCTAAAGTAAGGCGAGGCGCAGATCGCGGACGCGATCAAAACGAAAAATAAAACCAGGGTGATTTTCCTTGCCATTGCCTTATTCCCTTGAATCACTGGGCGTACCCCAGGCTCTTCAAATCTTCTTTTAATTTTTCTTCCGATACAGGGCTTTTTTTATCCGGGGTCGAAGCGGTAATCCGTCCCTTTAACGCATCTAGTCTCTGTCTTAATTCGGCGAATTTTTCCGGATTATCGTTTATCAGATTATGGTTTTCTCCGGGATCTTTCTTCAGGTCATAGAGCTGCCAGAAATCATCCGCGTAATTATGGATCAATTTCCAACCCGCGGCCCTAAAGACAATCCAGGTTTTATTCTCGAAAAAACTTAGGGCATAATCTTTGGCGTAATCCCTGAACGGTTTTACGAAGCAAAGCAGGCTTTCTCCCTGCATATAAGAAGGCCTATGCAGCCCTACCGATTCAAGGACCGTAGGGGCGATATCCACCAGGCTTACCTGACGGGTGATGATCTTATTCGCAGGATTTTTTCCGGGCAGTTTGATCAATAGGGGGACTTTTATATTTTCTTCAAATCCGCCGCGCGGCTCACCGTGGTTAAAATACAGCTTGTGTTCTCCTAAATATTCTCCGTGATCCGCTGTTAAAATGATCAGCGTATCATCGAATAAACCGCGATCTTTTAAACCACCCAGTAATCTGCCTACCTGGGCATCCGCATAGGCGATTGCCCCGTCGTATCGCGCAATATAATAATTCGGGTCGGTGATATTATTCTCCGCCGACGAAAGAGGTATAAAACCGTCCCCGTTAAATTCTTCTACTGAAATTGGAACGGATTCCAGTGGTTTCCTATGAATATCTTTAATGAACATATCCTTATAAGGGGAAGGCGGCCTGTATGGGGCATGCGGCCCGTGAAGATGGATATATACAAAAAGGGGCTTATTTTTCTTCTGCCTTTCGATCCACGATCGCGTTTCGATAACAAGCTCCTGGTCCAGGGTCAAAGGCTCATATCGATTATACATGTCTTTTATATGAAATTCCGTTAAGGCATCTTCGATACCCGTGTACCTTATTCCGCCCTGGTTACTCCAGAAGGCACACTTGTAGCCTTTGGGATTTAATATGCGGAATAAGGTGTCAATGCCGGGATTCCTCAAGTCATGGATCTTCCTGACCTGGTGCATCGGAGGGTATGTCCCGGTTAAAATAGAAGGGACGGATTCAAAGGTCCAGCCGCTCGCGCTGATCGCTTGCGTGAACTGAATACTCTTTTGGGCTAATTGGTCTATATTTGGCGAGGTATTTCTTGGGTAACCGTAACAGCTCAAATGATCTGGCCGGAGGGAATCAATAACGATTATTACTACGTTCGTCTTTTTTTTGCTAAAGTAAGGCGAGGCGCAGATCGCGGACGCGATCAAAACGAAAAATAAAACCAGGGTGATTTTCCTTACCATTGCCTTAGTCCCTTTTAAGCAGAGAACGTAAATTGTTTCCGGCTAGCTTCGGCGTGCCATCTTCATGCGTACAGAGCCCCAGATCGTCGTCCCATTTCTCCGAATCACCCGCATTATTCCAAAGCCGGGATTGCCTTGTCCATTGCCAAGGGACAAATCCCGCCAATCCCGTACTCAGGAAGACTTTGAAATCCTTATTCAGCTCCTCCGCCTGCCTTATTTCTTCGTCTAAACTACACCCGGCAGGATTCCAGAGCTCCTGATAAACTACAGGTTTGACTATTTGCGGCATAAAGTCCGCCTGAGAAGGTTCATAAGTATGCAGGCAACCGTAGTCCAATACATCCATAAGGAATAGACTTGAATCGTCCCCTATGGTTATAAGATGGTTGTCGCCATTTTTTCGAAATGCTTCTTTTATCCGCTTCGACCAATCCTTTAAGAGGAGCATTTCGCTCTCTTTCAAACGCGGCTCATTCCAGAGGTCCCAGGTGATGCCGGGCACATCCTTGTATCTAACAGAAAGCAGACCGACAAATTTCTCCTGGACCCTTATCTTTTCATCGTCCCGGGCCCTTTCACTGAGGCCTAACCATCCGACGGGATTACCCATCTCCTGCGGTACTAAAGAAAAAATATCCATGCAGAAAATTAAATTTTGTTCTTGAGCCAGCTGGATTATGGCATCCAGTATTCTCAAAGAGCGCTTCGAGGGTAACGGCGCGGAGTCCGCACTCTGAAAATACGGTTCCTGAGCCTCTCGGATGACTTTGGAAAAATAATCCCTGAACCATTTGGAATGATGGTAATGGACTCTCACGAAATTGATCCCGGAATCCCGCATAGATTTGAAATCTTCCCTTATTTTAAAAATGTTGGGCCGCAACCACATCAATTCCCCTAATTTGCTTTCATAATAGTTTGCCCCCAGGATGAGCCCCTTTTTTCCGCCGATGATAAAGTCTTTCCCGCTTACTTGCAGGGCCGGGCCGTTTTGCAATATCTTTTTATTTATTACCACAAAACCGTTTTCCTCTTCATCGAGAATCAGATCATTTTCTCTTAAAACCGCCTTAACCGCGTAAAAGCTTCCTCTAAATTCCCCTGGGTCCCAAACCGCTTTAAAATTTATGGTTTTGCCAGCGCCTAATTTCAAAGGCCTTGTTTTTTTATAAACCAGACGGTCATTGTCAAAAATCTCAAAATCCAAGCTGCAGCGATACGCTGAATTTGAGATGTTAGTGGCCTTTACAAAAATCGCCACCTTCTCTTTCTGTTTATAAGCTGCCAGATCCGTTTCTAATTCATGTATGATGATAGGAAAAGACAGGCGATCGGCGATCGCTTTAAATATTTCTCCGGCAAAAGGGCTTTCAGGGTTCAGGGGATTGTCTTCTCCGCGCGAGCCTATAAGGCACCATTTTTTCGGTATGCCTTTAGAATTTTTTTGGTATGGGTTCCTCCAGCTTTTCGTAAGGACAACCGAATTTGTGTTCTCGCCGGCGGTCTTCAAAAGAAAAAAATCCCTTACAGGGATCCTATACGGAAAAACATTCCCGTGTGTCGGCAGGATCGGGGAGTACGCAAGGCTGGTAGTGACGCTTAAACCGATATTGCCCCTGCCTGATTCGTAATATTTAATGCCCAGGGGGGATAAAAATTCCTTGTATGGATCGGCGCTCTCCATGTTTTTCCATTGCCCGTCGATTTTTTTCATAGGCGCCCAGAAAGGCCGGCCTGCGATATTCAACAGCCCTCCCCCGTTGAAAACGAATTTCTTTATCTGTCCATATGCCTCATGGGGGAAAGCTTCCCCGTAAGGCAGGACCAGCAAATCAAAGGCATAAGTATTGAAGTGTTCTGCATCTAACAGGTCACTCTGCCCCAAGTAAACGGTATTGAATTCTTTTGAGAAATTATTATAAAGCCATTCGGGAGAAAGTCCGGAAGGAACGCCAACGCAAGGGAAGCCTTCTTCTTTAAAAATCCCTACCCTTAATCCAGAAGGCCTATGATCGCTCTGAAGTCCGGCATAACAACGGGCAATAAAGAATAAAGACGACAAAAGAATTAGGCCCGCGCGAGGCGAAAAACCTTGTTTAATCAATGTTAAAAGCGGACTTTTTGTATGCCCGCATGATATTTTCAGCGGTAACCTCCCAATTGTATTTCTCTTCTGCCCTCTTGCGCGCCAATTTTTGCAGATCATCTTTTAAGTCGCTGTCTCGCAGTATCTTTAATATCCCGGACGCTAACGAACCGGCATTCCCCGGTTCCGTGAGTATGCCCGCGCCGCGGAGCATATTCGGGACTTCTCCTACATCGCTTGCGACAATTGCCTTTCCCGACGCCAGGTATTCGACTATCTTTAACGGGCTTTTGCACATCGTTACTTCATTTTCCTCAAAACATGCGACGCAGATATCTGCGGCAGCTATGTATTTAGGAATATCCAGATGGGGAAGCGCCCCGGTAAAAATCAATTTCCCGTTGAGCTTCAGTTTTTCAGCCATTTCCTTCAATTCTTTTGACCGGTATCCGCCGCCTACTATCATGAAAGAAATATCTTGCCGGTGGTCATTTATAAGTTCTGCCGCGGCCTCTATGAAGAGTTCCACGTATTGTCCGCCGTGAAGCTGCCCAAGGTAAAGGATGAGCGGATTCTTGATGGCGTAGTTTTCCCTTACGGTTTCACCGGAAATATCCGGTCTGAAATGCGTAAGGTCAGCCCCTACATGCGCCTCAAAGATCCTGCTTTCGTCAACTCCTAGATTTTCGCATTCAGTCTTAAGTCTTTCGCTGGCGCAGGATACCGTATCGCAGATTTTGGGAATTACCATCTCAAGAGTATTCAAGAAAACATGAATAAGCCTTGTCATAATGCCCGGCTTTGTGGAAACTTCGTATATCTTGACCTCCCAATCATCCCAATCATAGTGCAACGGTTTGTTCCTTAAAAAAGCGGATATCAAAGCCGGGATGGCCGCGTGATAGAAGCATTTCTGAAAATGTATAATGTCAGCCCATTTTGCCAGCCCATGCATCTTTATAATATTCGAAATAAAAATATGCGGGCCGTGCCTTCTTGAAAAAGGGATGGCGATTATGCCGTTAGACAATTGCTGAGGCCCTTGCCCTTTCCAATACAGGGGGAAATATACCAGCTTTACGCTATGGCCGTTTTTGACGAATTCCCCGGCAAGATAAACAATGCGGACCGTCCATGGCTCCTCGCTGGAAAATATGTCGTGGGGGTGGACCATAAGGATATTCATTTTTATCCTCCCGGGAAAACCAGCATATTTTTGGCCTTCTTAAGGATAAACAGGCATGTATCCATAGCCAGGCAAATAAGCAGCAAAGAAATCAGAAGCGGTATTTTTATTAACCTGGGGCATATTTTGATCATTTATAATATTTGTATAGGTCGTATTTTTTTAAGTCGCCCAATGTCCTGATTATAGTCTGGTGATTATCGCAATGGTCGCAATGTTCGTCGTAGAGCACCTGGCCGTTGGCAAATTTTACATTCCGGTTATCCCTCAGGTATTTTGCCTGCCTTCTCCATCGCCAGTACTCGATTGAATTCCAAACCGTCTTAAAAGGCTGTTTATCCAGATAACCTACCGTGCGTAAATGGCAACAGAAACTCATATCGTATTTTGCCGGTATCAGGTTAAAATACCAGCCAATCGTACAGCCATGGTTCAGGAAGAAATCTTTTGACCAGGCGCCTGTTTTTTCGTCATAGTGGTTTAACTGGAATTCAAAATTATCCACAAAATCTATATTATTTTTCTTCAGTATATCGGATATTTCCGGCACCTGCCTTTTTATCTCTTCTACTTCTTGCGGCTTAAGCTGCAAAAACCTGTTCATTACGTCCAACCTTATAAGATAAAAACGAACCGCGTCGGGGGCTATTTCCACGTCCATTTTAGCCATTTCTATAAGCTGGTGGTAATTCATGTTGTGGATCACATGGGTAACGATAAGCCTGGGTTTATCCTTGCCCGCCTTCCTCCTCAAGACCATAAATCTTTTTAGGTTATCCCGGATAGTATAAAAAGTCTGCGCCGGTTGCACTGAAGCAACCTTTTCATACACCTCCGCGGTGCCTGCGGGGAAACTGCAGTAGATCTCATTTACCCCCAGCTGGATCACCTCTTTTGCCCTATCTTCATTCAGCAGTATTCCGTTCGTGAAAAATAATACCCCAAGGCCCTTATCCCGGGCATACCTGAGCATGGGCATGAATTTATCATACATCAGCGGCTCTCCGTCCCCCTGGAGGATTATACCGTCAGTGAGCATTTCTGCGGCGTCATCTATGATCTTCTTAAAGATCTCGAGATCAAATTTACGGCTCAAGAATTCTTCGGGATGTTTTACCGAAGGAGTATGCACCCAGCAATGCTGGCATTTGGCGTTGCATCTGTGGAACGGGTCGAAAACTATTGTCTGGGGGCCGATAAAAACCTGTTCGCATATTATTCCTAAAAGCCTTAAAAGATCTTTTTCTCTGCCCGGGTTGACATGAGCATGCAACCCGACAGTATCCAGGATCTCGGCCAGCTTATCATCATGGACCGCTACGCTGATCCTGCCCGTATCGATATTTTTCTTTATTTCATCCAAAAACCTCGAGAAATTCTTTGATATGTCTTTTACAGGAAATAAATCAAGGCGAATAGAGGAAAGATCCGTCCGGCTGCCTAAAAGCGACATACAGAATTCGGCCATTCTGTTTACCCTCAGGAAATTATATCTGGAAATTCCGATCGTTATCTTTATATTTTCTTCGCTGCTAATCCGGAGTTTTATTTCTTTTATTTCTTTCGCGAAACTGTCTTTGACGCCCGTTATTCTGTCATGTAATTCCTCGAAGTCTCCAAAAATATAGAAATTCCTGGATCCGTTCACAGCGATCTGCTCTTCTTTGAATATGGCAGGATCAAGCGTCATTTTATGGACAAAAAACGCCTTCATGTAACGGAAGATTATCCCTGGATTCAAGAACAGCCGTTTCATCCTTTTGTAAGATAGCCCCCCTTTCAGTTCCGCGTAGAACAAGCATGTTTTTCTTGAAAAACCATTGAATAAGCGGCCCGCCATGACTAAACCGCCTCCCTATAACAATTCACCATTTCAGCGCAGTTTCTATTGCAAAGGCGGATATTCTCCCTGACTTTTTCGCCCTTTTCAGAAAGCCATATTTCGCTTATATCTGCTTCTTTAATGTTCCCTATAGGCTCCATTTCACAGCATAGATGCACATCTCCCCTTGGATTAATGTGTATGATGCTGGTACCTAAACCGCACGGGGTTTCCCTGACAAACTTCTCGGGATCGGAAAAATAGAGCTTAAACCGCTGCAACTGGCCGACTGGATTATCTATCCTATATCCGGAAGCTTTTAATTCAATTAATGCGTCTAGGACGCTATGCACTTTTTGTATATCTTTCGGCCAAAGGATGCTGGATCCCTCTTTCTTATACCACGCCGGGTCTATGGGGATCATATTCGGCCTTGTGAGAGCCATGAAGGAAAGAGAAAGCTGCCTTTCTTGGGCCCAATGGGCAAGATCCAGGATACCGTTTAAGTTGGGCTCCATAATGATAGTCTGCACTATTAAATTCCTCAATTTCCCCCGATAACCCGTAAAATATCCCAATGCTTCCATCACTTTCCAGTACGCTCCCTTTCTACCGCGCAAAAAATCCTGTGTAGTTTCCTCTATGCTGTCCAGGGATATGGCCAGGAAACTAAGGCCTGAGTCAGCGATCCTTTTGGCTACGGCTTTATTTATCATATAAGCGTTGGTAACTAAAGAGAACCTGAAATCCCTGCTTGCGATAAATTCTATCAAGTCAAGTATGCCTTCTTTTAACAGCGGCTCGCCGCCGGAAATATTCATTTCAAAGGGCATATCTACAAATTCCTTAAGCGAAGCCACGAATTTGAATAATTCTTTGTTGGTGATCTCGGCAGGCTCATCCTGGGCCTTCCAGTAATTGCACATCTTGCATTGAAGCATGCATTTATGCGATACTTCAATGACGCAAAAATCCGGTTTCTTTCTTATATTATCTTTATTGTCTGCCATCTTGCCTGCGAAACAGGAATAACTTAGGCAGCTTCCCGATGGAACTGAAGAGCTTCCTTATCCTGTATAATTTTGATTTGTTTATTTTTTTCAAACAAAATAAAGCATCCTTATTGGACGGATCCAAACGCAAAACCTCATTCAGGTCATTTAAGGCATTCTCGTACTTTCTTTTCATGTAATTAATGCGGCCTATCTCCAAAAGGCATCTAATGTCCCCGGGATCAATGGCCAAACCCTGCCTGAACGCGCTGATTGCCATTCCTATGCTGCCTTTGTCCAGATGGCATAATCCTATATCGTAATAAAAGTAACTCCTCCCCGTGTTCAATTCCAGGGCCTTATTGAACTCTTCGATGGCGCGGTCGAAGTCCTTGTCATTGCGGTAACATAACCCTAGGCCGTGATGGGCTTGTTCGTTTTCCGGGTTGATCTTGATCGCCTTGTTGAAGGCGTCGATCGCCTTTTCCATTTCGCCTTTTTCCAGGTAACAGAAACCCAGGTCCTGATGCACGTAACTTACGTTGGGGTTTATCTGCGCGGCTTTATTGAACTCTTCGATGGCGCGGTCGAAGTCCTTGTCATTGCGGTAACATAACCCTAGGCCGTGATGGGCTTGTTCGTTTTCCGGGTTGATCTTGATCGCCTTGTTGAAGGCGTCGATCGCCTTTT
>JAQUPI010000025.1 GCA_028716705.1 Candidatus Omnitrophota bacterium | reverse complement strand
TCGCGCTACAGGAGCGATGTTAAGCGGGAAAGTCTGCAGCATTTACGGGGAGGATGGTTTAGCCGACGGCGCTATCCACTGTAAATTTAAAGGCGTGGCAGGGCAGAGTTTTGGGGCGTGGTTGGCCAAAGGCGTGACTTTCGAATTGGAAGGAATGGCTAATGACTATGTGGGCAAAGGCATTTCCGGAGGCCGGATCATTATATATCCCGGCCAGGGGACGGATTACGCGGCCGAAGAGAACATCATTATGGGAAATACCGGTTTTTACGGGGCAATTTCAGGTCAGGCTTATATCCGTGGCGTCGCGGGAGAAAGATTCTGTATCCGTAATTCCGGTTTGCTGGCGGTGGTGGAAGGAGTGGGTGATCACGGCTGTGAATATATGACCGGGGGAAGAGTGGTGGTCCTGGGGCGGTCCGGAAGGAATTTTGCCGCGGGTATGTCCGGTGGAATCGCCTACATATACGATCCGGGCAGGGCATTTAAAGAAAAGTGCAATTTAGAGATGGTAGATTTGGAGCGGCTCGGCGTGGAAGACGTAAAGAATCTTTACGGCCTTTTACGCAACCACTTTCAATATACTCAAAGCCGCCTTGCCGGAAAGATCCTGGACAATTTTCCGCGGGAGGTCAGGAAATTCATCAAGGTCATGCCCCGAGAATATAAACGGGTATTAGAGATGAAGCAAGCGCAGGAGGAGCCTGAGTTGGCTGAGGTATTAGATGGGTGATATAAAAGGGTTCTTGAAAGTTAAAAGACAACCGGTAAAATACCGTCCGGTTTGCGAGCGCGTAAAGGATTATCGTGAAACGGCAATGTTGCGCAGCGAAAAAGACTCCGGCCTTCAGGCCTCGCGCTGCATGGATTGCGGCACGCCTTTTTGCCACTGGGGATGCCCAATAGGCAATTATATCCCGGAATGGAATGATCTGCTCTTTCGCGGGCAATGGCAGAAGGCGTTTACATTGCTCAGCGCGACGAATAACTTCCCGGAAATTACCGCCAGGTTATGTCCGGCGGCGTGCGAATACTCCTGCGTTCTGGGGATCAATGACGAGCCTGTGACGATCCGGCAGAACGAATTAGAGGTTATCGAATATGCCTTTAAGACCGGCCTGGTTAAGCCTAGGCCGCCCAGGAAACGCACCGGAAAGGAGATCGCGATTATCGGATCGGGTCCGGCCGGCCTGGCGTGCGCTGACCAGTTAAATCAGGCCGGGTATATGGTCATAGTTTTTGAGAAAGACCAGCGCATCGGCGGATTGTTGCGCTACGGCATCCCTGATTTCAAGCTGGAGAAGCAGATCCTGGACCGCAGGCTGGAGATTCTCCGGAAAGAAGGAGTTGTTTTTGTAGGCGGAATGCAAGTAGGCAAGGATTATCCGGCAGGAAATTTAATGAAAGATTTCTCCGCCATCTGTATTGCCTGCGGATCCCGCGTGCCGAGGGACTTGAAGATCGAAGGCAGGCAGCTAAAAGGGATCCATTTCGCTTTGGATTATCTGATCCAGGCAAATAAAAGGTTGAGCGGCGAGAAAATAGCGATCGATGAATTGATCGACGCCAAGGACAAAAAGGTAGTGGTTATCGGCGGCGGGGATACCGGAGCCGATTGCACAGGAGTGGCCCATCGCCAGGGCGCGAAGCGAGTTGTCCAGATTGAGCTTTTGCCTAAGCCGCCGGAATGCCGGACGCCGGATTACCCTTGGCCAAGCTATCCTTTGCTTTACAGGACTTCAACCAGCCACGAAGAAGGCGGGATAAGGCAGTGGTCAGTCTCGACCAAGAAATTTACCGGCAGGAACGGCCGCGTAGAAAAACTTCTTTGCCAGAGACTCGCGCAAGAGCCGGGAGAAAAGGAATTTGAAATTGAAGCTGATCTGGTTATTTTAGCCTTAGGGTTTCTCCACCCTGAACACAGCGGTTTGACGCGGGATCTGGGCCTGGAATTTGATACCAAGGGCAATGTAAAAACAAACGAAGATTATATGACTAATATTGAAAGCGTCTTTGCCGCCGGGGACGCGCGCAGGGGCCAGTCGCTGGTTGTTTGGGCGATTTCTGAAGGCAGGAGAGCGGCGGATCGCATCGATGGATATCTAAAAACATCGAGGCATGGTATTCAGGGGTGTTGACATCCTCTCCGGTTATGGTATATTTATGAGGGTAATTCAAGGCAGAACTTACCTGGCAAAACAAGGGCGTTTTTTTAAGGCCGGATCATCGGCAAAAAAGCGTCTTTTTTTTATGCATTGAGAGGCTATATGACAAAATACATATTCGTTACCGGCGGAGTAATATCAAGTCTGGGCAAAGGGATCGCTTCCGCCTCTATAGGCAAGATCTTGGAGTCCAGGGGGTTGAAAGTAACCATAATGAAGTGCGATCCCTATATTAACGTTGATCCCGGGACAATGAACCCGTATCAGCACGGAGAAGTTTATGTCACCGAAGACGGGGCGGAAACCGATTTAGACCTGGGCCATTACGAAAGGTTTGTCAGCGCCCAGATGACCAAATTCAACAACGTGACCACCGGCCAGGTATATAACGCGGTCATTTCACGGGAGAGGCGGGGGGATTATTTAGGTAAAACCATTCAGGTCATTCCGCATATCACGGATGAGATAAAGGAGCGGGTCAAAAAGCTGGCGCAAGTCTCAGCCGCGCAGGTGGTAATAGTGGAGATCGGGGGCACTGTAGGCGATATCGAAAGCCTGCCTTTCTTAGAGGCAGCCAGGCAGTTCAGCCTGGACGCCGGGAAAGAAAATGTGCTTTACATACACCTGACGCTGATACCTTATATAAAATGCGCCGGGGAGATAAAGACCAAGCCCACGCAGCATAGCGTAGGAACTCTCAGAGAGATAGGTATCCAGCCGGATATATTGATCTGCCGCACGGAGAAATCTTTATCCGATGAAGTAAAGGAAAAAATATCCTTATTTTGCAACGTGAGGAAAGAAGCGGTAATCGAAGCCAAAGATGTTGATACTATTTATCAGCTGCCGCTGGTTTTCAAAAATCAGATCCTCGACGAAATAATCTTGAGCCATTTCCATCTCATCTGTAAATTCTCCGACTTAAAGGAATGGGAAAGGTTGGTCGTGGAAAGAGCGCTGAACCCCAGGCATAAAGTCGCGATAGCCCTGGTAGGCAAATACATCAGCCTGCAGGATTCTTATAAATCGATCTATGAATCCCTGACCCACGCGGGGATCGAGAACGACGCCAAAGTGGAGATAAAGAAAATAGATCCCGAAGATATAGAAAAATGCGGCCCGGAAAAACTATTAAACGATGTTTCCGGCGTACTTGTTCCGGGCGGGTTCGGTTATCGCGGCATCGAAGGTAAGATCAAGGCTATAAGGTTCGCGCGCAAAAATAAGATGCCTTTTCTGGGCCTTTGCCTTGGGATGCAGTGTTCGGTGATCGAGTTTGCCAGGAATGCCTGCGGCTTAAAAGAAGCGAATTCCACTGAATTTAAACCTAAGACAAAGTACCCCGTGATCAGCCTTTTGGAAGAGCAAAAGAAAGTCAGGGACTTGGGCGGCACTATGCGCTTGGGCGCGTATCCCTGCGTGGTCAAGAAAAATACGCTGGCGTCGAGGCTGTACAAGAAGTATTCAGTCCTGGAGAGACACCGCCACAGATATGAGTTTAATAATAAATACAAAGATCTATTGGAGAAGAAAGGGATGAGTTTTTCGGGCATATACGCCAACAAGGACCTCGTTGAGATAATAGAAGTCAAGGACCACCCTTATTTTATCGCGGTGCAATTCCATCCGGAATTTAAATCCAAGCCGGACAAGGCCCATCCCTTATTCAGCGGCTTCATCAAAGCTGCCTTAGGATCTCTTTAAGAAAATCCCGGGCTGATTTAACATAAAATATGGACGCAATATTAGCGTTAGAAGACGGAAAAATTTTCAGGGGCAGGTCTTTTGGGGCCGATGTAGAAAGATGCGGAGAAGTTGTTTTTAATACCAGCATGACCGGTTATCAGGAGATAATCACCGACCCGTCTTATAAAGGCCAGATCGTAGCAATGACATATCCTTTGATAGGAAATTATGGTATAGTCAAAGAAGACAATGAGTCAGGCCGGCCATTTTTGGAAGGGTTGGCGGTCACGGAATACAGTAAAATTGCCAGTAACTGGCGCAGCGAAAAAATACTGCAAGACTATCTTAGAGAGAATAAAGTCGCGGCTATTGAAGGCATAGATACAAGAGAGCTTACTCTGCATATAAGGCAGGCCGGCGCCATGAAAGCCGTCCTTTCCACTATTGACCTGGACGAAAAAAGCCTGGTGAAGAAAGCAAGGGATTCCGAAGGATTGATCGGAAAAGATTTGGTCAGGGAAGTAACCGGTAAAAGGGAAATTTTTTTTGAGGGGGGGAAAAGTAAATATAAGGTAGTGCTCCTTGATTGCGGCGCGAAATCAAATATTGTACGGGAGCTTATAAAGAACGGATGCCGGGTCATCTCTGTTCCCGCGGGCACTCCCGCGGAGGAAATCTTAAGCGAGGAGCCTGACGGCGTGCTTCTTTCCAACGGCCCGGGAGACCCGGCCGCGGTCAAGTATGTAATAAATACGACTGCCGGATTAATAGGCAGGGTGCCGATATTCGGGATCTGCCTCGGCCACCAGATGCTGGGGCTGGCCCTGGGCGGCAGAACTTATAAGTTAAAATTCGGCCATCACGGAGCCAACCAGCCGGTAAAAGATTTGAAAACCGGGAAGGTATCCATCACCGTGCAAAACCACGGTTTTTGCGTGGATATGGGATCATTGAATAAGAAAGACATAGAAATGACGCATATTAACTTAAACGATAATACCCTGGAAGGTATGCGGCATAAGAAATTGCCTGTATTTTCCGTGCAGTTCCATCCCGAAGCCGCTCCCGGGCCTCATGACGCTGTCTATTTGTTCGCGGAATTTACGGGTATGATGGAGAATTGGCGTGCCAAGAAGAAAAGACATTAAAAAGATCTTGATCATCGGCTCAGGGCCTATCATCATCAGCCAGGCTTGCGAATTCGATTATTCCGGGACTCAGGCTTGCAAGGTCTTAAGGCAGGAAGGCTATAAAATTGTCCTGGTAAACTCAAACCCCGCTACGATCATGACCGACCCGGAGTTTGCCGACAGCACTTACATCGAGCCTTTGACGGTTGGCTCGCTGGAGAAAATAATCGCCAAGGAGAGGCCGGACGCGCTTCTGCCTACGCTCGGAGGACAAACTGCCTTGAATTTGGCGGTAAAACTTTCGGAGGCGGGCGTATTAAGAAAATACGGTGTTAATACCATAGGCGCGAACATAAAGGCGATCAAAAAAGGCGAAGACAGGAAGTTATTCAGGGATTCGATGAAAAAGATCGGCCTGGATCTGCCAAAAAGCGGGTTCGCTTACGATTTAACACAGGCAAAGCAGATCGTACAAGAAATAGGGTTTCCGGTAATAATAAGGCCGAGCTTTACCTTGGGGGGCACCGGAGGCAGCGTTGTTTATAACGCGGAGGAATTTACAGAGTCGGCAAAGACCGGCCTTAGCGCAAGTATGATAGGCGAAGTCTTGATAGAAGAATCGGTTATCGGCTGGAAAGAATTTGAATTGGAGGTAATGCGGGATTCCAAAGATAACGTTGTAATAATCTGCTCCATTGAAAACTTTGACCCGATGGGGATACATACCGGAGACAGCATAACGGTCGCCCCCATACAAACATTGACCGACCGCGAATACCAGAAGATGCGCGACGCGGCAATCTCCTGCATAAGGCAGATAGGGGTGGAGACAGGCGGCTCAAACATCCAGTTCGCCGTGAACCCAAAGACCGGGCGAATGGTGATCATTGAAATGAATCCCCGGGTGTCAAGAAGCTCCGCCCTGGCCTCGAAGGCTACGGGTTTTCCGATCGCGAAAATAGCCGCAAAATTGGCGGTTGGCTATACCCTTGATGAGATCGCTAACGATATTACATTGAAGACGCCCGCGTGTTTTGAGCCCGCGATCGATTACTGTATAGTAAAGATCCCGCGATTTACGTTTGAGAAATTCCCTTCCGCGGACGCTACGCTGACAGTGTCCATGAAATCAGTAGGCGAGACAATGGCGATAGGCAGGACATTCAAGGAGGCGCTGCAGAAGGCGGTCCGTTCGCTCGAAATTAAAAAATACGGCCTGGAAAGCGCCGTCTTTAAGGATTTACGGAATATAAAACCGCAGGGTGATCTTTTAGAATCTATTTATAAAAAATTACGTATACCCAATGCGGACAGGCTGTTTTACATCGGCGACGCGCTTAGATCGGGGATCGGTATAGATAAGATCAATGAGATCACCGCCATAGACCGCTGGTTCTTATACAATATAAAAGAAATAATAGACATGGAGAAGACGATACTGGAAAACAAAGATTCTATTACAAAAGAAATATTGGCAAAAGCAAAAAAATACGGTTTCAGCGACAAACAGCTTGCCGGATTATTGGACAGAGAGGAAGGCGAGATATACCGCCTGCGCAAATCCTTAGGCATTACCTCGGATTTTAAATCTGTGGATACCTGTTCGGGGGAATTTCAGGCCTACACCCCGTATTTCTATTCTACCTACAATAAATAAATAGCGAACGTTTTGCTTTTTCTTTACAAAGGGAAAGTAATATAATATAATGCTGCTTAATAATTAATCACATAAACATCACATTATTATGGGAAAAATAGGTTTCGATAACGAAAAGTACCTTAAAGAGCAAACGGCCGCTATTGTAGACCGGGTCAAGAAGTTCGGGAATAAGCTTTACCTGGAATTCGGCGGCAAGCTTTGTTTTGATTACCACGCCGCAAGGGTCCTGCCCGGCTATGACCCGAACGTAAAAATAAGGCTGCTGCAACAATTAAAAGAACAAATAGAAATCGTGCTCTGTATCTACGCCGGAGACATAGAAAAAGGCAGGGTAAGAGGCGACTTCGGGATAACCTATGACGCGGCTACCTTTAAGCTCATCGATGATCTAAGGAAATGGGGGCTGGATATACTTGCCGTAGTGATCACCAGGTTCGCTAACCAGCCGACGGCGTCGATCTTTAAGAATAAATTAGAGCGCAGGGGCGTAAAAGTTTATTTGCATTACCCCATAGAGGGCTATCCCGCGAACATAGATTCGGTAGTCAGCGATAAGGGTTTGGGGTTAAATGATTACATCCAAACAAATAAGCCCATAGCGATAGTTACCGGACCGGGCCCGGGCAGCGGAAAACTGGCGACGTGTCTTTCCCAGCTCTACCAGGAGCATGCCAGAGGAATAAACGCGGGTTATGCGAAATTCGAAACCTTTCCGATCTGGAATATCCCTCTTAAACATCCCGTTAACGTCGCCTACGAAGCCGCTACCGCCGATATACTCGACTTTAACCTAGTTGACCCTTTTCACCTCAATACTTACAAAGAGGCGGCTATTAATTATAACCGTGACGTGGAAAGCTTCCCTATATTGAGACTGATATTGACAAGGATATTCAATAAAGGCGCCAACCTGCCGATGTACAATTCGCCTACCGATATGGGGGTTAACCGCGCGGGTTTCGGGATCGTCGACGATAAGATCGTCCAGGAGGCCGCCAAGCAGGAATTGATCCGCAGATACTTCAGATATAACGCTGAATACGTCTTAGGGATAGAGAAGAAAGAGACTGTGGATAGGGTCGTGCTTCTCATGGAAGAATTGGGGGTAAAAGTATCCGACAGAAAAGTTGTAGATGTGGCGAGGGCCGCGGCCGAAGAAGCGGAAGGCAGGTCCAAGGGCAGCGCCGGAATATATTGCGGCGCGGCTATAGAACTAAAGAGCGGGCGGATATTGACCGGAAAGAACTCCCCGCTTATGCACGCCGCGTCCAGCCTCGTTTTGAACGCCATAAAAGTGCTCGCTAATATTCCCGATGAGATCCACCTTCTATCGCCGCATGTAATAAACCAAATATCCAAATTGAAGGAGGGGGTTCTCGAAGCTGAATCCGAGAGCCTGGACCTGGAGGAGACGCTGATCGCGCTCTCCATCAGCGCTACAACCAACCATACCGCCGAGCTGGCGATGAAAAAACTTGTGGAATTAAAAGGATGCGAGATGCATATGACGCATATCCCCTCCCCGGGGGACGAGATCGGACTTAAAAGATTGGGCGTAAATCTCACTACCGACGGGAAATTCTCATCTAGAAACCTCTTCGTAACTTAATAATCATATAAAAACGGCTAATGCAAACGCTAAGGCGCAAGAATAAACTCAAATTTCTGCTCTTGGTTATGTGCCTTTTAGTTTTATGGCACGCGGGAAGGTACCTGCATATTGATACGCAAGGGCTGGAGAGTTCCCTCAACAGGTTCCCTTTCGTATATAGCGGCATGATCTACGTATTTCTCTACGTAATCATAACTTTTTTTATTTTCTTTTCCAAGGACATATTCTGGATCGCCGCGGCAGTGGCCTACGGCGCCTATCTAAGCACTTTGTTGATCGTGATCGGGGAGGTTATCAACGCTTTTATATTATTCCGCCTGGCCAAGTACCTGGGCAGGGGATTTGTTGAAAATTACGCGCGGAAGAAAGAGTGGAGATTAGACGACAGGCTGGCGGGCATCAATTCTTTTTGGCTTTTTATCGTCAGGCTGACGCCGCTCATACCTTACCGCTTTATGGATTTAGGCATAGGCCTCACCAGCATACCTTTCAGGCGCTATCTGCCGGCGGTACTACTCGCCACGCCGATAAGGGTCTTCTGGGTGCAATATATTCTCGCGGGGGTAGGAAAAAATATTTTTAATAATCCGGCGGTGCTGACGGCCTACTTTTCGGAAAATAAAGCGTTATTACTTTTTAGCCTTGTTTATCTTTGCCTGGCCGTCGTGGCGATTTTCAGGCTAAAGTATAAATTTTAAACCAACGATCCGAAACCGGGGGTACGGCTTATGGCGGTAAGAATAAGATTTTTAGGAGGCGTCGGGACAGTTACCGGCTCAAGCCATCTGATCACTACCGATAAATCCCAGGTATTGCTTGACGCCGGGCTTTTTCAGGGCCGCCGTGATGAGTCCTATAGTATAAATACCAGCTTCCAATTCAACCCGCGCAAGCTGGATGCCCTCATTTTATCTCACGCCCATATAGATCACTGCGGCAATATCCCCACTTTGATCAAGCGCGGGATGCGCTGCAGGATTTACTCAACATCCGCTACGAGGGATCTAGCCAAGCTGATGCTTGAAGATTCCGGTAAGATCCAGGAAGAAGACACAAGGTACGTCAATAAAATAAACAGGCGCCTGGGCCTGCCTTTGCGTGAAGCGTTATATACCAGGAAGGAAGCGCTGAAAGTCGGTTCGCGTTTTCGAGCCATACCTTACGGAACGCGTTTCTGCGCCGCCAAAGACATATTTTTCACATTTTTTGACGCGGGGCATATACTCGGCTCAAGCGTAATCGCTGTAGAGATAAAGGAAGCAGAGGGCAAAAGCGTAATGCTGGGTTACGCCGTTGACCTGGGAAGAAAGAACCTGCCCTTGCTTAATGACCCGGTGGTCCCTAAAGGGCTTGATTATCTGGTCCTGGAAAGCACATACGGCGGAAGGCTCCACGCTCCTATCGGCGAGGCAAAAGAGAAATTAAAAGAAGCGGTCAACCGGACGATCGCGAGGAAGGGGAAGATACTTATTCCCGCCTTTACCCTCGAGCGTACCCAGGAAATAATATTCTTTTTAGACGAGCTCCTTAAAGAAAAATCCATCGCTCCCGTACCTATATACGTAGACAGCCCGCTTGCGCTTGAGATAACCGACTTATTTTCCCATCACGCTGATTATCTCGACTCCGAAACCAGCCGTAATATGAGCCGCAAAGAAGGGCCTTTTGAGTCTTTGAGCTTAAGGTTTATCCGTACGCAGGAAGAATCCAAAGGGTTGAATAACGATAAAAGGCCGATGATCATAATCGCCGGCTCCGGGATGTGCGAGTCCGGCAGGATACTGCACCACCTTAAAAATAACATAGAGGAATCACGCAATTCCATATTGGTGGTAGGCTATATGGCGAAAGACACGCTGGGCAGGAAGATCGTCGAGCGCTCAAGGTTCGTGCGCATATTCGGCGTGGAACATGAGCTCAATGCCGAAGTCATAGTGATTAACTCTTTTTCCGGCCACGCGGATAAAAATGAACTATGTGATTTCGCTTTGGCGGCGAGCCCGTTAAAAAGGGTCTTTTTGGTCCATTCAGACCCCGAGCAGGCGCAGGCGTTGTCAGATGCCCTTAATGAGAAAAATATAAAAAACTATATTCCTTCAAAAAGGGAAGAAATATTGCTAAGTTAGAAGATGTGTGGTAGTATTACGGATAAACTAGGAGGAAAAAATGGCAGGCGGAAAATCAACACCAAAGAAAGACAAAATGCTCAAGGTTTCCAGCGGCACAATGGTCAAGTCCGGTCAGATCTTGCTAAAAGGGAAAGACTTTTATAAGGCGGGGATCAATGTCAAGGGTTTGGGCACATTGTTCTCGGGCTGCTCCGGCAAGGTCTATTTTACCCGCAAGAAAACCAGCCACGGAAAAGTCAGGACTTATTTGAATGTCGAACCTATTTCCGGAAAATCAGCCGAATAGGGCAAAGAAATACTCAAGCCTCAAGTATGCCCTGGCAATTATTGACACGGCGTACCTTGGAGCCGCGCTTTTTGTTTTTACCGCCTTCGGGTTTTCAAAGGCGCTGGGCACGCTGCTATTTAACTTTACGGGGAATTATTACGCCGTTATCCCTCTTTACCTTCTGGTAGCCTCCGTTTCTTATTACATTGTCAGCTTTCCCTTGAATTTTTATTCCTCTTACATTTTGGAGCATAAGTTCGGCCTCTCAAGGCAGACCGTCTGCGACTGGTGTAAAGACCAGGTTAAGGGAGGAATAGTTTATTATGTGATCACGCTCATCCTCATCGCCCTTTTTTATTGGGTATTGAACCATTTTACCGGCGGATGGTGGTGGATCATCTCTATCGCCTGGATATTCTTCAGCCTGATATTATCCCGCCTGGCGCCCATTATCATCATCCCGCTCTTTTTTAAATATAGAAAACTTTCAAGCGACAGCCTTAAGGAAAAGATCTTGAACCTAGCCGAGAAAATGAAGGTGAAAATATTGGACGTTTTCGAGATAGATTTCAGCAAAAAGACTTTAAAGGCAAACGCCGCTTTCGTGGGTATGGGCAAGACGAAGCGGGTGATCCTCGCCGATACATTAAAAGATAAATATTCCGACGATGAGATCGCGGTCATCCTGGCGCATGAATTCGCGCATTATAAGTTGAGGCATCTTTTTAAACTTATCCTTTTGAATTCGTTGGTTACGATACTCACCTTTTATTTTATATTCAAAACAAGCGGCGTGGTTTTAAGCTTTTTCGGGTTTTCTTCGCTTTCGGATGTCGCGGCGCTGCCGGTGGTGATGATGTACCTGGTCGCGTTCGGGATCATTACGCAGCCATTTCAGAATTTCATCAGCAGGCGCTTGGAAAGAGATGCCGACAGGACAGCGCTTTCAGTTACGGGATTGAAAGAGGCTTTTGTTTCTATGATGGAAAAGCTAAGCGCCCAGAATCTTGCCGACCGAAGCCCGCACCCTGTGATCAAATTTTTCTTTTTTGACCATCCGCCGATCGATGAACGCATCAATATGGCTAAAAATCAGGGACGCTCCTTATGAATATAACTTTCTTTGGCGCAATAAGTTATAAACGTTCATTTTCCATTTTGAATAATTGCCAATGGAATTTAAATTTTGGAAAATAAGAGTTCGTAAGTCATTATAGCTAAAAGGGTAATTTAATAAGGGAACGTCCCTGTTGGAGGATTGATGCTTAAAAAAGTATTTAGTTTGGCGGTTCTGAGTTCTTTTGTATTTTTGGTTTCAGGTTGCGCGGCTTTAGTTGGCGCGGCGATCAGCGCAGGCGCGGCTTACGGCATCTCGCAGGCATTTAAATAGGAGAGAGAAAGTCAAGAATAACCTTGGCGGCGCGCATGGCAGCGCCTTTTTCACCGAGTTGAGACTTAACTAAGGCCAGATCTTTCTTAATCCTTTCCCGCTCAGCAGCGTCCCCCAGTATACGCAAGACTTCTCGCGAGATCTCTTTCGGCTTAGCCTGGAATTGGATGAATTCAGGGACGATCTTTTTGCCAGCCACTATATTCACCATGCCAATATAAGGCAGTTTGACCTGGGGCCTGTAGAGAAAGTAATTCAGGGGGTTCATCCTGTAGATCACAGCCATCGGCTTTTGCATGATCGCCGTCTCCAGGGTAGCTGTGCCTGAAGCTACCAGGCAAAAGTCGGCGATGTTCAGGCAATCGTAAGTCTTTCCTTCGATGATCGTCAAATCTATATTTTTTTCCTCCACTATCCTGTCATAGGCGTCAAGTTCGACCTGTGAAGATTTAGCGATCACAAGCTGCGCATTTTTTACCCCTTTTATGATATGCCGGCAGGATTCCAGCATTACGGGCAGGATACGCTCAACTTCCTGTTTTCTCGAGCCGGGCAAAAGAACCAGCGTGGTTTTGTTGGCATGAAGATCAAACCGGCGCATAAATTCATCTTTTTCAAGCGAAGGCTTGACTATATCCAGAAGCGGATGGCCGGTAAAAGCGGCCCTCACCCCGCGCCTTTCATAAAACTCCTCTTCGAATTTAAAGAGGACGACCATCCGGTCCACATAATCTTTTATGGTTTTAATGCGCCCCGGGCGCGAGGCCCACACCTGGGGGCTCACATAGTATATCACCGGTACGGACCTGTTTATTTCTTTGGCGAGCCTCAGGTTAAAACCGGAAAAATCTACCAGGATCACGGCATCCGGCTTTTCTTCCCTTATTTTATTAATGACCAGGTCTTTTAACGCAAGGAACCGGGGTAATTTTCTTAAAACGTCGAAAAGCCCCATCACCCCGAGATCCTTAATGTCGCTAAAGATGTTCGCTCCTGCTGCGCGCAGGATGTCCCCTCCTACGCCGGAAATTCTTATTCCATGGTCTATCTCGAGGATTTTTTTAGCGAGTGTTCCGGCGTGAAGGTCGCCGGATGCTTCTCCGCAGACAAAGAATAAATGCCTTATTTGCGCCATATCTGGTTTTGTATATCCAGGGCTACTTTAAGGGCCTGTCTGGCTACAGGGCCGGAAACCAGGGGTTCTTTATGGTGGGTTACCGAGTCGATGAAAGATCCCAGCTCTTTCTGCAGGGGCTGTTCTTTCTCTATAGGCAGGTCCTGCTTCGTTATCATAAAACCGCTCTTTTTATATACACAGGCCTTAGCTTCCTTGTAATCCAGCGATATATAGGTTCCCTCCTGGAATATCCGGATCTTACGCATTATTTCATCAGAGACCCGGCTGGCGGTAAGGTTTGCCACGCAGCCGTTCTCGAAACTTATCCGGCTATTGGCTATATCCTCAAATTGGGTAAGCACATTTACGCCGACGGACTCTATTTTCTTTACTTTGGAATTAACCAATCCCAAGATTATATCAATATCGTGGATCATGATATCCAGTACAGCTCCTACGTCCAGGGAGCGGTTTGGAAAAGGGGAAAGCCTGTGGCATTCGATAAACTTGGGATCTTTGATGATCCTTTTAGTGGCGGAAAAAGCGGAATTGAACCTTTCGATGTGGCCAACCTGGAGTATGAGCTTGTTTTTCGCGGCTAATTCTATTAAGGCATCGGCTTCTCTTAAGTCCGGCGTAAAAGGTTTTTCCACGAGGGTATGTATATTTTTATTTAGAAAGGCGGAGGCTACTTCATAGTGCAGGTTTGTAGGTACGGCAACGCTTATCGCGTCTACTTTGCCGAAAAGCTCTCTATAATCGGTATATCCGGGGACATTCAGCTCCCTGGATAATTCATTGACCCGGGCCTTATCCGTATCGCAAACCGCTTCCAGGGAGCAACCCTTGAGCTGGCTGTATATTTTGGCATGCAGGCTTCCCAGGTGGCCCACTCCCACCACTCCGACGCGTATATTAGGCATGAAACGATGATAGCAAATCGCACGCCGCGTTGCAACTAAAATTTCACGGCAGGCCGCCTTAACGAAGCTGGATTTTCCCTAAAAAAAGTTGCAACTACGGCTCGACAAAAGCCAATTGCTATGATATAGTATTTCTTCAAGCCAGAACAAAATAATAGGAAAAAGTGAAGAATTATTCGCGATTATTCAAGTTTGCCAAGCCCTACTACGGAGAATTGATCCTATCCGGCATTTTTATGGGGATCGTCACCCTGCTGGACGTCTTCCGCTTAAGCGCGATAGTGCCCGTAGTGGACAGGGTCTTTACCAATAAACCCATAACTTTTACCCAGGGCAAGCTCCCGGTTTTTGTCGAGAATATCCTTACCCGCCTTAATTCCCTAGAACCCCTGAAGGTCCTTTATGTGCTGCTGATCGTAATGCCGGTAGCCCTGGTTATCCGGGCCATCTTTGAGTTTATGCAGTCTTATAGCATGTCTGATGTTGGCCAGAAGGTTATCCGTGACGTCAGGAATATGGTATACGACAAGCTGCATAGTTTATCCTTGGATTATTTTACCCAAAAAAGAAGCGGCGAACTGGTATCACGCATTACCAACGACGTAAAATTGATAGAAAACGCGGTTTCGTACGCCCTTACTGACCTGGTCTATCAGTCTTTCCAGGTGATTTCCTTTGCCCTGCTTACCTTCTTGATCAATTGGAAGATGGCCTTGATCTCCATAGTCGTTTTGCCTATGGTCATGATCCCGGTGATAGCGGTAGGAAAAATGCTGCGAAAACTAAGCAAGAGATCGCAGGAGAAGATGGCGGATATAAATTCACTGCTCGTCGAGAATTTTACCGGGGTAAGGATAGTACGCGCGTTTTGCGCCGAGGCCAGGGAGCTGGAACGGTTTAAGAGGCAAAACCACGATTATTACAAGATCGCCATGAAGTCCATAAAAAGGATGCTGATCCTGGGTAATGTCACGGAATTGATCGGCGTAGCTATGGCGCTTTTTATCATATATTACAGCGGCAGGCAGGTTATGGAAGGCGCGCTTTCTTTTGGGGCCTTCGCTTTGTTCATGGCCGCTCTTTTGTCGCTTATTAAGCCGTTTAAAAAATTAAGCCAGGTAAGTTCGATAATGCAGCAGGCCGTTGCGGCCAGCAGCCGGATTTACGAGGTATTGGATACTCCTCCCAGCATAAAAGAAGATCCGAACGCCCTGGAATTGGCTGATTTTAAGAACGACATCGTTTTCGAGGATGTGTGGTTCCGCTATGCGGAGCAGGATATTTTGAAGGGTGTAAGCATGAGAGTGAAGAAGGGGTCGGTTTTGGCGGTTGTCGGCCCCAGCGGCACGGGAAAAACCACTCTTGTGGACCTGGTCCCGCGTTTTTACGACCCAAGGGCGGGCAGGATCATGATCGACGGCATAGATATAAAAAAGCTTAAACTTTGTTCCCTTCGCCGGCTTATCGGTATCGTTACCCAGGAGACCATACTTTTCAACGATACGATAAAAAATAACATTCTTTACGGCAAGCCTGAAGCATCCGAACAGCAAATAGAGGAGGCGGCTAAATCGGCTTACGCCCACGACTTCATTAAATACCTGCCCCAGGGATATGATACTATTATCGGGGACAGGGGGACAAAGCTTTCAGGGGGAGAGCGCCAAAGGATAGCCATCGCCAGGGCCTTATTGAAGAATCCCCCTATTTTGATACTGGATGAAGCGACCTCGCAGCTGGACACGGAGTCAGAGCGCATCGTCCAAGAGGCGTTAAACAGGTTGATCACCGGCCGCACTACCCTCGTAATTGCCCACCGGCTTTCTACCGTAAAAGGCGCGGGACTTATAGTGGTCCTGGATAAAGGCAGGATAGTAGAACAGGGTTCTCACCAGGAACTTTTGAGCAAGGGCGGCCTCTACCAGAAGCTTTACTCAATGCAAGAAATAGAAAAATAGTTGCAAATAACGCATTAATATGATATATTTAAGTTTTACTTTGAGTAAAAAAGGGCGTTTTTAGGCCTATATTTAAAAAAAACCGATAAAACAGGAGGAAATACTTGGCTACTGAATTAATTAAAGAATTACTGGAAGCAGGTGTGCATTTTGGGCATAAGACCTCACGCTGGAACCCTAAAATGAAGAAATTCATTTTTGGGGAACGGAGCGGTATTTATATCATTGACCTGGAAAAGACCGAGGAATGCATAAATAAAGCCAGGGATTTCCTGCTGGAGATAACCTCAAAAGGGGAGGTTGTCCTTTTTGTGGGCACAAAACGCCAGGCCCAGGAAGCGGTATTGCAGGAAGCGCTGCGCTGCGGTATGTATTACGTTACCGAACGTTGGCCCGGAGGCATGCTTACTAACTACGCGACCATAAAAAAGAGCATTAATCGTTTGAAAGACATTGAAAAGATGAAAGAGGACGGCACTTACGAAAAGCTGACCAAGAAGGAAGTCGCCCGCCTGGAAAAAGAGCTCGGCAAATTAAAAAAGAACTTTGCCGGCATTGTCCAGATGGAGAGGATGCCTAAAGCGATATTCGTGGTGGATACAAAAAAAGAAGAAACCGCGGTAAAAGAAGCCAAGAGGCTTGGAATACCCGTGATCGGCCTTATCGATACCAATTCGAACCCTGACCTGATCGCTTATCCTATCCCCGGTAACGATGACGCTACTAAATCCATTCACGCTGTGACCCGCCTGCTTGCGGACAGTGTCATAGAGGGGCGGAAGAGATTTTTGTCGTATCTATCGCAGGAAGGCGTAACGGTCAAGGCGCAGGAGAAAGAAGACGCTCCGGCAGTGCTTCCCGAGGAAGAGGTGGGGATAAAAGAGATCGAGGAGATCGTTGAAACAACGGAGCCATCTACGGAAGAAGGAAAGCCCGGGAAAAAAGCGCGTGTAAAGCCGGGCGAAACAAAGGGAAAGCCGAGAAAGTGATAATGGGGGTAAAAACACGAGGTTTAACCATGAAGATATCAGTAGGAGCAGTTAAGGAGTTGAGGGAACTGACTTGCGCCAGTATTATGGATTGCAAGAAAGCCCTTCACGACGCCGATGGAGACGTGAAAAAGGCTGCCGAGCTTTTGCGTAAACGCGGCCTTGAGATCGCTAAAGGCAAGGAAAAGAGAGCCGCCAAGGAAGGCAGGATAGAAGCTTATGTCCACCACGGCAATAAAATAGGCGTGCTGCTTGAGGTTGATTGCGAAACGGATTTCGTCGCCCGAAACAGCGATTTTTGCCAGTTTACCAAGGATATCGCCATGCAGATCGCGGCTTCCTGCCCGGCCTATTTGAAAAAAGAGGACGTGCCTGAGGAGGTCATCGGCCAGCATAAGGATAAAGAAATGTTTTTCAAGGAAAGCTGCCTGTTGGAGCAGGCCTTTATCAAAGACCCCTCCATTTCTATAAAGGATTATCTGACAAGCTTGATCGCGAAGATAGGTGAGAATATAGTGATCCGGCGTTTTCAGCGCTATAAAATCGGCGAATAATGTCTCATCATTGCGTCTATAAAAGAATAGTCTTGAAATTAAGCGGTGAAGCCCTTCAGGGTAAAAAATCCCACGGTATTGACCACTCTGTTCTAGTTTCTATCTCCCGTCAAATAAAGGAAATCAGGAATCTGAATGTCGACGTAGCGGTGGTCCTGGGCGCGGGAAATATTTTTCGCGGCCAAGAGAATACCGCTTCGCGAGGATTGAACATGGACAGGTCGGTCGCGGATTATATGGGCATGCTGGCCACCGTCATCAACGGCCTTGCCCTGCAGGATGTTTTGGAAAAAATGGATATGCCTACGCGCGTTATGACCGCCATCGAGATGGAGAGGATCGCTGAGCCTTATATAAGGCGGCGGGCGATAAGGCACCTGGAAAAAGGCCGCATAGTCATATTTGTGGCCGGGACAGGTAACCCCTATTTTACAACCGATACTACTGCAGCCCTCAGGGCGATGGAAATAAACGCGGACGCTATATTGAAGGCGACCAAAGTGGATGGTGTTTATTCTGCCGACCCGATGAAGGTAAAGAGCGCCCGGAAATTCGACAGGTTAAAGTATATCGACGTACTGAAGAAAAGATTAAAGGTTATGGACGCCACAGCCGTGAGCCTTTGTATGGATAATAAGCTTCCCATTGTAGTCTTTAATCTCACCAATGAGGGTAATATACGCCGCGTTATATTGGGCGAAAAAATAGGCACCGTAGTCAGAGAATAAGCGGAGGTCCGTATGACTGCCAGGGAAATTCTGCATAATAACGAAGAGAAGATGAAAAAGACCCTCGAATCGGTCACCAGGGAATTCTCCGAAGTCAGGACAGGCCGGGCTCACCCGGGTTTAGTTGAGGGCCTGCACGTTGATTATTATGGGACTCCCATGCTGGTTAAGCAGCTTGCTTCCATTTCCGTTCCGGACGCCCATTTGATCGTGATCCAGCCCTGGGACATAAACGCTATCGCTGAAATTGAGAAATCCATTATGAAATCCAGCCTTGGCATTAACCCCTCCAACGACGGGAAGGTAATAAGGCTGTCCGTCCCCGCTTTATCCAAAGAGCGCCGCGAGGAAATGGTTAAACTCCTCCACAAGATGACCGAAGAAGGCCGTGTCTCCTTGCGCACGATAAGGCGCGAGGCCAAGGAATCCCTGGAAAAACTCGAGAAAGATAAAGCCATATCCGAGGACGATAAATTCAGAGGCGTCGAAGAATTGCAGAAAATAATCGATAAATATATCGCGAAAATCGACGAGCTCTTAAAGAATAAAGAGAAGGAAATACTTGAATTTTAGTAACTAGTAAGCTAGTAACTCGTAACTAGTATTTAAAAATTATAAATAAAATTCTAAAGTTAAATTCTGAAAATTACTAGTTACTAGTTACAAATTTACTAATTACTGTTTTTAAATTTGGGCCTCTAGCTCATCTGGTAGAGCAGCGGCTTTTTAAGCCGCGTGTGCCGAGTTCGAGTCTCGGGAGGCTCATTTAATTATAGTAACTAGTAATCCGGTAACAAGTAACTAGTAATGCCGAGTGAAAATTCCGCCCGTAATGATTTTACGAGTTACTAGTTACTAAGTTACTAGTAACTGTTTTTTAGGGCGGATGGCGGAATTGGCATACGCGATAGCCTTAGGAGCTATTGGGGCAACCCTTGGAGGTTCAAATCCTCTTCCGCCCACTTATAGCTTTTAGGCGGCGCCAAAACCGGAAACTACGCGGGAGTAACTCAGTTGGTAGAGTGTCACGTTGCCAACGTGATTGTCGCGGGTTCGAATCCCGTCTCCCGCTCCACTAAAAACAGCCAAAGCTCATAGCTTGAAGCTCAACCAAAGGAGAAAAGATGAAGATTATGGACTTTTTGTCAAAGAAGGCGATCTTGACCGACATAAAATCCAGCAAGAAAGAGGACGTGATCAAGGAGCTTGTCGATACCTTGATCGCCACCGATGATATCGAAAAACGCTGCCGCAATAAGCTATTTGAGGCCTTAATGACAAGGGAATCGCTGGGCTCAACCGCTATCGGGCAGGGTATCGCGATACCCCATGCTAAATCCGATTGTGTCAGTAAACTTGTCGCCGCCTTCGGTGTATCGAAAAAAGGAGTGGATTTTGACTCTTTAGACGGTGAACCCGCTTATATATTTTTCCTGCTGGTCGCGCCCCAGGATTCCGCCGGTCCGCATCTTAAGGCATTGGCGCGCATTTCCCGTCTGCTTAAGGACAAGTATTTCCGCGATTCGCTGCGCGCCTGCACAGACGAAAAAGCGGTAATCAAAATAATCACTCAAGAGGATGAAAAAAAGATTTAATCTGAAAGACCTGAAGTTAACCAGGATCAGGGGGATATTAAAGTGGCTTTATCCCGGGATAGGGATCAAGCGCTGGATAGGTTTCAGCGCCTTCGGTATCCTGCTGGTGATCGTAGGATCGATAACCTTACGCACGGAAGAATACTGGTTCGTCCAGATACTTGACGGTATCGTTGTTATTTCGGGGATCATTATATTGATCTTAGGTATTAAGCGGATGACGCACGCGTTCATCGCCGCGGTCGTTCCTTCATCAAGGGGCGCCGGGCTGGTCGATATGCTCTATCAGAAAAGACAACTTGGCCGCGGCCCGAAAGTGGTCACTATAGGCGGAGGCACGGGGCTGTCCGTTCTTTTAAGCGGCTTAAAAGAATACACCTCCAATATCACAGCCATAGTCACCGTTGCCGACGACGGGGGCTCATCGGGAAGGCTCAGGGAACAGTTTGACATTTTACCTCCGGGGGACATACGCAACTGCCTTGTCGCTCTTGCCGACGCGTCGACTTTGATGCGCGATTTATTCCAATTCCGTTTTGATAAAAGTTCAGAATTTTCAGGGCATAATTTTGGCAACCTTTTTATTACGGTGATGACCAGGCTGACCGGAGATTTTGAGAAAGCGATCAAAGAAACCAGCAAGGTATTGGCTCTCAGAGGGCAGGTCATCCCATCCACTTTAAGTAATGTAGCGTTGGTAGCGGAGCACCGCGACGGCACGGTCACCGAAGGAGAAGACCGGATCCCCAAGGCGCGCCTACCGATAAATAAGGTTTATCTGAGGCCGGGTTCATCCTTGGCCACGCCGGAAGCGATAAAGGCGATAGAAGAGGCGCAAATTTTGGTCTTAGGCCCCGGATCGCTGTATACAAGCATAATACCCAACCTTTTGATCGGGGAGATCACGGACGCGATAATTTCTTCGGGGGCGATAAAGATTTACGTGTGCAATGCCATGACCCAGCCCGGGGAAACAGACGGCTATAGCGCGTCCGACCATATAAGGGCGCTTATCAACCACAGTAACCCGCGCATCTTTGATTACTGCATATTAAATACGGGCGAAATTTCCAAAGAAACCCTTAAGCGCTACGCCCAGGACGATTCTTACGCCGTAGTCAATGACACGAAAAAGGTAGAGGGCATGGGTTACCGTATAATCGAACATGATATCATTACCGCGCAAGACGTTGTCAGGCATGACCCCCTGAAACTAGCCGGGGTGATAATGAGTTTTTTTGAAGAAGCGTGAAGGTAAAAGGCCATGGCGTCTTTTAAGAAAAAATTGGTAGTAAAAAACAAGCAGGGGCTGCATGCCCGTCCGGCGGCTCATTTCGTGCAGGTGGCCAATAAATTCGACGCGAGCATCACCGTCAAACGGGATAAGGAAAGGGTAAACGGCAAATCGATCATGGGCATCCTTATGCTCGGCGCCGAAAGAGGAAGCGAGATAACGGTAGAAGCCGAAGGCAGCGACGCGGAATTAGCGCTGGCCGAACTTGAGAAAATAGTCAGTAACGAAGAATAAGTGAGGACATGACTTACGGAGCGAAGCGGCGTAAGTCATAAGTCCGAACTTACCGCGAGAATAAGCTATTTATAAGCATCAATGGGGTAAGGGATAGACAAAGATGATAAAACTAAAAGGGATAGCCGCCGCGGGCGGCATTAGTGTGGGAGCGGCTTACAGGGTAGGAAGGGAAGATTTCACCGTCCCACGGCAGCCGATCAAGCCGGAGGAGGTTTCCGCTCAGATCCAGCTTTTCGAAGAGGCGCTCATAAAAACCCGTAAAGAGATCATTGACTTGCAAAAGAGGATCGCCGTAGACATGGGCCAGGAGCAGGCGCAGATCTTTGACGCGCACCTATTGGTCCTCGAGGACCGCATGCTTATCGAAGAGGTGATCCTGCGTCTTAAGCAGGAATGCGTTAACATCGCTTTTATATTCTCGGAAGTTTTGAAGAAATACATCAATGTTTTCTCTAAAATAGAAGACGAATACCTTAAGGAACGTGTCGCCGACGTAAACGACGTAGGCCGCAGGATCCTGCATAATCTCTTGGGCAGGGAGCGCAAAGGATTCGAAGATTTAAAAGAGAAGGTCGTTGTCGTCGCGCACGACCTCTCTCCTTCGGATACGGCAGCGATGCATAAGCAGAAAGTCTGCGGTTTCGTTACCGACATAGGAGGGAAGACCTCGCATACCGCCATCATGGCAAAGTCGCTGGAAATACCCGCTGTCGTGGGCTTAGAAGAAGCTACAGCTAAAATAAAATCGGGCGATATCCTGATAGTCGACGGTTCAACCGGGGTCGTCATCATAGAACCCGACGATGAAACCCTCAGGGTTTACCAAAAGGAAGAGCAGAAATTAAAGGGCGTAGCGGAGAAATTTTTATTGGCCAAGGAGCTGCCCGCGGTCACCCTTGACGGCAAAGCGATCGAAATAGTCGCGAATATAGAATTACCCGAAGAAGTGCCCGCGGTTAAGCTGCACGGAGGCCAGGGGATCGGCCTTTACCGCACGGAATTTTTTTATATGAACAGGAGAGATCTGCCTTCCGAGGAAGAGCATTACCAGGCATACAAATACGTCGCCGAAGAAATGCGCCCTCATCCGGTGATCATCCGGACGATCGACCTCGGCGGGGATAAATTCCTCTCTCAGTTTGAGATCCCCAAGGACATGCAGCCTTTCCTGGGCTGGCGCGCGATCCGGTTTTGCCTTGCCAGGCCTGATATATTCAAAGTACAGTTAAGGGCGATCCTGCGGGCTTCCGTACACGGCAATTTAAAACTGATGTATCCTATGATCTCGGGGATAGAAGAATTGCAGCAGGCGAATAAGATCCTCGAAGAATCCAAAAAAGAGTTGAAAAATAAGGGTGTCCCTTTTGATAACGATATACAAGTCGGGGCCATGATCGAGGTCCCTTCGGCCGCGATGACGGCTGACCTGTTGGCGGGCGCCGCGGATTTCTTCAGCATCGGCACCAACGACCTCATCCAGTATTCTTTGGCCGTTGACCGCACGAACGAAAAAGTAGCCTATTTGTATGAACCGGCGCATCCGGCAGTACTCAGGCTCATCAAGAATATCATTGATTCCGCCCACAACGCGGGTATCTGGGTAGGCATGTGCGGTGAAATGGCAGGCGAACCCGCGCTGGTATTGGTGCTTTTGGGATTGGGCCTCGATGAGTTCAGTATACCGCCCCAGGTAATACCAGAGATAAAATACATCATCCGTTCAATTAAGTTGAGCGATGCCCAGGCAATTGCTAAAGAAGCGCTAAGATTGTCCACTGGTAAGGATGTGGAGGAATTCAGCCATCTCAAATTAAGGAAGATCCTGGGTTAAGAAAAGGTAAAATGAAGGCTTTGATACTGGCTGCCGGTTACGCGACCCGGCTCTATCCTCTGACTAAAGATTTTCCCAAGCCTCTTCTAGAGGTGAGCAAGAAGCCCATAATCGATCATATCCTCGCCAAGCTTCAGGTATTGCCGGATATAGACCAGATATTTGTAGTTACAAACAATAAATTTATTCCGCATTTTCGCAAATGGGAGAAAAAGCTTCGTGGGTCAAAGCGCGTATTTTTAGTAAATGACCTGACCAGGACCATCAAAACGCGCCGGGGAGCGATCGGAGATATGAATTTTGTCATAAATAAGAAAGGCATAAGAGACGACCTTTTGGTAGTTGGCGGGGATAACCTGTTCAGCGAGGGCCTGGAAAGGTTTGTGTCTTTTGCCAGGGCTAAAAAGAATCCGGTAATAGGGGTTTATAACATAAAGAAAAAGTCCGAGGCGGGTAAATACGGGGTGATCAAGCTGGGCAGGCAAAACAGGCTCCTGGATTTCAAGGAAAAGCCGCAAGACCCGGATTCAGCGTTGATCGCCATGTGCCTGTATTATTTTCCCCGCAAAAAGATCGGGTTGGTCAAGCAATATTTAGAAAGCAAAACCGACAAGCGTGACGCGACCGGTTTCTATATAGATTGGTTGAGAAAAAAAGAAAAGGTATTCGGGTTTGTTTTCGGCGGTATTTGGTATGATATCGGAGACCGAAAATTTCTGAAAGAAGCAGACAAAAGGTTTTCTGCTTAAAACATAGGAGGGAAGTTCATGTCAGCACCAAAACATTTCTTTACTTCTGAGTCGGTTGGGGAGGGGCATCCGGATAAGGTCTGCGATCAGATCTCAGATGCGGTATTGGATGATGTTCTCAGGCAGGACCCTTACGGCAGGGTAGCCTGTGAAACATATGTGACTATGGGCCTTTTGATCGTCGGGGGAGAGATCACTACCACCGGTTTTGTGGATGTGCATAACCTGACCCGCAATACGCTCAAGGAGATCGGATATGTTCATCCGAAGTACGGATTCGATTATCACACCTGCGCGGTGATAAATACTATACACAGCCAGTCCCCGGATATTGCCCAGGGCGTTAACACCGGAGGCGCCGGAGACCAGGGGTTTATGGTAGGTTTCGCCTGCCGCGAGACGAAGGAATTAATGCCGTTACCCATCATGCTTTCTCATAAATTAGTGCGCAAGACGGCTGATGTCAGAAGGCAGGGGATATTAAAATACCTCGGGCCTGACTGTAAATCCCAGGTCACCGTGGAATACCACGACGGCCATCCGAAGCGGGTGGATTCCGTAGTCATCGCCTGCCAGCATACCGAGGACATACTGGATGCGACTAAAGAAAAGATCACTAAAAAGGCAAGGCAGGAGTTGATCGAAGTGATCGCCAAACCTATACTTAAAGAATACATCGATAGAGATACCAAGTATTATATCAATGAAACGGGCAAATTCGTTGTCGGAGGGCCCCAGTCCGATACGGGCATGACCGGAAGGAAGATCGTCGTGGATACCTACGGCGGCATGGCCGCGCCCGGAGGGGGCGCGTTCTCCGGAAAGGATCCGACAAAAGTGGACCGCTCCGCGGCATACATGGCAAGATACATCGCCAAGAATATCGTTGCCGCCGGCCTGGCGGACAAATGCCTCATTCACCTGGCTTATGTCATCGGCCGGGCGGATCCATTGGCGATCATGGTAGATACCTGCGGTTCGGGTAAATTGACCGAAGCTCAGTTCATCAAATTGATCAGGGAGAATTTTGAACTTACCCCCCAGGGCATGATCAAAGAGTTGGATCTATTAAGGCCGATCTATAAAAAGACCGCCTGCTACGGGCATTTCGGCAGGACAGAGCCTGAATTCAGCTGGGAGAGCGTGGATAAGGCCGCGACTTTAAAAAGACAGGCTTCGAGATTATAAATTAGTAACTAGTAAATCAGTGACTAGTAACTAGTAATTCGAATGTTTGAAAAAATGTAAATCGTAAATAGCGATTTTAATAAAGTTACTAGTTACTTGTTACTAGCGTACTAGTTACTTTCACTAACCGGGGAGAAATAAATGAATTACGACATCAAAGATATCAAATTAGCCGGAAAGGGCGCTTTACGTATCGAATGGGCCAGGCAGGATATGCCTGTCCTGCGTTTAATAGAAGAGCGTTTCGCCAAGGAGAAGCCTTTAAAGGGGGTGCGTCTTGCCGCGTGCCTGCACGTGACTACCGAAACGGCAAATTTAGCAAGATGCCTTAAGGCGGGAGGAGCGGAGGTTTATCTCTGTGCCTCAAACCCGCTCTCTACCCAGGATGACGTTGCCGCTGCCCTGGTAAAGGATTTGAAGATCCCGGTTTTCGCGATCAAAGGAGAAGATAATAAGATTTATTATAAACATATAAAATCCGTCCTCGATGCCGAGCCGAATATTACCATGGACGACGGGGCGGACCTGGTCTCGGTGATACACAAGGAAAAGAAATTTTTTCCCCTAGGCGGCACGGAGGAGACGACTACGGGAGTGATCAGGCTTCGCGCGATGCAGAAAGACGGGGTGCTCCGGTATCCGATCATCGCGGTAAACGACGCTCAGACCAAGCATTTATTCGATAACCGTTACGGAACAGGGCAATCAACCCTGGACGGAGTGATCCGCGCCACTAACCGCCTATTCGCTGGATTAAACGTGGTCATTTGCGGATACGGCTGGTGCGGTAAAGGAGCGGCGATGCGCGCCGACGGTTTAGGCGCGAAGGTGATCGTCATAGAAGTGGATCCCCTGCGCGCTCTTGAGGCGAATATGGATGGGTTCCAAGTCATGCCCATAGGCGCCGCCGCGGCTATAGGGGATATTTTTATCACTCTTACCGGAGATATCAATGTCATCCGCGGAGAACATTTCCTTAAGATGAAGGACGGGGCGATCGTGGCTAATTCCGGGCACTTCAATGTCGAAATAGATATACCTGCGCTGGAAAGATTAAGCAAGAAAAAGAAGCGCATAAGGGATTTCGTGGATGAATACGTATTGCCCGGCGGCCGTAAGATCTACCTTTTGGGTGAAGGCCGCCTGATCAACCTGGCTGCCGCCGAAGGTCATCCCGCGCAGGTAATGGATATGTCTTTCGCCAACCAGGCGCTGAGCGCGGAATATATCTCAAAGCACCATCACGAATTAAAGAGGGAAGTCTATAAAGTGCCTGAGTCGATCGACCGGAATATCGCGGTATTAAAATTAAGGTCGATAGGCATTAAGATAGATACCCTGACCCCGGAGCAAAGAAAGTATCTTGCCAGCTGGGAGATGGGAACGTAATTCATGTCCATCAAACGCATAGCAGTTTTGACTACCGGAGGGGACGCGCCGGGAATGAACGCAGCAATAAGGGCGGTGGTGCGCTCGGCTATAACCGAAAAAGTGGAGGTTATGGGCGTCTTTCGTGGCTGGTGGGGGCTGATCAACGAGGAACTGAAAATATTG
>JAQUPI010000024.1 GCA_028716705.1 Candidatus Omnitrophota bacterium | reverse complement strand
TTCCGCTGCTGACGGCCCTATGCCTCAGACAAGAGAACATATTCTTCTCGCGCGGCAGGTAAACGTCCCGGCAATGGTTGTGTTTTTAAATAAAGTCGACCTGGTTACCGATAAAGAGCTGCTTGATTTGGTCGAAATGGAAGTCAGGGAATTGCTCACGAAATACGGTTATCCGGGAGATAAAACTCCTATCGTTAGAGGAAGTTCTTCAAAGGCGCTCGCAACCGAAGATCCTAACAGCGAGGACGCCAAGCCTATCCTTGAATTAATGAAGGCAGTGGATGATTTTATACCGATCCCGGTAAGGGACATGGATAAGCCCCTGCTCATGGCGGTAGAGGATGTTTTCAGTATCGAAGGTAGAGGCACGGTAGGTACCGGAAGAATAGAGAGAGGGAAAGTTAAAATAAACGAAGAAGTTGAGCTGGTAGGCTTAAGGCCGGAAGTCAAGAAGACGGTTGTCACGGGTATTGAAATGTTCCGTAAACTCCTCGACGAAGGCCAGGCCGGCGACAACGTAGGTTTACTTCTGCGCGGAGTCGACAAAGATACTATTGAGCGCGGCATGGTTATCGCGGCCCCCAAATCTATTACTCCGCACACTAAGTTCAAGGCGCAAGTTTATATCTTATCTAAGGAAGAAGGCGGAAGGCACACGCCATTTTTTAACGGATATAGGCCGCAATTCTATTTCCGCACTACCGATGTTACGGGAAGCGTAAAGCTCGCCCAGGGAGTGGAAATGGTGATGCCTGGCGATAACGTGAATCTCGAAGTAGAACTGATCACTCCTATCGCTATGGAGAAGGAATCCCGTTTCGCCATCCGCGAAGGCGGCCGTACCGTAGGCGCGGGAGTAGTTACGGAAGTTATCGCTTAATTTTAGGAACGGGAAGTTAAGAATAAAGATAATGCAAAAAATACGCATAAAATTAAAAGCATACGATCATCGCCTCTTGGACCAGGCAGTAGAGGAGATTGTGCAGACCGTGAAAGCGACGGGCGCCAGGATATCAGGCCCTGTGCCCTTGCCGACAAAAAAGGAAATATATACGGTGCTGCGTTCCCCGGTAATAGACAAGAAATCGCGGGAGCAGTTCGCGTTAGCGACGCACAAGCGACTTATCGATATCTTTGACCCGACTTCTAAGACTATCGATTCCTTAAGAAAACTGAACCTGCCGGCAGGCGTGGACGTAGAGATAAAATGACGGGTATTTTAGGCAAAAAAATCGGGATGACCCAGGTTTTCGCTCAAGACAGCAATGCCTTTGTAGCTGTTACCGCTATTGAGGCAGGGCCTTGTCCTATCCTGGCGGTGAAAGAAAAACATCTTCAACTGGGATTCGACAATACCATTGAAAAAAAGTTGAAGAAACCGGTTGCCAAATATTTTGCCAAATTAAATATAACCCCGCGCAAAGTCATTAAGGAAGTATTAAAGGAGTCCGGCAAGGAATATAAGGTAGGCGACGAAATAAAGGTAGACCTGTTCAAGCCCGGAGATTTCGTCGATGTGACCGGGACCTCACTGGGCAAAGGGTTCCAAGGGGGGATGAAACGCTGGAATTGGCACGGGGGCCCGATGACTCACGGTTCGACCTCTCATCGCCGCGTAGGTTCTTTAGGCTCAAGCACTACTCCGGGAAGAGTATGGAAAGGGCATCATCTCCCCGGCCATATGGGAGCCTGCCAAGTAACGGTGCAAAATCTCAAAGTCGTAAAAGTTGACCTTACCAACAATATATTATTAGTAGAAGGCGCTGTACCAGGCCATAAGAACGGGTATCTGGTCATAAAAAAAGCCGTAAAAAAGGGTAAAAAAGCTTAATGGAAGCGAAATCCTTACCTATATATAATACAGAAGGAAAAGAAATAGACACGTTCAAGCTTGACCAGCATATTTTTGACGGTACGGTCAATCCCGCTGTCGTGCACCAGGCAGTAGTCGCGTATCTGGCCTGCCAAAGAAGGGGATTGGCAAGCACAAAGACTATGGGCGAAGTGTCCGGCGGCGGCCGTAAACCCTGGAGGCAAAAAGGAACAGGCCGGGCCAGGGTAGGTTCCATCCGTTCGCCATTATGGAGGCACGGCGGTGTGGTTTTTGGCCCTCATCCCAGGGGTTATTCATATGTATTACCCGCCAAGATCAGGAAAGCCGCGTTAAAGTCAGGCCTCAACGCCAAGATCAACGAAAATACGCTTATCATATTAGATGACTTTAAGATAGAAAATCCAAAAACCAGGGAAGCGGTTAAGATCCTATCAAGTTTAAAGATAAACCGTAAAGGCAAAAAAACGCAAAATAAGTCCCGCGAAAAAGTTTTATTGTTGATACAAAAATTCGACACCAGCCTGAAACTGGCCTTGCGCAACATAAGTTACCTGACTACAAACCTGGCAAAAGATACTCACGCTTACGAAGTCATCTCCGCGAAAAAGATCGTCGTTACGCGCGAGGCTTTACGCGAGCTGACGGACAGATTGAAAAAATGACGGTATCGCACGATATAATCAAATCATTGCAACGGACGGAAAAGTCGGCGCTTTACGAACCCAAAGGCCAGTACCTTTTCCTCGTGGACAAAAAAGCGAATAAGATCCAGATCAAGCGCGCGGTCGAGGAGATCTACAAAGTGAAGGTCCAGGCCGTGAACACTTTTATCTCGCACGGGAAGCTGAAAAAAGTCAGGTATCAACTGGGCAGGACCCCTGATTACAAAGAGGCGGTTGTCACATTAAAAGAAGGCCAAAAAATATCCACAACGTAAAATGGGCATAAAAAAATATAAACCTACAACACCTTCAAGGCGCTGGATGAGCGGAAGTGATTTCGGCGGGATAACGAAAAAAACACCCGAGAAGTCACTGCTCATGCCGCTTAAGAAGACGGGGGGCCGTAACGCTTACGGCCGCATCACGGTAAGGCACCAAGGCGGCGGCCACAAACGGATGCTGCGTATTATCGATTTTAAGAGGGATCTGCTCGATACCCCGGGCAAGGTTATCGCGATAGAATACGATCCTAACCGTACGGCGAGGCTCGCGCTCTTGGAATTCCCGGACAAAAAAAGAAAGTATATAATTTGCCCCGACGGTTTAAAGGTCGGCAGCGAAATAGTTTCTTCAAACGAAAAAAGCACGGAAATAAAAACCGGCAACTGCATGCCTTTAAAATTTATCCCGTCCGGAACCATGATCCATAATATCGAGTTGGTTAAAGGCATGGGTGGACAGATCGTCAGGAGCGCCGGCGGCTCAGCCCAGATCATGGCAAAGGAAGGCGATTTTGCCCAAGTCAGGCTTCCTTCGGGGGAAATAAGGCGCATCAACCTCGACTGCCACGCTACTATCGGGCAGGTAAGCAACATAGAGCATGAAGCGATCAGCTGGGGCAAGGCGGGAAGGGTGCGTTGGCGCGGGATAAGGCCCACCGTAAGAGGCCTCGCGATGAATCCGGTCGACCATCCTCACGGAGGAGGCGAGGGCAAATCAGGACAGGGAAACCCGCATCCGGTTACCCCATGGGGAAAGCCCACCAAAGGTTACAGGACGAGAAAAAAACAGAAATATTCCAATAAGTTCATAGTTAAAAGAAGGAAATAAAAATGCCGCGTTCATTAAAAAAAGGACCATTCGTTGAGGGAAGGCTTTTTGAGAAAGTTGAAAGGCTCAGGCGCTCAGGCGCGCGCCAGGCGATAAAAACCTGGTCAAGGCGTTCTACTATAGTGCCGGATTTCGTGGGTTTGACCTTCGCCGTACACGACGGCAGAAAACATATACCTGTTTTTATAACCGAAAACATGGTCGGGCACAAATTGGGGGAATTCGCCCCAACACGGATATTTAAAAAGCACGGCGGCGTTAAAGCGAAGAAGGCGCCGGAAAAGACATAAGATGATCGCAAAAGCAGAAGCAAAATTCTTAAGGTTATCTCCGTCGAAGGTGCGCCAGGTTATTGACGTAATCCGCCACAAAAGCGTCATCGAGGCAGGCGCGATACTAAAAAACCTGAATAAGCGGCCGAAGGAATACCTGATCAAGATATTGAACCAGGCGGCGGCAAACGCCAAGGTAAAGGGGTTTAATCCGGAACAGCTTTATATTTCGAAGCTTGTTTGTAACGAAGGCCCCAGGTGGAAGAGGTTCAAGGCAGCGGCGTTCGGCAGGGCCTCCCCTATAAAGAAACGTACTTCGCATATCAGCATGGAATTGGATATAAGGCAGGGGCGTAAAGGAGATTAAATGGGACAAAAGGTACACCCGTTTTTACAAAGAGTAGGATTCATAAGGACATGGCATAGCAGGTGGTTTGCCAAGCCGAAAGATTTCCCTAAATTCATAGCTGAAGATTATGCCGTTAGGAAATTAATAAAATCAAGATTCAAGCAGGCGGCGATCTCGAAGATCATCATGGAAAGACTGGCGGAGCGGGTCAGGATCAGGATCCTAAGCGCAAGGCCGGGAATAATCATCGGGCGCCACGGGGCGGATATAGAGCGGTTGAGGGAAGACCTGAACAACCTGATCAAAAGAGAAGTGTCTATTGACATAGAAGAAGTGAAAAACCCGGCTTTAGACGCGCAATTGGTAGCTGAAAATGTCGCGTTGCAGCTGGAGAAGAGGATCGCGTTCCGCCGGGCGATAAAACGCGCCATCGAGCAGACAATGAATTCCGGGGCCGAGGGCATTAAAGTTTCCTGCGCCGGAAGGCTTGGCGGGGCGGAAATGTCACGCACAGAAACTTACAAATTAGGAAAGATACCCCTGTCGACGCTGCGGGCGGACATAGATTACGGATTTGCGGAAAGCCTCACGACATACGGCTTGATCGGGATCAAGACCTGGATCTACAAAGGCGATATCCTTATCAAGAAAATAGAAGAGAAACAGAAGAAAGGAAATTTAGAGTTACCAGAAGTCAAAAGTTAGCGAGTTAAAATATGGTAATGATGCCCAAAAGAGTAAAATACCGCAAATTACAGCGCGGGACTAAGCGCGGAGTGGCTACTACGGGCGCCGAGCTGGCTTTTGGAGAATTTGGCCTAAAGTCGCTGGAAAACGGCTGGTTAAAGAACACCCAGATCGAAGCCGTACGCGTTATCCTTGCCCGGCAGCTCCACAGGGGAGGCAAAATGTGGATAAGGGCCTTTCCGGACAAATCCATCACTAAGAAGCCCGCCGAAGTCCGCATGGGTAAGGGCAAAGGCGATCTTGACCATTGGGTCGCCGTGATCAAGAGGGGCCGTATCTTATTCGAATTAGGCGGCGTCCAGGAAGAATTCGCCCGCAGGTGTTTCAGGTTCGCGGCGTATAAGTTGCCTTTTAAAACAAAATTCATTACCCGCAGCCACAGATAAAATGAAAACAAAAGACTTGCGCAACCTCTCAAAGGAAGAATTACTGCAAAAGGAAAGATCGCTCAAGGAAGAATTATTCAAACTTAACTTACAGCGTTATTCAGGCAGAGTGGATAAGCCGCACATGTTTTCTTCGATAAAGAAAGACATCGCAAGGATCGAAACTATTCTGTCGGAGAAAAACAAAGCGGCATAGAGGATAGAGAGAAAAAATGGGCAAAAGAAAAGAGTATACGGCAACGGTCATAAGCAGCAAGATGCAGAAAACCATCATTGCCAAAGTGACCAATATGAGCAAGCATCCCAAGTACGGCAGGATACTGAAGACCTTTAATAAATTTAAGGTGCATGATGAAAAAAATGAAGCTCATCCCGGGGATCTGATCCGCATAGAGGAAACAAGGCCGATGTCGAAAGACAAACGCTGGAGACTGGTAGAGATCATCAAGAAAGCGCGCTCTCCCCACATTGAGATCAAGGATGATGCCGCGCAAGTTAAGAAGGCCCCCGCCGAACCGGTCGATAAGACCGCCGCCGAAGGAGATACAAAATGATCCAGATCCGTTCCATCCTGGACGTAGCAGACAATACCGGCGCCAAGAGGGCATCCTTCATACAGGTTTTCGGCAAAAAGAACTGCGATTTCGCCCAGATAGGGGATATCATAAATGTCAACATCAAGGAATCATCGGCTGACGCGGTAGTTAAAAAAGGCGAAGTGGCCAAGGCGGTAGTGGTCAGGACAAAACACGCCATAAGGCGCGCCGACGGGTCAGTATTAAGGTTCGACCGCAACGCTATCGTATTCATAGACGCGCAGATGAATCCCAGAGGAACGCGCGTTTTTGGGCCGGTGGCAAGAGAGCTAAGAGAAAAAAACTTCACTAAGATCATTTCCCTGGCTCCGGAGGTTATCTAAAATAAATGTTTAAGATCAAAAAAGGCGATACTGTAGAGGTAGCTAAGGGGAAAGATAAAGGCAAAAAAGGCCGGGTATTAATAGTCTTCAGGGAATCTAAGCGCGCCATCGTCGAAGGGATCAACATGGCTAAAAAACATAAGCGCAGGACGCGCGAAGACGACAAAGGCGGCATCGTACCCATAGAATTGCCTATCAGTATCAGCAATTTAATGTTGTTCTGCAAAAGCTGCAACCGCGGAAGAAGGGTGGGCTTTAAAATCTTAAAAGACGGAGTCAAGCAGAGATTCTGCAAGGCATGCAAGGAAACCATATAAGATGATACCCCGATTACTTGAGAAATACAGGAACGAGATCATCCCGGCGATGATGAGCTCTTTTAAGATCAAAAACAGGTTTGCCGTCCCGCGCGTGGTAAAAGTCGTTGTAAACATGGGCGTGGGGGAGGGGCTTACGGACATAAAGATACTCGAAAAGGCGATGGACGATTTAGCGACGATCACCGGCCAGAAACCGATAATGCGCCGCGCCAAAAAAGCGATCGCCAACTTTAAAATCAAGCAGGGTTCGCCTATAGGGTGCAAAGTCACTCTCAGGCGAAAGACGATGTATGAATTCCTGGATAGATTGATCAACATCGCCTTGCCGCGCATCCGGGATTTTCGCGGCGTGAGCCCGGATTCCTTCGACCAGGAGGGCAATTATACAATGGGCCTTACCGAACAAGGTATTTTCCCCGAGATCGATTACGACAAGATCGGCCGGACCCAGGGGATGGATATCACCATAGTGATCAAAAACGCTTCGAGCAAGGAGCTTTCCCGGGAACTATTGAAATTATTCGGTATACCCTTCAGTACGGAAAAAGGTTAAAATATGGCAAAAAATTCTCAGATAGCAAGATGGAAAAGAACGCCTAAATTTTCCAGCCGCGGTTACAACCGCTGCGCCATTTGCGGAAGATCAGGCGGTTACTTAAGAAGGTTTCGCCTTTGCCGGATTTGCTTCAGGGAACTGGCATGGCAGGGTTTGATACCCGGCGTTAAAAAAGCAAGCTGGTAGCACAGCTTTAAATTTGGGGGTTAAATGTCAAGGACTGATCTAATAGCGGATTCCTTAACTATTATTCGCAACGCCATTATGGCGAAGAAAGAAAATGTGGACCTGCCCGCTTCCAAGCAGGTAAAGTCTATCCTGGAGATCCTTAAAGACCAGGGTTACATAGACAATTTCAAACTGATCGAGGATAAAAAACAGGGTTACCTGCGCGTATACCTGAAATATACCCTGGGCAAATCCGCGATCAGGAATATAGAAAGAGTTTCCAAGCCCGGACTGCGCAAATACGTAGGGAGCAAGGAAATCCCCGACGTCCTTAGGGGCAGGGGGATCTCAATAGTATCCACGTCAAAAGGAATAACCACCGGAGACGAAGCGAGAAAAATGAACCTCGGAGGAGAGATCCTCTGTTTTGTCTGGTAATAATAAAATATAAGCCATGTCTAGAATAGGAAAAAAACCGATAGCCATCCCTAAAGAAGTAAAGATCGAAGTCAAAGACGGAATAGTCACCGTAACGGGCCCAAAGGGCAATTTATCCAGGGTCATCTCCAGCCGCATCAGTTCGGAACAAAAGGAAGGCCTGCTTTACCTGAAACGGCCGACCAATACAAAATTGGATATGTCCTTGCACGGGCTATACCGCGCCTTGATCGCGAATATGGTAAAAGGCGTGACAGAAGGTTACGAAAAACAGCTTGAGATAATCGGGGTCGGGTATAAGGCGCAGGTCTCCAGCAATAAACTGACCATGCAGCTCGGTTTTTCCCACCCGGTGAATTTTTCTATCCCCGAGGGTATAAAGATAGAGACGCCAAAACCCACCCAGATCATCATCCGCGGGATAGACAAGGAAAAAGTAGGCGAGATCGCCGCGGAGATCCGCGCTGCCTGCCCGCCCGAACCTTATAAGGGCAAAGGCGTGCGTTACATGGGCGAATACATCAAGAAGAAAATAGGCAAGGCGCAGGCAACGGCGAGCAAATAAAGGAATATCAGCATGAAAGATAAAAGGGAGTTGTCAAGATTAAAAAGGCATAAGCGCATCCGCATGAGAATGTCCGGCAGCTTAGAGAGGCCGCGTTTAATAGTCACGCGTTCGCTGAACAATCTCGGCGGGCAGGTAATTGACGATACGCAGAATAAGACGCTTTTCAGCCTGACCACTACGGATAAAGAAGTAAAAGAAAAGTTTCCCAAGGCGGGCAATGTGAAGGCGTCCGCGTTCTTCGGGGAAGTATTCGCGAGGAGAGTAAAAGAAAAAGGCATCACAAGGATAGTCTTTGACCGCGCCGGATACCTTTATATGGGCAGGGTCAAGGCCTTTGCCGATGCTTTAAGAAAAGGCGGATTGGAGTTTTAACATATGCGAGAATTAAAAATAGACCAGCTTAACGAATTCATCGAAAAGATAATCACCATTAACAGGGTGGCGAAAGTCACCAAAGGCGGCAAGAAAATGTCTTTCAGCGCCCTGGTTGTCGTCGGGGATACAAAAGGCCGCATGGGCTTCGCGCTGGGCAAGGCCAATGAGGTCGCCGACGCCATCCGTAAGGGGCTGGCCAAAGCTAAAAAAAGCCTCTTTAGGGTCACCCTGGAAGGCTCTACCATTCCTCATGAGATCATCGGGGAAGCCGGGGCCGCGAAAGTACTGCTTAAGCCCGCTTCCGAAGGTACCGGCGTAATCGCGGCGGGCCCCGTAAGGGCGGTATGCGAAGCGGTAGGCATCAAAGATATCCTGACCAAGTGCCTCAGGTCCAACAACCCTTTAAACGTGATCAAAGCCACCGTAGATGGTTTACAGAATTTAAAATCCGAGAAAAATGAAAAAGAAAAACAGCAAGAACCAGCAAGCGGCACTTTCGCTCAGTAATTTAAAGGCGCCCTTAGGCAGCCATAAACGTAAGAAGATCTTAGGCAGGGGCTCCAGCTCAGGACACGGAAAGACTTCCACGCGCGGAAGCAAAGGCCAGACCTCGCGCTCGGGAAAGCACAAGTATTTAGGGTTCGAGGGCGGGCAGTCGCCTTTGATCCGTAAGATCCCAAAGAGAGGCTTCACGAGCAGGTCGAAGGTCGGATACCAGATAGTACATCTGGCGGATATCAGCAAAATAAAAGAAGAGCGGATCGGACTCGATTTACTGGAATCCAGAGGGATTATAAAAGACGCCAAACGCCCGGTTAAGATATTAAGTGACGGCGAGATAAAGGGCCCCGTCACTATCCAGGCTCACGCGGTCTCCAAAAAAGCGCTCGATAAGATCAAAAGCGCCGGAGGAGCCGTTGAGTTGATGAATGTTTAGCGCTCTTGTTAATTCATTCAAGATCCCCGATCTCAAAAAAAGAATACTCATAACAGCCGCGTTGATAGCGGTTTACCGCGTAGGCTGTTTTATCCCCACTCCCGGCATTGACGGGGTCGCTTTAGCCGAATTCTTCAACCGGATGAGCAAGACGCAAGGGGGAGCGCTCTTTGGCATAATCAATATGTTTTCAGGCGGCGCCATGGAAAGGCTGACCATATTCGCGCTCGGTATAATGCCTTATATTTCCGCCTCGATCATCCTTCAGCTTTTGACCGCGGTTGTCCCGGCGCTGGAAAAATTGGCCAAGGAAGGCAAGGCCGGATACGAGAAGATAAACCAATACACCCGCTACGCGACAGTAGGCCTGGCGCTGGTGCAGTCGTTTTTTATCGCTTTATGGCTGGAAAATCCCGCGCGTTTCGAAGGTTTAAAGATAGTGCTGCATCCGGGATGGGGTTTTAGGATACTCACCGTCCTGACCCTTACCACCGGCACCATATTCATCATGTGGCTGGGCGAGCAGATACAGGAAAGGGGCATCGGCAACGGCATATCCCTGGTCATTACCTGCGGTATCATCTCGAGGATCTGGCCGGCGATGAATCAGCTTTGGATCCTGATGTCGCCCTTTTCACCGGCGAGAAGGCAGATCCAGCCGTTTACTCTACTGATCATGGCCGCGCTCCTGGTGGGTGTGGTCTTCTCCGTGATCATGATAACGCAAGGGCAGAGGAAGATACCCGTCCAATACGCGCGGAGGATAGTCGGCAGGAAGATCTTCGGCGGTCAGAGCACATATATCCCTTTGAAAGTGGATACATCCGGGGTCATCGCCATCATCTTCGCGCAGTCGATAATCCTTTTTCCGGCGACGGTGGCCTCATTCATTCCTAATCCCGCTTTCCAGAGATGGGCGCAGGGATTGGTGAGGGGGCATTTGCTTTATACGGTCGTTTACGCGCTGCTCATAATTTTCTTCTGTTATTTTTATACCGCGATCGTTTTTAATCCCGTCGATCTATCCGAAAATATGAAAAAATACGGCGGATTTATCCCGGGCATACGGCCGGGCGCGCATACAACCCAATTTTTAGATTTTGTCATGACCAGGATCACCCTGGCCGGCGCGGTATTTATCGCTTTTATAGCCATATTCCCAGATTTCCTGATGGCCTGGCTAAAAGTCCCGTACCTGATCGCGTCTTTCTTCGGAGGCACGGGTATACTTATCACGGTTGGCGTGGTGTTGGATACCCTTAAACAGATCGAATCGCACCTGATCATGCATCATTACGAAGGATTCATAAAATCGGGACGCATCAGGGGAAGAAGGCAGTGATAATCGTATTGTTAGGGCCTCCAGGCGCGGGTAAAGGCACGCAAGCCAAAGTATTGGCCCAGAAATTAGGCCTGCCGCACATATCTACCGGCGATCTATTGAGGCAGAATGTGGCGAAGGGCACGGACTTGGGCACCCAGGCGAAGGATTTCATGAACAAGGGGCTTTTGGTCCCCGACGAGTTGGTTACGCGCATGCTCGATGAGCGTTTCGGCCTGGCGGACGCCAAAAACGGATTTATCCTGGACGGCTATCCCAGGAACATAAACCAGGCGGAAGTTTTAGATTCGCTCCTTGAAAAAAGAAATACCTCGGTAAGTATGGTGGTTTACCTGGACACGAGCGAAAAGGTCGTGATCCAGCGCCTTTCCGGCCGGCTGGTCTGCAGGCTTTGCGGCGCCAATTTTCATCTTATCAATATGCCGCCAAGGGTGAAAATGATCTGTGATGAATGCGGCGGAGAGCTTTACCAGAGGACCGACGACAAGGAAGAGACGATAAGAAAACGCCTCCAGGTTTACCTGGAAGAAACTTCCGGCCTCATCAAATATTACGGGGATAAACGCAACCTTCACAGGCTTTCCGCGGACGGGGATAAGGATATTGTCCTTCAGGAGATATTAACCCTGGCGAAAGAATACAATGATAACCCTAAAGTCTAAGGAAGATATCAGGATGCTCAAAAAGTCCGGCCAGATCCTGCGTTCGATCATCCAAAAATTGCAAAGACAGGTCAGGCCCGGCGTATCTACCATGGAGATAGACATCCTCGCGGGAAAATTGATAAAAGAGAAGAGGTCCGTATCGGCCTTCCTGGGGTTTAACGGATACCCCGCGAATATCTGCACATCCGTCAATGAAGAGATCGTGCACGGCATCCCGGGAGGCAGGATCCTGAAAGAAGGCGATATCATCAGCCTGGATGTGGGTATAAATTACAAAGGCTATTTTACAGACGCCGCGGTTACCGTCCCCGTGGGCCGCGTGCATCCCAAATTGAAGGAATTGATGAAAGTAACCGAAAATTCACTGTCCGAAGGCATCAAGCAGGCGCGGCCGAACAATCATCTTTCGGATATTTCGTACGCCATTCAGTCGTATGTGGAAGACAGGGGCTATTCAGTGGTAAGGCAGTTCGTGGGCCACGGGGTAGGTTTTTCGCTCCATGAAGAACCGCAGATACCTAATTTCGGCGCCCCGCACGAGGGCGAGCTTTTAAAAGAAGGTATGGTCTTCGCCATAGAGCCGATGGTGAACATAGGAACCGGGGATTGTAAATTCCTTGACAACGGATGGACAGCCGTCACTAAAGACGGGTTCGCTTCCGCCCATTTCGAGCATACGGTCGCGATCACGGAAAAAGGCCCGCGGGTTCTGACGAATTAAATTTTGTTACCAGTAACTAGTAATAAATAATAACTCTTTTGTAGTTATAGAAAATTTAGATTTAGTAAAAAGATTACTAGTTACTTGTTACTGATTTACTCGTTACTAAAGATATGGCCAAAGAAGAATTGATCGAAACCGAAGGCAAGGTTATCGAGGCGCTGCCGAACGCGATGTTCAGGGTGGAACTGGAGAACGGCCACCGGGTACTCGCGCACGTTTCCGGAAAAATGCGCATGAATTTCATCAGGATACTTCCGGGCGACAAAGTTAAATTAGAGCTTTCTCCCTACGACCTAACCCGCGGGAGAATCACATTCAGGGTGAAGTAATGAAAGTAAAAGCTTCAGTAAGAAAGATCTGCGACAGGTGCAAGATCATCAAAAGGGGCGGCATCGTCCGGGTCATTTGCGTCAAACCCAAGCATAAACAAAGACAGGGGTAAATAAATAGGACAGGCCCCTAATCAAGGATAAACAAAGGGAGGGCTTAAGTGCCAAGAATCCTCGGTGTTGATATTCCAAAAGAAAAACGGATCGAGATCGCCTTGACTTACCTGTTTGGCGTCGGCAGGAAGTATTCCAACGTGATCCTGAAAGAGACCGGGATAAGCCCGGATAAACGGGCCAAAGACCTTACCGAAGAGGAAGTTTCCCTCATCACGAACACGTTACAAAAGAGCGCCGTTAAGGTCGAAGGCGACCTGCGCAGGGAGATCTCCCAGAATATCAAGAGGTTGATGGAAATAGGATCATGGCGGGGCATGCGGCACAAAAAGGGGCTTCCCGTAAGGGGCCAGCGCACGCGCACGAACGCCAGGACGCGCAAGGGCCCTAAAAAAGGCGGCCTCGCGGTCGTAAGAAAGCCCGAAACAACAAGAGCGGCGCCGGCAGCGGCAAAACCAGCGAAATAATTTTCAGCCAAGGGAGCGATCGATATGGCAATAAAAGAAAAAGCGAAAAAGAAAAAACTAGCAAAAGGCATTACCAGCGGCATCGCGCACATACAAGCCAGCTTCAATAATACCATAATCACCATCACCGACAAGCAGGGCAACGCCCTGGTATGGTCGGCGCCCGGTATAGTAGGATACAGCGGCTCCAAGAAATCCACGCCTTTCGCCGCGCAGATCGCCGCCACCGATGCCGCCAGGAAAGCCAAAGAAATAGGCATTAAGGATATCGAAGTCCGCGTCAAAGGGCCGGGTTCCGGAAGAGAATCCGCGATCAGGGCCTTGCAGGCGTCAGGGCTAACCGTAACCACCATCAAAGACGTAACGCCTATCCCGCACAACGGATGCCGCGCTAAAAAAAGAAGGAGAGTATAAATAAATGGCCAGGTACACTGACCCAGTCTGCAGGCTCTGCAGGCGCAGGGGAGAAAAATTATTCTTAAAAGGCACCAGGTGCAATACGCCCAAATGCGCAATAGCGAGGAGGGCCTACGCCCCGGGCCAGCACGGGCAGGGCAGGAGGACGAAGCTTTCCAACTACGGCTTGCAGCTGAAAGAAAAGCAGAAAGCGAAATGGATATACGGGGTGCTGGAAAAGCAATTCCGCCGCTATTTCAAGATCGCCTCCAAAACCAAAGGCGTCACCGGCAAGGTGTTGCTGCAATTACTGGAACGCCGCCTCGATAACGTCTTATACAGGCTCGGGGTGGGAGTTTCCCGGGCGCAGAGCCGGCAGATCGTACGCCACAATTTTGTATACGTGAATTCAAGGCGTGTCAATATCCCGTCTTATTCGGTGAAAACTAACGACGTGATCCAGCTCAAGCCGAAGGAAAAGCCTGAAAAGAAACTCAGGGAAAACCTGGAGCTTTCCAGGGACAGGTCAGTCCCTTCCTGGCTGGAATTCAACGTCCAGGAATTAAAGGCCAGGGTCGTGCGGCTGCCGGAAAAAGAAGACATCGGCCAGCCGATCCAGGAGCAGTTGATCGTAGAATTGTATTCGAAGTAAAAAGGCATAAAAAGAGGGGGACGGTTCTATTTTTTTTGGTAAGAATAGAAGCGCCCCCATACAGGAGGAATAGATGGGAATAAAATGGAGAGATTTTCAGCTGCCAAAAAAGCTTGAGTGCGATGAATCGACATACACCAACAACTACGGGAAATTTTCGGCGGCGCCTTTCGAAAGGGGATACGGCGTAACCCTGGGAAATTCTCTCAGGAGAGTGCTGCTTTCTTCCATCGAGGGAAGCGCGGTTACCTCGATTAAGATACAGGGGGCCCAGCATGAGTTTTCAACCCTGGCCGGAGTGCTGGAAGACGTACCCGAAATTATCTTAAACATAAAGAACCTCGTCCTGAATTCCCGCTCGAAGATCCCGAAGACCATCTATATCAAAAAGAACGGCAAGGGGGAAATAAAGGCCGGGGATATCGATGTTGATGAGACGATAGAGATCATCAATCCCGAACTGCACATCGCTACCCTCACCAAGGATATCAAGTTCAGCGCGGAATTGGAAGTAGCCAGGGGAAGAGGATACATGCCCTCAGAGATGAACAAGAAGGAAGGATTGCCCATAGGCACGATCCCCGTCGATTCCATATTCACCCCGATAAAGAAGGTGAACTTCTTCGTCGAGAATACCCGCGTGGGCCAAAGGACGGATTATGACAAGCTCATCCTGGAAATATTCACCAACGGCGCCATAAGCCCGAAGGACGCCCTCTTGTACGCTTCCAATATACTGCAGAGGCATCTGGATATCTTCGTTAATTTCGGGCAGCTTCCGGAAGACATAGAAGAAGAGCCCGAGATGACCAAGGAAGAAACCGCGCTTTATGAAAAACTAAGGCTGCCTATTTCCGAGCTGGAATTGTCCGTAAGGAGCTCCAACTGCCTTCGCGAAGCGAACATCAAGGTCATCGCCGACCTGGTCAAAAGGTCCGAAGACGAGATGCTCGGCTTCAAGAATTTCGGCAAGAAATCGCTCGTCGAGATCAAGGAGCTTTTGGCGGGGATGGGGCTTACATTAGGCATGCAGATTGACCCAAAGAAACTAAAAAAGGCGTAAACTAAAACTATGAGACACTCCAAAGCAAGACTGCAATTGAATCGTTTCACAAGCTGGCGCAAGGCGACAGTGGCAAGCCTGGTCAGGGCGCTGTTTATACATCAAAAGATCACAACCACCCTAGCCAGGGCAAAGGCCGCCAGGCCCTTGGCGGAAAAACTCATATCACTGGGTAAAAAAGATACGCTCTTCGCCAGAAGGCAGGCCTATAAGATCCTGGGCGACCATCAACTGGTCAGCGCGCTTTTTAAGGACATCGCCGCGCGTTTCACCAAAAGGACCGGCGGTTACACGCGCATCCTCGGGCTTGGCAAAAGGCGCGGGGATTCAGCGGAAATGGCCGTCCTTTCTTTGACTGAGATCAAAGAGGAAGCGAAGAAACACAGGGTCCGGAAAAAGGCCGGGGAAATAAAACCGGGCGCGAAAGAAGAAATTCCCGCAAAAGAGCAGCCCGTGACGGAAGAGAAGAAGCCTAAGGCCGAAACTCCTGAAAAAGAAAAACCGCCTATTATCCAAAAACCCACCAAGAAATTTTTAGGAGGCTTGCGAGGAATATTCAAGAGAGAACGGGACTCTCTGTAATTTAGTTAAGTTCTGTTCCTATGCGGATAAATATAAGGTTAGCCAAACGCCTCGAAAAGGTCAATCCTTCCTCTACCCTAGCCATAACCGCAAAAGCCAAGAAATTAAAATCAGAAGGCCGCGATATCGTTAACTTCGCCGCCGGAGAACCTGACTTTGATACGCCGGATTTTGTAAAGGACGCGGCTTACTCGGCGATAAAAGACGGCTTCACCAAGTATACTCCCACCACCGGCATCCCGGAATTAAAAAAGGCCATTTGCGATAAATTCCGCAAAGACAACTCCCTCGAATACGAATCAACCCAGATAGTAGTCTCCAACGGCGCTAAGCACAGCATCTTCAACGCGCTTTTCGCCTTGATAAATAAAACGGACGAGGTCCTGATCCCCTCTCCGTACTGGGTAAGCTATCCTGAAATGGTGCATCTTTGCGAAGGCAAGCCCGTTTTCATGGAAACCCTGCCCAAAAACGATTTCAAGATAGATCCCCGGGATCTGGAAAAACGCATCGGCCCGCGGACAAAGGCGTTTATCTTAAACAGCCCCTCAAACCCCACGGGAAGCGTTTACGCGGAGTATGAATTGAAGCAGATCGCCGAGATCTGCGCGCACAAAAAGGTCTTTGTCATCAGCGACGAGATCTATGAAAAACTTATCTACGATAACGTCAAACACTCTTCCATCGCCTCTTTAAGCAAAGACATCTACAATCTGACGATCACCGTCAACGGGTTATCCAAAAGCCACTCCATGACAGGATGGCGTATCGGGTATCTGGCCGCGCCCGAAGACCTGGCCGAGGCCATATCCCGGGTGCAGGACCATTCTACCTCCAATCCGGTTTCCATTTCGCAAAAAGCGGCGCTGGCCGCGCTGAACGCGCCGGATGAATTTTCCCGCCTGATGAACGCGGAATTCCAGAGAAGAAGGGACTTCGCCCTGGAAAGACTAAGCAAAATAAAAAATATCGGTTTTATCAAGCCGGGCGGGGCTTTCTATATTTTCATCGACATCTCCAAGCTCAAGCTCGATTCCCTGACGGTAGCCAGCAGGCTCCTTGAGGAAAAATTCGTCAGCCTTATTCCCGGAGCCGCTTTCGGAAGGGACGATTATGTGCGCATGAGCTTCGCGACTTCCATGGACCAGATACAAAAAGGTTTGGACCGCATAGAAGAGTGGATGGGTAAATTATGAGCGCCATGACCATCGCCGAAAAGATATTAAGCGCCCACGCAGGTAAAAAATTAAGCGCGGGGGACTTCGCCATATGCGACGTCGATTTCACCTTCAGTCAAGACGGGACGTCATCCATTGTCATAGACAGGTTGAGGGAATTGGGTTCGGACACGCCAAAAACAAAATTTTGCATGGTCATCGACCACAGCGCGCCGTCCCCGAGTGAAGGCGTTTCCAGGGTGCATAAAAAGATGCGGGATTTCGCGGATAGCTATAACACCGCGCTGTATGATATCGGCTGCGGCGTATGCCACCAGGTAATACCCGAATCCGGCCGTATCCTGCCGGGAGACCTGGTCCTCGGCGCCGACTCGCACACCTCAACGTACGGGGCACTCGGCGCCTTTTCGACGGGCGTGGGCTCAACCGACCTGGCAATAGCGGTCGCCACGGGAAAAAACTGGTTTAAAGTCCCGGAAACCATTAAAATGATAGTAAAGGGAAGGATCCCCAAGGGCGTTTTTGCCAAAGACATCATCCTGCATATAATCACCTCCATCACCGCTAACGGCGCCACTTATAAAGCGGTTGAATTTTCAGGAAGCGCCGTCAGCCATCTGGATATGGACGGCCGTTTTACTATCTGTAATATGGCGGTCGAGATGGGCGCGAAGTGCGCTTTCATGCCTCAGGATGAGAAAACTTCCGCCTGGCTCAGGCCCAGGCTTTCCGTGAAAAGGAAGATAAAGACCGTCGGGCCGGATAAAAACGCGCGATACGCCGAAGTCCAGGAGTACGACGTCTCAAAGCTGACCCCGTTAGTTTCCCGGCCGCACAGCGTAGACAGCGCTGTCCCGGCGAAGGATTTAAAGAAGATAAAAATAAACGAAGCGTATCTGGGAACATGCACGAACGCGAGGCTTCAGGACCTTAAAGCCGCCGCGTCGATCCTCAGGTCCAGGAAAGCGGCTCCGGGGGTCAAGATGATCGTTTCCCCCGCTTCACGCCCCATATTTTTGGAAGCTTTAAGATCAGGCCTTATCGATATATTCGTAAAAGCGGGCGCTGTTTTGCTCCCGCCGGGGTGCGGCCCCTGCGTGGGCACGCACAACGGCATACCCGCCGACGGAGAAGTTGTCATATCCACCGCCAACAGGAACTTCAAAGGCAGGATGGGCAATCCCAACGCTTTTATTTACCTGGGTTCGCCCGCGACAGTGGCTGCCTCGGCGGTAAAAGGCCATATCGCTGACCCGAGAGAATTTCTATAGGGACTGTCCCCCTCGGCAGCTTTACTGTAGCCCACAGCGGGACTGTCCCAAACAGTTCATACAGAAAGGATAAATATATGGAAATACGCGATCTGCTCGTATTAAGCATACAGAAAAAAGCTTCCGACCTGCATCTTACCGAAAGGGAACCGCCCATATTGCGCATCGACGGAAGATTGACCAGGACTACCAACCCGGTCCTGAACAAAGAAGATTTAAAGAAGATGATATACAGCATCCTTACCAACAACCAGAAAGAGATGCTGGAAAAGGACCTCGAGCTTGATTTTTCCGTCGCCCTTCCGGGGATGGACCGTTTCCGGGTCAATGTCCATATCCAGAAAGGCTCGGTGGAGGCGGCTTTCAGAAGGGTGCCTTTGCAGATACCCAATATCGAACAATTGGGGCTCCCGCCGATAATCCTGGATTTCGCCCGCAAGCCCAACGGTTTGGTGCTGGTAACCGGCCCGACAGGCATGGGCAAAACCACTACCCTTGCCGCGGTGATCGACCTGATAAACAACGAGAAAGAATGCCTTATCATCTGCATCGAAGACCCGATAGAATTCATCCACGAAAACAAAAAGAGCGTGGTCAAGCAAAGAGAAGTTTATACCGACACCCACTCCTTCGCCGAATCCTTAAGGCACTGCCTCAGGCAGGACCCCAATGTCATCGTCGTCGGAGAGATGAGAGACCTTGAGACTATTTCCACCGCGCTTACCGCCGCGGAAACCGGGCATTTGGTCCTGGCGACACTGCACACCCCGGACGCGCCGCAAACCGTGGAAAGGATCATCGACGTCTTCCCGCCTTACCAGCAGCAGCAGGTCAGGCTGCAATTGGCGAACTGCCTTCAGGGCGTAATTTCGCAAATATTGCTTCCTATGGCTTCAGGTGTCGGGCGGGTCTTGTCCACAGAAGTAATGGTAGGCACTGCCGGCATCCGAAATCTTATCCGCGAACAGGAGATCGAGCAGATACCCACGCTCATGCAGACAGGCAGCCAGTACGGGATGAAAACCATGGATAAATCGCTCAAAGAACTGTATCTGAAAGGCATGATCTCGCTGGACGTGGCCATGTCCAGGGTCAAGAATCCCGAGGAATTCAAGCAGCTATGACGATCGAAGGCGCGAGTATAAAATTAGGGGACAATATCAACACGGATTTTATCATCTCCGGAAGGTATAAATTCGCCATTACCGACATGAAGGAGCTCGCCAAGCACATCATGGAAGATGTCGACCCGTCTTTTCCCTCGAAGGTGGTCCCCGGCAAGTCCATAATTGTCGCCGGAGAGAACTTCGGGATGGGGTCTTCGCGCGAACAGGCGCCGCTGGTCATAAAAGAGTGCGGTATAGTCGCGGTTATAGCGAAGTCCTTCGCGCGCATATTTTACCGCAACGGTTTTAACATCGGCCTTCCCCTGATAGAAGCCGATACGCAAAATATCGGCGAAGATGACGGCCTCGTCATTGATATGAATAAAGGATCGGTTAAGGATGTTACCAGGAACATCCAATTAAATACCAAGCCCTTGCCCAAATTCATGCAGGAGCTGTTGGCGGAAGGCGGGCTGGTGAATTATTACAGAAGGCACAAAAAGCTGCCTGATATTTAATATGGAACATAAGATCACCTTGATACCCGGAGACGGGATCGGCCCGGAAGTAGCCCGGGCGGCAAGAAGATGCGTCGAAGCCGCGGGGGTGAATATCGCCTGGGAAGTAGTTGCCGCGGGCCAGGACGCGATAGAAGATTACGGGGAAATACTTCCCCAGAATGTCCTGGATTCGATCAAAAAGAATAAGGTCGCCTTAAAAGGCCCGATAATCACGCCGATAGGCACGGGTTTCCGTTCCGTGAACGTGGCCATCAGGCACGCGCTGGGGCTTTTCGCCTGCGTGAGGCCGGCCAAGTCCTACATAGGAGTAAGAAGCCCTTATAAAGATATCGATCTGGTCATCATCAGGGAGAATAGCGAAGACCTGTACGCGGGCATAGAATTCGAGGAGGGTAAGCCGGAGACCGCCGAGCTTATCGCCAGCATCGAAAAATACACCCATAAAAAGATCCGCCCCGATTCCGGCATCTCCATCAAGCCCATCTCCAAATTCGCCTCCGAAAGGATCGCGCGTTTTGCCTTTGAATACGCCCTGAAGAACAACCGAAGGAAAGTCACCGCGGTGCACAAGGCGAACATAATGAAATTTTCCGACGGGATCTTCCTGAAGGCCGCCCGCGAGGTCGCCAAAGATTACGCCGACAGGATAATTTTCGAAGAGGCGATAGTGGATAATATGTCCATGCAGCTGGTCCAGAAACCGAAAGATTACGACGTGCTCGTATTGCCCAACCTTTACGGCGATATACTTTCAGACCTTTGCGCCGGGCTCATCGGCGGGCTGGGGATCGCTCCGGGAGCCAATATCGGAGAAGATATGGCGGTATTCGAAGCTGTCCACGGTTCGGCCCCGAAATATAAGGGCATGAACAAAGTCAACCCTACGGCCATGATCCTTTCCGGAGTTTTAATGCTCAGGCACATCAACGAGGGAAAAGCCGCTGACCGCCTGGAAAACGCGCTGAAAAAAGTGCTCGCCGAAGGCAAATCCGTGACTTACGACCTGAAAATGCGCCGTGATGACCCGACAGCGGTGGGCACCCAAGAGATGGCCGACGCCATCATCGCAAATTTATAAAACAGTAAAACAGGGACGCTCCCTCAGCTTATAATTTATTGTTAATCAAAGAGTTACAAAAGCTCATTTTCCGAGGACTCCAAATATTGAAAATATGAAAATCTCAATCATTGGTGCGGGGAATGTCGGCGGGCTGACCGCCATGCGCCTGGCCGAAGCCGGTTTCGGGGAGATAGTCTTAGTCGATATCGTCAAAGGCGTGGCGCAGGGCAAGGCCTTTGACATGCAAGACGCCGGAGCTGTCCTAAAATTCGACTGCCGGATACTGGGCAGCGAGGATATCAAGAGCGTAAAAGATTCCGATATCATCATCATGACCGCGGGCTTGGCCCGTAAACCCGGCATGACCCGTGAAGACCTGCTTAATAAAAACGCCCGGATATTAAAAGAGGTCTGCCTCGAGATAAAAAAAATATCCCCCGGCTCTATCCTGATCGTGGTCACCAATCCCCTCGATATTATGGCGTACCTTGCCCTGCGTGTTACCGGTTTTCAACCGGAGAGGGTCTTCGGCATGGGAGTCAGCCTTGATTCCGCCAGGTTCGCCAATCTCATCGCCCGGGAACTGAACATACCTTTTACCGATATAGATGCCTGCGTGATCGGCAGCCATGGGGAAGGGATGCTGCCCTTGCCCAGGTTTACCACTATCAAAGGCATCCCCCTGAATGAGGTGCTCGAAGAGGATAAGGCGCGGGCCCTGGTCCAGAGGTCATTTGAACGCGGCAAGGAGATCGTCTCCTTATTAGGCTCCGGCAGCGCGTATTTCGCGCCCTCCCAGGCGATCGCCGCTATTGTCCGTTCTATCGTAAAAGACGAAAAGCGCGTGATCGGCGTATCCGCGTATCTAAAAGGCGAATACGGGGTCAAAGACGCCTGCATCGGCGTCCCCTGCCGCATAGGAAAAAACGGCATCGAAAAAATCATCGAGCTGGAGCTGAACAAAGAAGAAAAAACTCACTTTAGCGATTCCGCGGAAAGCATCCGTAAGAACCTAGAGCTGGTCAAATTGAATCATGAACTATGACCTGGCGGTTATCGGCGCGGGCTGGGCGGGGTTTAACGCCGCGCTAAAAGCAAGATCCGGCGGCCTGAAAGTCGCCCTTATCGACAAAGGCCAGATAGGGGGGACTTGCCTTAACCGCGGCTGCATCCCCACAAAAACCCTCCTTCAATCCTCCAAGCTTTTCAGCCTGACTAAGAAATCAAAGACTTTCGGCATAGAAGCGCCTGCCGCCTCCATAGATTTCGCGGCTATCCAGGAGAGAAAAAATAAGATCATCCTGCAGCTGCGCCAGGGGATGGAGTTTTTGCTTAAAGGGATCGATCTCATCCGTGAAGAAGCGCGGCTCCTTCCCGGTAACGCTATCCAGGCCGGCGCGAAAAAGATAACCGCCGCCTCCGTCATCATCGCCACCGGCTCAAGGCCTTTCGTCCTGCCCGGTTTGGGTTTTGACGGAAAAAGGATAATTTCCAGCGACGATATCCTTGAATTAAGCGCCCTGCCGTCCTCGCTTTTGATCGTGGGAGGGGGAGTGATCGGATGCGAATTCGCGAGTTTGTTTTCCGCCTTCGGCTGCCCGGTCACCATAGCCGAATTGACCCCGCAATTATTGCCCGGCGCGGATAAAGAAACGGCAAAGAAATTGGAAAGCTCTTTAAGAAAAAAAGGAATTAAGATATCCCTGAATACGGACGCCAAAAGCCTGGATACCTCCCAATTCGGCCTGGTGCTGGTCAGTGTCGGCCGTTCTCCCGTAACAGACGGCCTGGGGCTCGACGACCTGGGTGTTAAACGCGAAAAAGGTTTGATAATTACAGACCGGTACCGCAAGACAAATATTCCCGGCATATACGCCGCCGGAGACTGCGCCAGCCGGGTCATGCTGGCGCATTTAGCGGCCCACCAGGGAGAGATAGCCGCCGGGAACATCCTGGATCCTTCCAACCCGTCAGGTTCCTTAGACGCGAATATACCAAGCTGCGTCTTTACCGACCCCGAGATCGCCAGCGTTGGCTTAAGCGAGGAGGAAGCCAGGCTTAAACTCGCGGATGTAGAAACCCTGAAATTCGATTTCCTCGGTTCGGGGATGGCGCGCATCATGGATGAAACGGAAGGTTTCATTAAGGTCATCCGGGATAAAAAGAGCGACGAAATAGCCGGCGCGTCCATAATCGGCCCGCGCGCGACCGAATTGATAGGGATTTTTACCGTCGCTGTCCAATCGCGCCTGAAAGTTTCCCAGCTGCGCCGCGCGGTATTAGCCCATCCCACGCTTTCGGAATGCGTAAGTTCGGTTCTGAATAAACAAGAAAGCTGACATTATGGAATTTGAGATATTTGATCTTGGGCAGGTAGGCTTCGGGAAGGCCTGGCGGTTCCAAAAAGACATCTTCCGGATAGTGCAAAGCGATCTTTTCCGCCATGTCCTGGTCTTATGCCGGCATGATCCGGTGATCACTGTAGGCAGGCGCAATGTAAACAAAAATATCAAGGTTCCCCGGAAAGAACTGCGTAAAAAACGTATCAGTGTATATGAAATAGAGCGCGGGGGGGACGTTACCTATCATGGCCCCGGCCAGATCACCGCTTACCCCGTATTTAACCTGAATTACATAAAGAAGGATATCCATTTCTTCTTAAGGAGCCTGGAAGGCCTGGCCATGGATTTCTTCCGGGGCTTCGGTATCAAGGCGGACAGGCGCGAAGGGCTCACAGGGGTTTGGGTGGATAACCGCAAGATCGCCTCGGTCGGGATAGCCGTCAGGAACTGGATCACCTTCCACGGGATGAGCCTGAACATAAAGAAAACGGACCTGGATAATTTCTCGCTCATCCGCCCCTGCGGAATGGATATCCAAATGACCTCTCTGGAGACGCAATTAAAGAACGAGCTCGATATAGACAAGGTTAACGCGGCCTTTAAGGAAAAATGCCGCGAATTCTGGGGAGGCCCCTGGAGAGGGCCCCGATGAGGAGGCAAGCATGAAAGTAGTTCTTCCGGAATTAGGCGAAGGGATCGAATCGGCAACGGTATCCTACTGGTTCTTTCAGAAAGGCGAGAAGGTGAACGAAAAGGACGACTTGGTGGAGTTGACCACCGACAAAGCGACCTTCAATCTCCCCAGCCCGTGCGCAGGCACCCTTACCGAAGTCTTCTTCGAAGAAGGAAGCACGGTGAACATCGGCGAAACCCTGGCGATAATTGATTAGCCGTTTCCTTTGTGATATAATGATTTTTTGACCATGCCCGACAAACAAAAACGCGTAATCCTGATGTACATATCGGAGGTCTCCGGCCACCACTGCGCCACGATCGCCGTCGAAAAAGCGCTTAAGATCCTCTATCCGAAGATCCATACCTTGAACATAAACGCCTTTAATTACACCAATCCCATATCGGAGAAGATCATTAACCGGCTTTACATGGCGGTCATCAAGAGGACGCCGCAAATCTGGGATTATCTTTACGATAACCCTTCGGTGGCAAAAAAACTGGAGAATATCAAGCAGACCATACACAAATTCAACTCCCCGAAACTGAAAGTCCTCTTCGATAAATTCAAGCCCGACGCCGTCATCTGTTCCCAGGCGTTCCCTTGCGGGATGGTCTCGGATTATAAAAAGACATACGGCTCTGACCTGCCCCTGGTGGCGGTCCTTACCGACTACATACCGCATTCTTACTGGGTGTACGATAACGTGGATTATTACATTACCCCTTCGGACGAAGTATCCGCGCGCCTGGAAAAAAAAGGGATACCAGCGGGTAAAATAAAGCCGCTGGGCATACCTTTTGACCCCAAGTTCAACGAACCTGTCTCCAGGGCGGAAGTCATGCGCAAGCTTGGCCTCGACCCGTCGGTCCCGGCCTTGCTGATCATGGGAGGCGGCCAGGGGTTAGGCCCCATAAAGGCCATCGTAAAATCCCTGGAAAAGGTAAAGCGCGATTTCCAGCAGCTCATCGTCACCGGAAGCAATAAAAAACTTTACAGGAGCCTGAAGAGGAAGATAAAAAAATATAAGAAAAAGATCCATCTCTTCGGTTACGTAAGTAACATTAACGAGCTTATGAGCGTTTCCTGCGCGGTCGTCACCAAGCCCGGGGGCGTAACCACCTCCGAGGCCCTGGCCAAAAAATTACCGATACTCATCATCAAGCCCATACCGGGGCAGGAAGAAAGCAATACGGTCTACCTGACCGGGAATAAGGCGGCCATAAAAGTGGCTGCCCCCAAAGACATAAACCTGGTAGTCGAGGAGCTGCTGTCTGACAGGAAAAAATTAAGCCGCTTATCCGAATCGGCCGGCCGCATCAGTAAGCCAAACGCGAGCATGGACATAGCGCGTTTCTTGATGAATTTATAAAATGGTAAATTACACCCTCTACCGGATCGGCCAGTTCATCGCCCTGCATTCGCCGATAAAAAAAGCTTATAAAACCGCGGTTTTCGTCTCCGACATCCATTATTTATTCTCCTTCAAGGACCGCCGGACAACCGGAGAAAACCTTAAGGCCTTATTCCCCGAAAAAACCGGAAGGGAGATCCGGAGGATAAGGATAACCATGTTCCGCAACTTCGCGAAATACCTGGTGGATTTCTTCCGTTTTTCCAAGCTGGATAACGAATACATAAAGAAGAATATAAAACTGGAAAATATGGAATATATCGACGAGGTCCTCGCCCGCGGAAAAGGGGCGATCACCGTCACGGCGCACCTTGGGAACTGGGAACTGGGAGGCGTGGTCATATCCCTGCTTGGGTATCCTTTCTGGGCGGTCGCCCTCCCGCATAAATCCAAGAAAGTGGACAACTTCTTTAATGCCCAAAGGCAGATGAAAGGTGTCAAGGTCATTCCCGTAGGCAGGGCGGTCAGGCAGTCATTGGAGGTGTTAAAAGCCAACAATGTCCTTGCCCTTGTTGGCGACAGGGATTTCAGCGAAAGCGGGCTGACCATGGAATTTTTCGGCAAACCCGCGACTTTCCCGCTTGGGCCGGCCGCGCTTGCCCTGAAGACAGGCGCGACCATCATACCCGGTTTCATGCTGAGGAACAGCGACGATACCTTTACCCTGAGGATGGAAAAGCCCATCTTTTTCACGCCGTCCGGAGACAAGGAAAAAGACATGCTCAACCTGACAGCGGCCTATAGGGACGTCTTCGAGGACTACATAAGGAAATACCCGGATCAGTGGTACATGTTCCGACGCTTCTGGAAAAAATAGCTCCGTCGTTCCAAGTTATACTGTAAAGAAGGGACAGCCTTCCACTCCAGTTTTACCGTAACACACAGAAGACTGTCCCAACACTAGGCTAGCTAAACGATCAGGGACAGCCTTCCACTCCAGTTTTACCGTAACACACAGAAGACTGTCCCAACACTAGGCTAGCTAAACGATCAAGGACAGCCTTCCACTCCAGTTTTACCGTAACACACAGAAGACTGTCCCAACACTAGGCTAAGATAGTATCGATGAAAACCTGCGTCATCATACCCACATATAACGAAGCCAAAGCCATCGGCAATATAGTCAGCCGCGTGCGGCAGCAGGGATTGGAAGCCGTAGTCATCGATGACGGTTCCGCCGATGATACCGCCGGTATCGCCAGGGAAAACGGGGCCGTCGTGCTGCGCAACGCCGTGAACGAAGGCAAGGGCGCCTCCC
>JAQUPI010000023.1 GCA_028716705.1 Candidatus Omnitrophota bacterium | reverse complement strand
TTGGGATTTAAACCTTACGGCATGAACGGGTTCAAGGCGTTCAGGAAAGACGTCCACCTCCAGGACAAAGAGCATCGCGAGGCATCGATCCTCTCTACGGTGCGGTTTTGGCCAAGGCCGGTATGGCTTATAATCTCTGAAATCACGCAGGTCATCGCGTATTATCTTCCTACGCTTGCCTTCGAAGTATTTTATGTAAAAGCTAAATGAAACGGATCATTCTTTATAACCCTCAGGCTGATTTAATTTATTGGCGTAAGGGTAATCCTCCATTGCCCTTATTGGCTGTGTCTTCGATCCTGGATAAGGAAGGCTACGAAATAAAGATCCTTGATTACAGGAGCTGGGATATCGCTGATGCCGAGGGAGCCCTTTGCGCCGGTATAACCTGCATGACAGGATACCAGATACTCGACGGCCTTAACTTCGCCCGAAAGATCAGGCAAAAGTATCCGGGAATTCCGATAGTGTGGGGGGGAAGGCATCCGACCCTGCTCCCCGAACAGACCATAGAAAATGAATTTGTGGATATCGTCGTCAGAGGGCAGGGAGAAAGGACCTTTACTGAACTAGTCAAGGCCATCGAAGCGCAAGAGGGATTATCCGGGGTACAGGGGATAACTTACAAGGACCCAGGCGGGAGGATAATTTCCAACCCGGAAAGGCCGTTTGAGGACGTGAATAATTTCCCGCCTCTGCCTTACCATTTATTGAAAATGGAAGAGCATATCGCCAGGACGAGGATGGGCAAACGCACCATCGGCTATATAACCAGCATGGGTTGCCCCTTCCACTGCGGATTTTGCGCGGAAGAGAGCGTATTCCACCGGAGATGGAGCGGATTGACAGCGGACCGTGTTGTGGAGGATATACGTAATTTAGTCGATAAATACAACGTAGATTCGGTCATTCTTTCGGACAGTAACTTTTTTGTTAATGAGAAGCGCGTAAGCGATATCTGCGAGGGGATAAAAGGCCTGGGTATCGCCTGGGGGCAGGTCAACGGCAGGACGGATACGCTTAGCCGCTATAAACCGCAGACCTGGCGCCTCATGCGGGAAAGCGGCCTGCAATATATACTCACCGGAGCCGAGTCAGGGCTGGAAGAATGCTTAAAGGTGATAAAAAAAGAGGCGGATACGCGGGACACCCTTAATTTTACCCGTATCGCCAAAGATCACGGAGTAAGGATCCAATTTTCCCTTTTTATCGGGACCCCGTGCCCGGAGAAAACGTTTACCGTTGACCAGGAATTAGAAAGCACTCTGGACCTGATCTACCGGCTCCACCGAATGAATAAAGACAGCGAATTCCTTTTCTTCGTCTACGCGCCTTATCCGGGGAGCCCCCTTTACGAGGCCACAAAACAACTCGGTTTCAAAGAGCCCGAAAAGTTCGAGGAGTGGGGGCATTTCGACCTGAACGAAAAGCACATCCCCTGGGTCAGCGATAGACAAGCGAGGTTCACCTGGGACATCTCCTATTATCTGTTTTTCATATCGGGGAGCCTGCACAAGACGATAAATAATTATCCCTTCATCGCGAGGGTGGTCTTAATGATCGCCGCTTTGCCCTTCTACGCGATAGTTTTATTCCGCTTTAAACACAAATTCTTCGCGGTGCCCTTTGAAATAATATTCATAAGGCTTGCCTTAAAGGCCCAGAATAACATAAAGGAAGCGATCTCGAGATGGACCCGTTTGTTTCGATAATCATACCGGTCAAAAACGAAGCCGGCATATTGAGCCGTTGCCTTGAGTCATTAAGAAACCTGGATTATCTAAAAGAGCGGATGGAGGTGATCATCTGCGACGGGTTATCAACCGATAAAACAAGAGAGATCGCCCTCAGCTACGGCGCCCGGGTAGTAAGAAACGACAAGCAGGTGGTTGTATCCGGAAGGAATAGAGGCTTTGAGGCGGCAAAAGGCTCGGTCATCGCCTTTACCGATGCCGACTGCGTTTTTGACCGGGGCTGGATAAGAAACAGCGTAAAATACTTGGAAGACAAAGCAATAGGGGGAGTGGGCGGCCGGACGCTCGCGCCCGAGACAGCTTCCGGATTTGAAAAGGCGGTGGATCTTATTTTCTCTTTGGCGGATGTTTTTCAGGCAACATGCCACCGTAAAGGCTCTCACGCGGCTTGCGAGGTAAAGGATATCCCCGGCTGTAACGCCGTATACAGAAAGGACGCGTTGGATAAGGTAATGCCTGTGGATGAGACCTTGCTTACCGCGGAAGATGTCTGGATGAATTCATGCGTAAGAAAAAACGGTTACCGGCTCATCAGTGCTCCGGATGCGATCCTTTGGCATAACCGCCGCAGTTCCCCAAAGAAATTTTCGCGCCAGGTATACCGTTTCGCGATAGGCAGGCTGCAGGCGGGGAAAAGGCGCCCGGAGCTGCTCAATCCTTTTCATATTTTATCAGGCCTGTGTATCCCTTTTCTTCTGGCAGCAGCAATCTATGCTTTCATATCAGGCTCACACGGAACCATGCTCTTATCGGCGCTTATTCTCGCTTTCGCGGCGTTTTTAGCGTCTATGGCGGCCACAAGATCTTTTGCGGCAGCGGTTAATTTACCCCTGGCGGCTATAATTTTCTCCCTGGCTTGGTCCGCGGGATTCCTGAGGGAGTTATTTTTTCCTATGAAGGACATAAAAGGAAGGTAAACAATTGAAAGTTACTTTCTTGATACCTCCGGTATTGGACGGCACTAAGAATGTGGACAGGTGTTTCGGCTGTAATTACAGCATATATTTCCTGCCGCTTTTGCCTGTTTTGTACGCGGCCACAGTATTGAAGAGGACGGGCGATGAGGTTTCTATCCTCGATTTCCCCGGACAGAAGAAGACAGAAGAGGAGCTCAGGGATTTTATCCGCAAAGATAATTCGGACATATACGCGTTCTATACCGTCTTTCTTTGCCAAAACACCGATCTTCTGGCGAGGAAGATGATCAGGGAAACAAGGCCCGGGGTAAAGTTCATATTCTGCGGGCCCCAGCCGACTTTTGCCCCTGAAGTATTCCTGGATAAAGAAGACTCCTTTTGCGCCAGGGGAGAGCCGGAATTTATAATAAAAGAGCTCATTACGGCCTTAAAGACCGGCTCAGGCGTCGATAAGATCCGCGGTATTTCCCATTATAGTTCCGGCATAACGCATAATCCGGCGGCTGACGTTATCGCGGACCTTGACAGCGTCCCCATTCCCGACAGGTCCATTCTGGACCACAAGCCTTATTTCAACCCGAAGCTGCGCAGCATGCCCCATACCGCCTGTTTGACCAGCAGGGGGTGCTTTGGCCGCTGCTGGTACTGCGTGCCGAATTCCCTATCGTACGCCAGGGAATTGGAACATAAAAAAGAATTCCATAAGAAGCCTGCTCCCCGGATGCATTCGGCGCGCAGGGTGATAGAGGAGTTCTCCGATATAGCCAGGCGGGGCTTCCGTTCGGTGTCCGTAATCGACGATGAGTTCCTCTGGGACGATAAAAGGACCCTGGAGATCTGCCGGGGTATCGCCCCGCTGGGTCTGGAATGGTCCTGCCTGTGCCGGCCGGAGAAGATCAACGAAGAAGTCGCGTCCGCGATGAAAAGCGCCGGATGCGCTTATGTTGACATGGGGACCGAATCATTCGATGAAAAGGTGCTCGCCGCTATAAAAAAAGATATATCCGGGGAAGATACAAAAAGGGCGGTAAGGATACTGAAAAAATACAAAATCGAAATAGAATTGAATGTTCTTCTGGGAGCCACACCCATGGAGACGGAAGGGACCATCAGAAAAACTTTGGCGGAAGTCAGGAGGCTGAACGTGGATTACGCGCTTTTCAGCATCGCCAATCCCTTCCCGGGGACCGATTTTTATTACGCCGCGAAAAAAGAGGGATGGATGTTTTACGGGGATTATGTCCCGAAAGACCCGGCGAAAAACGCGATCATCAGCTACCCGCACCTCTCCAAGGAGAAGCTGGAGAAGCTCCTTTCTTACGCTTATTTAAGCTATTACCTTAATCCGCGTTACCTGTGCAAGCAGCTCTTTAAGGTAAGAAGCCTCAAGGACCTCACCAATAAGCTTTCAACAGCGTTTAATTTTTTCAGGAAGAATTTTTTCGAGAAATAAGTTTATCTGGAAGGGTTTTGAGCCAGCTTTTTTGAAACGATATAAGCCGGCACTCCCGAAAGCATGATCAGGAATCCCGCGATAGATTGCGCGGGAAAACTGTAAACCGTGCTTATTACCAGCCCAACACAAACAGCGGTGAATACCAGAGGAGTTGCCGGATAACCCCATATTTTGTAGGGCCTTTCCATGCCGGCAAACCTGCGCCGGAGTATAAAAATCCCGATACCTACCAAAGCGAAGAAGAGCCAGACCAGGGTCCCGGTAAAGAACAGCAGTTTATTGAAGCTTCCCCAGGCGATAAGGATTATCGTCCACGCGGCATTTACCAGGATAGACCTGTAAGGGGCATTGAAGCGGTTATCCGCCTTGTTGAGATAACCGAATATAGGATTATCTTTGCTTATAGCATAGGTTATCCTCGCCGATGTGATGATCAGCCCGTTCACCGCGCCGAAAGCAAAGACAAGTATCAGCGTTTCCAAAATGCCCTTTGCCCATTTTCCGGATAAAACCTGCATAAGGTCCGAGGCGATCAGCGGCGAAGCGGCTATCCTTTCCACAGGAAAAACGTAAATATAGACCAGGTTAACGGCCATATAAGCGAGCGTCACGAAGAAGATCGAGATCAGTAGGATCTTAGGAACGGTCCTTTGGGCGTCTTTGGTCTCTCCCGAAAGAAAAGTATTCTCCTGCCATCCGCCATAAGTCCAGAGTATAGGGATCAGGGCTAATCCGAAAGAAAGGAGCAGGCTGGGGTTGGTCGATGTCTTAAGAGAGTGAAAATTCGCGATGTCACCTTTAGGCAACAGCGCGCCAAAGAAAATGATGGCAAGCAGCGCCGCGGCCTTGAGCCCGGATGAGACACTCTGCAGGTATTTTCCGTGAGAAGGACGAACGCCGTTAATAAGCGAAAGCAGCAATACCAGGCATACTGCCAGCCATTTTATCATGTAAGCCTGCAACGAAAAGAGGGAGGCGAGATGTTCGGCAAAGATAAAAGATACCGCCGCGATCGAGCCTGGCCTGATAACCAGGATATTCGACCAGCCGTACAGGAAACTGACTAAGCCGCCGTAACTCTTATTAAGGTAAACATAGTCGCCTCCGGTTTTTGGGAAGCAGGAAGATAACTCGGCGTAGCAAATGGCGCCTAAAAAGGAGAAAACGCCTCCGATAAACCAGGCAAGGATGATCAATTTTGGGGTAGAAAGGTATTGCGCGACCTCCGCGGGAACCCTGAAGATGCCTACGCCCAGGACTATACCTATAATTATGGCGAAGGAATCCCACGCTCCAAATAGCTTATCATCAGTGTCATGTGTATTTTTCATTCCGCATACTTTATCATAAATTTATCGCGAATACAATAATAAACAGCGCCTAAAATTCTTGATAGAGACATTAGCTGCTAATAATATTTGCGTTCACGATCTCTATGTGCTAATATATCAAAATCGCCCTTGGCGGGCATGATGGATTGGTGTGTATTGCAGGAGGAAGAATGAATTTGAAGATTAAAGTTTTAGCGGTCTTTATCTCATTATTTTTAATAAATACCTCCCGGGCGGACGAGTTGGAGACTTTTAAGAAATATGAGCTTTCGGAAAATTTCCACTCCAGGCACGTAAACTTGTGGATCGAGATCCTGAAAGAATACAAAGGCAAGCCCAACGTGCAATACCTGGAAGTGGGGACCTACGAGGGAGGCTCTTTCGTATGGATGCTGGATAATATCCTGACACACAACACCGCTAAGGCCACCGGGTTAGATGTGTTCCCGCCAAGGGTCAAAGAAGTATTCCTGCGTAACCTCAAGATTTCAGGCGCGCAGAAGAAAGTCACCATAGTCCAGGGATATTCGGAAGTGGAATTGAGGAAACTGCCATTCAACACTTACGACATCATTTACATAGACGCCTCGCACAATGCGCATGACGTCTTCGCGGACGCCGCCCTCTGCTGGCCGCTTTTGAAACAGGGGGGGATACTTATCTTTGACGACTACGCCGTATACCCGGAATACCCGGTGGAATTAAAGCCCAAAACAGCCATCGAGGCGTTTTTGAATTGTTACAGGAATTACCTCGATATCCTGCATGAGGACTGGCAGGTAATAATAAGAAAAAAGAATATTCCCCTTCCGCAGAACTGGGAAGAGAGGGACGAAGATACCTTTATCAGGTTCGGCGACTTCTTATATTACATAAGGAGTAAAAAAGCCGTTAACGCCGCCACGCGCGAGCCGCTTGAATTGACAAGCGAGGAAGCGTCATTGATTGAAATGATGATATATTCCAGGGAATTCTCCGGAACGGGTTTTACCCTGCCCCCGCGCGTTACCCAGCATCCCCTGTACAGCGGGTTAAAAAAGAAGCTGAATTTTTGACTCGCGGATAGTCCGCAAACAATTTTCCGCCCGTAACTTACGTGAAATTTCCATTGACAAAAAGCCAAATCTATGGTATATACAAAACTTACGGTAGTTACAATAACTCCAGTAAGTGTGATAAGTGGCATAGACCGGCCATGGCAGAAGATATAAGACAGGACAAGATGATCTCCGCGAAAGAAATATCTAAAAATTACAGTATAACTTATCAGGCCGTGAATCATTACACTGACCTGGGCCTTTTGCCGGTAATGCTCAAGAAAGGGAATGTCCGCTTTTATGACAGGGCAGTCATAGATAAACGTATCAAAGAAATAAAGAACCTGGCGGGAGAGGGCTATTCCTTGCGTTTGATCCGGAAGAAATTGATCGGTATTTAAGCATAGTCTAAACTTATTGAAACATAAAGACTTAAGATGTTATGGCCAGAAACTCAAAAGATGAGACGTTCTGGAGCGAACTGCCTAATTTGAAGTTTCAAATTAGGCAGTTTTGTTTTAACAGGCATAAAAGATGAGTTATTTCAAGGTGTTGGGATTTGAGCGGGAACCTTTCTCCACAAGCCCTGATCCTGACTTCTTTTATTTGTCAAAAGAGCATGAGGCGGCTCTTTCTAATACATTAATTGAGCTGCGGCTTAAGAGGGGGCTCTCCGTTATACTTGGCGATGTGGGAACGGGTAAGACCACCCTTTCCAGAAAGCTGATCACCGAATTGAAAGACAGGCCGGACTTTGTCTTCCAGATCATCCTGGACCCTTCCTTTGAAAAAGAAGAACTCCTGCTTTCGGCTCTGGCCCGTAATTTCGATATCCCCGCGGGAAACTCATCAAATCTTTCCATACCGGAATTAAGAGAAGCGCTGGAAAGATTCCTTTTTCAAAAAGGCGTTGGCGAAAATAAAATAATTACTTTGATCATTGATGAGGCGCAAAAATTGAGCACCGCTTCATTGGAAGTCTTGCGCGTATTGCTCAACTATGAGACCAATGAATTCAAGCTCCTCCAATTGGTACTGCTCGGCCAGCTGGAATTATATTCCAGGATAATGGACATCCCGAATTTCTTCGACCGCATCAGTTTCAAATATACATTAAACCCGCTGGATTTCGAAGAGACTAAAGAGATGATCGACTTCAGGGTAAGGCAGGCGGGCTACAAGGCGAACATACACCTTTTCCTCGATGACGCGATCAAAGAGATCCACAGGCATACCCGCGGTTATCCAAGACGGATCACGATGTTATGCCACACGGCATTGAAGGAACTGTTATTGAAGAATAAATTCGTTGTAGACCCTCAGATGATAAATGAAATAATCCAGCGGGAAATACAGGCTGGATGGCACAGGAGCGATCCTTTGCTGCAAAAGGGCCCGGCAATATGAAGCTGGCGGTATCCATAATCTGTCTTTTGCTTTGCTTGACCCTGCTTGAACTTTACAAAGAGAGAAACCGCCTGCTGCTGCAGCTTAATAACGCGGCAGGACAAAAAGGAGAAATACCGTTTCAGGCGGATGCCGGGAACCATTCGCAGGCCTTCGCCGCTTCGCCTGTTTCCACGGAAAACTCATCCGATCCGGCCGGATCGGGCAGCATACCTGCCGTTGAAGAAAACTTGTCCCGCCTTAACGTATATATAGGCGCCGTAGAATCGGAGAACGCATCTTTAAAGGAAAAGATCAACCAGTTGAACAGCCTATTGAACACAAAGCAGGAGCGGCTGTCGCAGCTTGATGAACACAATGCATCCTTGAAATCCGATTTAGACGCGGCTCAAAAGGCGCAGGCAGAATTGGCGTCCTTAAAAGAACAGCTTTCCGAAAAAGAAGCGAAGCTCCTGAGCGCGAACGCCGCTCAGGCGCAGATACAGAAGCAGTCCGCTGAAGCGGACAATAAATTATCGGAGTTAACGCTCGCGAAGGCCTCCCTGGAAAGGGATGTCACGAGGCTTCAAGAGAATAAGGTTGCGCTGGAGAAGGAGCTTGCGTGCGAGAGAGAAAAGACAGGCCAGCTTACAGCGGCGCTGGAAGACAGCGAAAAAGAAAAGGAAAAGATCAGGGAGGAATTAAAGAAACTTGGGGAATCCAAGAGCCAGGCGGAATTTGAGCTTACCGAACGCAAGCTCGGCACTTCAAAAAGCGAGGAAAAGCTCGGCGAGCTGAAATTACGGCTAGAGGAGGCCTCAAAAGCTTACGAGGCCGAAAGAGGCACCGTATCGCAGTTATACGGCCTTCTTACTAAAAAAGAGATCGAGATGAGCGAAAAGGAAAAAGAGTTATTGTCGGCGAAAGAAAACCTGCAGAGGGTAAGTGCCGAAAAAAGCGTCCTGCTCGCTCAATTGCAGGAAAAGGAAAAAAATATACAAGAACAAAACGTCAGGTTGATCCGCATGGAGTCAGAGGCCGCTTCCGCGCGGGAAGAGCTGGATTCGGCCGTTGAGCAGAAAAATAATATCCTGGAGCAGCTTAAGCAGTCCGCTGTTCTGAACAGTTCCCTGCAAGAGATGCTGCAGGATATCTCAAAGGACCTTAAAAGCCGGCCGCAGGCAAGTTTGGAAGATAAGAAAAAAGCCGACGAATTGCGGGGAAAAGTCGAAGTGATATTGGATTTAGACAAAGATGAGCGTAATTAGCATGGCGCAACAACCACTTACTCCGGAAAAACAATTATTGAAATTGATCGAGGGGGCCGAGCCGCAGAAATCCTTCCAGGGAGCCGCGGTGAAGCACAGGAGCCTAAGCCTTATTTCTTTCGGCGCCTGGAAAGGCAGGTTTTTATTCTTTAAAAAAAGGTTTAAAGAGCACTCCAGGGGAAGGGCCCGCCAATTAGATGTCAAGCTTTTGAACAGGGTCCTGGCGCTTTTAGTTTTTATCCTGGCGGCATATTTCCTGATCAGCCTTCCCGTTTCAGTGATGAATTTGAAAAATATAGAAAATGTCCGTCCGGTCCCCGAAGCGTCGAGGGTTCAGCCGGAAAAGGAAGATACGGTTTTAAAAAGGGCGCTAACATATTACCTGGAGAAGGCGAGGGAAAGGGACATCTTCAAGATGGGAAAAATAGCGGTTCCTTTTTCAGGAACTCTGCCATCCGCGAGGATATTGGAGGCGACCAAAGACCTGAAACTTGTCGGAATAGCCTGGTCGAATAACCCGGACGCCATGATCGAGGATGCAGCCGCGAAGAAGACCTTCTTTATAAAGAGAGGCGAGATGATCGGCGGGATAAAAGTCCAGGCCATTTTCAAGGATAAGGTTGTTTTGAGCTATGAAGGGGAAGAGGTAGAATTAAAATGAGGAACAAGGCCGTTTTTTTATTTTTATGCGCGGTGTTATTCCTCGCTCCTTTAGCCGAAAGCCAGGAGGATCCGTCTTCATCCGGGATCCAAGGGAGGGTATCCCTGGACCTGCGTAATATCGAAGTAGTGGAAGCCCTTAAATTCCTGGCAATGAAAGGCGGTTTGAATATCGTCACCACAAAGAGCGTCTCCGGCCGTGTGACGCTTACGGTAGTAGATGTGCCCATACAGGATGTCTTTGACATCATGTTGCGCACGAACAGCCTGGCTTACGAAAAAAGAGGAGAGATCTACTCGGTAATGCCTGAGGCGGAATACAGGGCATTCTACGGAAAAAACTTTTCCGATACCCGGCAGGTAAAGATCTTCCGCCTGAAATACGCGGTGCCTGATCAGACCTTCGCGATCCTGGACGCCATAAAGAGCGGGATCGGCAGGCTTTTGGTCGAACCTGAATCCGGAACGGTGTTGATGATGGATACGCCTGAAAAACTTGAAGAGGCGCAAAAAACATTAGAGTCGCTGGAACAGGAAAGCACGGTCAGGATGTTCACTTTAAAATACGCCAAGGCCAAAGACATCGAGGAGCAATTAAAGACGCAGCTGGATATGAAAAAAGTCGGTTCGATAAAAGCGGATGAGCGCAGTAACCAGGTGATCGTCCAGGCGCTTGCCGAGAGGATGGATAATATAGAAGAATTGATAAAAGGGCTGGACAAGAAGACAAAAGAGGTTTTGATAGAAACAAAGATCATAAAGATCAGGTTATCCAACCAGCTGGACAGCGGCATAGAGTGGGAAGGATTATTCAACCTGGGGAACCGTTTCGGAACGACATATTTGGGTTCGTACCCTTTCAGCAATATCACCGCCGGGATTACAAACCCCGTTTTCAGCACAAGGGAGGATGTTTACAAGGCAAGCGGAAAGATAGGGAATTATCCTTTCAGCGGTACGACCTCGAGCCTGAACGCCAGCACGAAGGTCATTCCCGGCGAAAGGATACATATCGGGTTAATGGACAGAAAACGCGATTTTGACGTCTTGATAAAATACCTGCAGACATTGGGTAAGACGAAGATCATCTCCAGCCCGGTAATATCCGCGATAAACAACCAGGAAGCCAAGATCCATATCGGGGAACGGCGGGCCTTCGTGACCACGACTACCACCACCGGCACCACTACTACTACGGTTTCGGAGGCAGTGACCTTCGTGGATACAGGGGTGCAGCTCTCGGTGACCCCGATGATCAATGATGACGGTTTTGTCACAATGAAGATCAAGCCGGAAATTTCCAGTATAGTCGGGAACGTAACCAGCTCAAGCAACAACGTTATCCCCATAATCGATACCTCCACGGCCGAGACTACCGTAATGGCTAAAGACGGGTCAACCGTGCTAGTCGGAGGCTTAGGCGGCCTGGAGAAAACGGAAAGCACCGAAGGGATACCGTTTTTAAGAAGCATCCCGGTTTTAGGGCACCTTTTCAGAAGCAGTTTAAAGACATCTATCCGCAATGAGCTGCTCATCATGCTTACTCCGGTGATCTTCGAAGGAGACAGAATGGTCACGGCAAAAGACAATGAGAATGAAAAGTTCGGAGTCAAGGCGCTTAAGAAATTCGATGTCTTCAAGGAAGAGGCCGCGCCCGCGGAGATCACGGAGGCGCTGTTAAAGGAAGAGATGCCGCCCGCTCCGCTGGTTGAACCGGTCGGCCCTATTGAGAATAAAGATAACCTGTTTATGCCAAAGGGCTTAAGGCCTTATAATTAAAATGACCCGTTTCCAAAAGACCACAGTCTTTCTTCTGCTTATTATAGGTATGGCGTTTAACGCACGGCGCCTTCTGGCGGAAAAGAGCCCGCAGGAAGCGTTGAACGCGGTAATAGAAGATTTTAAGGCCTTAAAAGAAGAGTTGTCGGCCACAAAGCAGGCTTACCAGCGCCTGCAGGAAGAATATTCGGCCCAGATCAAAGAAAAAGCGGGCGAATACGCCAAACTGGCGACGCAAAGGGACGCACTGCTTAATGACAAGCAAGCTTTACAATCCCTCTTGGACCGGAACCGCCAACAGATTTTCTCGCTTCAGGAAGCAATAAAGCAGCTTGAAGCGGAAAAGAAAAGCCTGCAGAATGAAAAGAGGGGATTAAAGGACGAATTTGACAAGCTGGAAACAGTCAGGCAATCGCTTTCAGAGAAGGACAAAAAAATAGCCGAATCCAATGCAACTGCCAGCCGCCTTTCCAAACAGGCGCAAGACTGTGAATCAAAATTCCGGGAATCCGAGACGGAAAGGCTGGCCTTACAGAACGCTTTTCGCGTTGAAAGGCAGGCGTGGGAAAACGAGAATGACGCCCTTAAAGCCTCAATGGGCGAAAAAGAAAAAGTTATATCGCAATTGAGGACAGACCAGCAGTCAAGCGGTCAATCGAAAAAAGAGCTTGAAACGAAGATCGCGCAACTCGAGAATGAGAAACAGGGCCTCCAAAATCAGGGCCGGCAGCTTAGCGCATCCGTTGAACAGCTTAACGCCGCTATTCAGGACAAGGATAAGGCCATCGCGGAATTAAACCGGCAGAAAGACAAAGCGGTAGCCGAATTAAAGCAGGCCGACGACCTGTTTTTCCCCCGGATAAAAGATTACGAGTCAAAGCTGGCGCGGGCGGAGAATGAAAGGTCCGCCCTGCAGAAAGAACTGGCCGCCCTTAAATCCGGAGAGCAGGACCTGCAAAATAAGAACCAGCAGCTTAAAGCCACGCTGCAGGAGAAGGAGAAAGTCATCGCAGGATTAAATCAGCAGCGCGAATCGCTCGCCGCCCAGATCAAGGAGAATGAATCCAGGATCGCCTCTTTGCAATCGGAAAAAACTTCCCTTCAGGAAAACAGCCAGAAATTTACCGGCTCCCTTGAGCAGCTTACCGCCTTTGTCCAGGAAAAGGAGAAAACGATCGCCGAATTAAAACAGAACGGCGAGCAGCTTCTGGCCAAGATAAAAGACCATGAGTCAAAGCTGGCGCAGGCGGAAAACGAAAGATCCGCCCTGCAAAAGGAAAGGCAATCCCAGCAGAAAGAACTTGAAGCCCTTAAATCCCGCGAGCTGGACCTGCAAGGTAAGAATCTGCAGCTTAACGCCTCTGTCCAGCAGCTTAACGCCACGCTCCAGGAGAAAGAGAAAGTCATCACAGGATTAAATCAGCAGCGCGAATCGCTCGCCGCCCAGATCAAGGAGAATGAATCCAGGATCGCCTCTTTGCAATCGGAAAAAACTTCCCTTCAGGAAAACAGCCGGAAATTTACCGGCTCCCTTGAGCAGCTTAACGCCGCGCTCCAGGAGAAGGAAAAGGCCATCGCCGAATTAAAACAGAACGGCGAGCAGCTTCTGGCCAAGATAAAAGACCATGAGTCAAAGCTGGCGCAGAGACAAAATGAGAAATTGAACCTGCAAAGGCTGGTTTTAGATTTGCAGAAAGAACTGGCTGCCTTTAAATCCGTAGAACAGAACCTGCAAAACCAGGGCCGGCAGCTTAACGCCTCTGTCCAGCAGCTTAACGCCACGCTCCAGGAGAAAGAGAAAGTCATCACAGGATTAAATCAGCAGCGCGAATCGCTCGCCGCCCAGATCAAGGAGAATGAATCCATGATCAATTCCCTGCAGTCTGAAAAAACGTCCCTGCAGGAAAATAATCTGCAGCTTAACGCCTCTGTCCAGCAGCTTAACGCCACGCTCCAGGAGAAAGAGAAAGTCATCGCAGGATTAAATCAGCAGCGCGAATCGCTCGCCGCCCAGATCAAGGAGAATGAATCCAGGATCGCCTCTTTGCAATCGGAAAAAACTTCCCTTCAGGAAAACAGCCAGAAATTTACCGGCTCCCTTGAGCAGCTTACCGCCTTTGTCCAGGAAAAGGAGAAAACGATCGCCGAATTAAAACAGAACGGCGAGCAGCTTCTGGCCAAGATAAAAGACCATGAGTCAAAGCTGGCGCAGGCGGAAAACGAAAGATCCGCCCTGCAAAAGGAAAGGCAATCCCAGCAGAAAGAACTTGAAGCCCTTAAATCCCGCGAGCTGGACCTGCAAGGTAAGAATCTGCAGCTTAACGCCTCTGTCCAGCAGCTTAACGCCACGCTCCAGGAGAAAGAGAAAGTCATCACAGGATTAAATCAGCAGCGCGAATCGCTCGCCGCCCAGATCAAGGAGAATGAATCCAGGATCGCCTCTTTGCAATCGGAAAAAACTTCCCTTCAGGAAAACAGCCGGAAATTTACCGGCTCCCTTGAGCAGCTTAACGCCGCGCTCCAGGAGAAGGAAAAGGCCATCGCCGAATTAAAACAGAACGGCGAGCAGCTTCTGGCCAAGATAAAAGACCATGAGTCAAAGCTGGCGCAAAAAGAAAACGAAAAATTTAACTCCCAAAAGCAGGTCCTGGCTTTACAGAAAGAACTGGCTGCCTTTAAATCCGTAGAACAGAACCTGCAAAACCAGGGCCGGCAGCTTAACGCTTCACTCCATCAAGCGGCCGCATCTGTTGAAGAAAAGGAGAAAACGATCATTGGGTTAAAGAAGGGGCAAGAGCAGCTGTCCGTTCAAATCAGCGGTTACCAGGCCGAAAAGAGCTCTTTGGAAAGCAGCGTTAAGGAACTTAACGCCAAAATAGACGATCTGCTTAAGCAGGTTTCGCAGCAAAAGGTTACGATCCAGGATAAGGAGAATGCCTTTATTGATTCGCTAAGGGAAAAGAGCACCCTGCAGGCGCAGGTCCAGGATCAACAATTCCGGGAGCAAACCTTTACAGCCAGGATAGAAGGGCTCATTTCCGACCTTAAGGACAAGGAAGGCATTATCATTGATCTTAAGCAGCGTGAAAATGAACTGCGTAATAAAAACGAGGAGCTGCTCCTCAAAATAGAAGACCTCGCCGCGGAACTGGCCAAGAGAGAAAACGAAAATAAAAACCTGCAATCGGAATTAAAAGCGGAAAACGCGGAGCTGTCGGGGAAAAACAGCCTTTTAGCCAGGGATAATAAGATCCTCAAGGAAAAAGTAGAGTCATACCCGCGCAAGATGTCACAGACGGCGGTCCTGAAAGACCGGCTGCTTAAAGAAAACGCGGTACTGCACTATAATTTAGGCGTATTCCATATGCAGCGCCAGGAATATAACGACGCCCTGGTTGAATTCGAAAAAGTCCTGGAATTGAATCCAAACGATATGTCCACGCACTATAATTTAGGCGTCTTATACGCGGATTACCTGAATAACCGCGGGAAGGCTGTTAAACATTTTAAGCGTTACCTCGAGGGCGCCCCGAAAAACGATAAGGACGCCGACCGCGCCAAGAAATACGTACTTACCTGGGAGACATGGCAGGATGAAAAAGTCGAGCGTTAGCTTAGCCGTTTTCGCCCTAATCGCGGCGCTGTTTATCTTGCCTTGGGCATTGTCCGCGCAGGAACCGGCCGAAGAAATCCCGGTCCCGGAGGATACGGCCCAAGATGAACCGGCAAGCCCTCAGGAAAATGAACTAGAGAATATGACCCTTGAAGAGCGCCTGGACCAGCCGATCAGCCTGGATCTGCGCAACATCGATATACTCGAGGCGTTGAAATTTCTGGCCTCAAAAGGCAATCTAAACATAGTGGCCAGCAAAAACGTCTCCGGAAGAGTCACGTTTACCCTGGACAGGGTGCCCTTAAGGGACATATTCGACCTGACGCTGCGTTCTAACGGCCTGGCTTATGTCAAGCACGGCGACATTTACAATATCATGACCGAAGCCGAATACAAGGCCCTCTACGGAAAGAATTTCGCGGATATCCGGGAGGTGAAGATGCTGCGCCTTAAATACGCCGTGCCCGACCAGGCTTTCGCTTTGCTTGACGCGTTGAAGAGCGAGGTCGGCCGTGTGGTTGTAGACCAGGAATCGGGGAATGTTTTGATCATGGACACGCCGGCTCGCGCGGAAGAGATGGAAAAGGCCCTGGCCGAATTCGAAAGGGAGAACATTGTGGAGGTATTTTCCCTTAAGTTCGCCAAGGCCAAGGATGTGGAAGAGGTGCTTAAAACCCGCCTGGACGCCAAAAAAGTAGGCTCCATTAAAGCTGATGAACGCAGCAATCAGATAATTGTCCAGGCGCTTGACGACAGGATGGAAGAGATCAGGCGCTTGATCAGGGGCCTGGATAAAAATATGAGGGAAGTCATCATCGATACCAAGATAATAAAGATCACCCTTTCTGACCGCCTGGATTCAGGCGTAGAATGGGAAGGTATATTCAACCTCATCAATACAATAGGAGGGGGAACGGGTTATCTAGGTACTTATCCTTTCAGCTCCATACCCGCCGGCGTAACTAACCCCACTTTTCAGACCAGGCAGGATTTTTACACCAGCCTCAATAATAAAATAGGCGGTTATCCTTTTTCGGGAACAACTTCAACCTTGAACGCGAGCACTAAGGTTTCTCCTGGGGAGCAATTGCATCTCGGTTTTTTCCAGACGAGCAAGGATTTTGACGTTTTATTGAAATTACTGAATACGATCGGGGAGTCAAGGATACTTTCCAACCCCAAACTCGTCGCGGTGAATAACCAGGAAGCAAAAATACACATAGGCGAAAGGCAGGCATACGTCACTACCACCACTACTACCGGGCAGACCACCAATACTATTTCCGAACAGGTGAATTTTGTGGATGTGGGCATCCAGTTATCGGTGACCCCGACCATAAACGACGACGGCTACGTGACCATGAAGATAAAGCCGGAGATCTCCAGCGTCACCTCTACGCTGGTTACGCCTACTAACAACAGGATACCCATCGTGGATACGTCTTTGGCTGAGACAACGGTCATGATAAAAGACGGAATGACCCTTGTCGTCGGGGGCCTGCGCAGGGAGGAGAAGGTGCATTCTTCCGACCAGGTACCGATCCTGGGAAAGATCCCGTTTTTCGGCTATCCTTTCAGGAATTCCACTTCCAATACTATCAGGACGGAGCTGGTGATATTGCTCACTCCGCATATAGTCACGGGTGACACGTTAACTACCGGAGATGACAGGCCTATCGAAGCCGAACCCGGAAAGGAATACCGCGAATACCCTCCCCTGGGAAAAGAACCCGTATCCGGAGATACCGCTCCCGAGATCCAGCCAATGCTATACCGCGATTTGGGGATGGAGTCCGGCCTCCAAGAGGATGATAGCGGCCTTTTAGCGAAAGGTCAAAGGTACGATTATGATTAAGGGATTATCGTTAAAGAAAATAACCGTTATTTTAGCCATTTTTCTTTCAGCCGTCTCCCTGTACGCCGCGTTACGCATCCGTTCGCTTAGCGCCCGGCTGAGGGAGCAAAAGAGCGATTATGAAAGGTCAAGCCGGCAGAACTTTAGCTGTGAGGATAAATACCTCAAGATGAAAGGCGAATACGACGGCTTGAAAACGGATCTCCAGTCGGCTAAGAATGAACGCGACAAGCTAACGGCCCAGGTCAGGGGGCTATTCGCCGACAGGGTCCTGGCCAGAGAGCTTGAAGAGTTGACCGCGGCCCTCAAAAAGGATATCGAAAAACTCGGCCGGGAGAAGAAAGAAGCCCTGGAAAAAAACGCCGGCCTGCAAAAGGAACTGCAGGAGAACAAAGCGGCCAAAGAGGTATTAGCCGCGGAAAAGGAAGAACTGGCCGAGAATTCCAGGATAGAAAAAGACGCCTTGACAGAGGCGATGAGTAAAACCAATTTAAGGAAGCTCGAGGCGAAAAACGCCGCTTTAGAGAAAGAAAAAAACAGGCTGGACAGCGAACTTCAAAAAGCTCAAGCCCAGGCGGCAAATTTGAAGGAGCTGGCAAAGCTGCTTACGGAAAAGGAATCGAAGCTGAAAAAGGAAAAGCAGGAACTGGAGAAGAAAACGGATAAAATGAACAGGGATTACGCGGACGCCCTGAACAAGAATAAAGCCCTGGAGAAGAAATGCATCGGCCTTCCCAGGGAATTCGCGGAAGTATCCCGCCAGAATAAAGTCCTGACAAAGCGGGTTTCAAGCATGCATTACAATCTGGGGGTTTTTTACACCAAGCAGAAAGAATACGCGCGCGCGATAAACGAGTTCCAGAAAGCCCTTGAAGTAGACCCCAACGACGCCTATTCGCATTTTAACCTGGGTTATATTTACGCCGAATATATCATTAACCGGCCCAGGTCCATAGAGCATTTTCAAAAATTCCTCAAACTTTCCGGGAGTAAGGGCAAGGACGTGGACTGGGTGAAGAAATACATAATAACCTGGCAAACGTGGCAAGGCGATGAGCCGATGGAGTAATATGTGCAAGCTATTTAAAAATAAAGAGTTGGGATTATTAATTAGTTGCATATTTTTCTTTTTTTTGTTATTATCTAATTGTGCCCGCGTTTATGGACAAAGCCCGGAAAGCGGCCAGAAGAATGCAGGAGAGTTCTTTGATATAAAGGTCCCGGAGGAAAACTATTTTTTCGTAAAAAGCGCGCTTTTGGTATTCGGTTCGAACGGCATACCGTTGGCCGACAAACCCGAAGAGCTCGAAGAGCGGACATGGGATGAACTGCTCCTTTCCTATGAGGCATTCCGGAGGAAGATAGAAGTAAAACCCGAGGAGCTCGAAGCTGAAATTACCAAGGTGCTTCAGCATGAAAAAGTAGATTTTGACTGGAGGGCCGACTCCGCGGCCTTCGAAAAATGGGCCAGGGAAAAGATCAACGAGCCCGCCGAGTTATTTAAAAATCAGCTTAGGCATATGCTCACGGTCCAAAAGCTCCGCCAGCAGGTAATGGACGGGATCGTGCCTCAAGTAAAAGAAGAAGAGGCCCGGCAGGAATTCCGCAACGAGCATAACTCCTTAAGCGTGGAATTGGCGGAGTTTGATTCGCTAAAAGAGGCGCGGGATTTTTACGGCAAGGCAAAGAAACAAAAAGATTTTTGGGAAAAAGAAAGGGCTTCCAGGGCCGATAGATTCCGCAGGCCGGGATTTGTTTCCCTGGAGTTCCTGATGGATATCTGGGGATTCCCCAGGGACGCGGCTTATAAAATGATGCGGTTGAAAAAAGGCTCGATCCATCCGCCGGAACCTATTTACAAAGGTTACGCGGTATTCCTGGTCTTGGACACGCGCCCCGCGAATGAGGCGCTGTACGAGAAAACGAAAAAAGGATATTACGAACAGATAAGGCAAAAGAAAAAATATAAGGGATTGCATGAGTGGTTAGTGAATTTGAGAAAACAGGCGAATATAAGGATCTACAAAACAAAAGAAGGAGGTCAAGGATGAAGAAGATTTATTGCTTAGCGGTCTTTGCTACCTTGTTATTCTTATGCGCCGGCGCGGCGCAGGCGCAGGACAGAAAAGAAAAACGCCGGGCTGTTACCGACGAGATGCGCGCGCAAATGGCGCAGCGGGCTACTAACGCCATGGAAGGAAAGAACTGGATGATCTATGTCGTCCCGGCGGAAATAGCGGGTAAAAAACAAGCCGCCGCGGAAACGGATATCCTGACTTTCAAGGACGGCACGGTCACATCCAAGAATCTCTCAGCCAGCGGTTACCGGACCTCCAATTTTTCCATGCGCGTGCAGGATGACGGCGTCGCTATCTGGGAGACGATGCAAAATGACGGAAGACAGAACCGCGCTTTCTTGAGGGGCGAATTAGAAGGCTCCGAGATGAAAGGTTCGCTTACTTTGAAAAACAAAGCAGGCGTGAAAAAGGCCTTTTATTTCGGCACAACGGCGCCTTAATAAAAGTAACCGGATGCACTTAGCCATTTCCAAGGAGCAAAGCGATGAAAAGCTTGAATAAAGCTGTTTTCTTGTCTCTGGCCGCGGTTTTTTCTTTATGCTGTTCAGCGGACGCGGCGACGAAAAAAGCGGAAGAAAAGCCGCAGGCCGCCCAGGAGGCGCCGGCCAAAAAGGAGAAGATGACCGGCCGTACCGCGGATATCAAGGAGATATTCGGGCAGGTCACCTGGATAGGGAAAAAATACATCTCGGTAGTTTATGCCACCGACGACGAAAAAGGCGTAGAATACGAGATGCTCCTTCCTTATGAAAAGGACCTTGGCCTGGAGCATAAAAGGAATTTATCGGATATAGCGCAGGGAGATATGGTCAGGGTCCAGTATGAAGAAGAAGTGAAGCGGTTTGATTCCGGCCGGCAGGAGGTAAAGCGCAAGGCCAAAGTAGTCACTTTTGTCAGGGCAGGAGTACGCAGGCCGGCTACAGGCCCGGAAGAGGCTCCCGTGGAAAGGAATCCGGTGATGGATTCCGGATTTCAACCTTAGAATAAAGCAACGCCGTTAGCAGTTTTGAAACCAAGACATAATGCAGAGACCGGAAAAATATTTTCGGCAGTTGTTGCTTGAAGCCAAAAGACACCGAAACGCGTTTTTAGGCTTCTTTATGCTGGCGGTCACAGCTGCTACGATATTATGGACCACCCGTGATATCGAGGCCTTCCAGATAAAAAGGGTAATAAGAGGCAACACTACATTAGATACCACGACAGAAATACTGACCGTGGATCTGGAAGACCCCAATGCTGACGGAAATACGGCCGATACGCTGTTAGGCGGCGAAGCTCTCGTTGTATCGAAATCCTTCCTTATCGTCTCAAACAATATCAATAGGAATACCCGCACCACCACTGACCTGGTCAGCCTGATCGACGACGCAACCCACATCTTACTTGCCCGTTTCGCTTCCGGTACAGGAACGACTTCTTACGCGGAATACCAGGTCCTGGAATTTGCGGAGGGGGTAAACGTTACCTCAGGCTTGACGATTATCTCCGAGAGCGCGCATACAAAAATTATTACACTCCCCGATCCGGTCCCTTTAAACCGCACCATTGCGCTGGTAAACTGGAAGTGCGACCGTACCGATGTAGCCGAAGATGAACGCAATTTCTTCAGCATCGATTTCGTCGATAATACTACCGCCAGGATACGCCGGGGGGAGCGGGCGAGCAGGTTCAATAATAACCTGGGTTACCAGATCATCACCTTTGACCGGGACATCAATGTGCAGAACGGCACTCTTGTGTTTGCCGCTGACAGCAATACCACCTCGGTTTCGCCTGTGGATACCGGCAAATCCGCTTTATTCTTGAGCGTAAAGGCAGGTAACCTCTCAGACCCATCCGTAGTCAACGGCGATACCACCAACAATGACGGTAATCTGGACGGTTATGAAGGCAAATACAATGTCGACGGCTGGATAGAAAATTCCACGATCTTGAACTTCACGCGCTCTTACAACGCCAATACCGTGACCGTACCCTGGTTCCTGGCGGAATTCCAGAACGAGGCGCTGGTAAAAAAGGGAAGATACTCGTGGGCTTCCGGCGATTCGAATGAAACCCTCACCGTGCCTGACAGCGTCACCCTGGATCCGGGGCGCAGCCTCCTGATCACCCAGGTTTCAGGAGGGACCTCCAGCAGCAACGATTACCTTGCCGCTTCATTATTAAGATCGAACCTTACCAGCGGCACGAACTTAGAGCTGACCAGGAGCGTCAATACTATTCCTTTAAACGTAACCTGGTATGCCGTGGAATTCCCGCCCTTAGACCTGACCGTCCTCAACGAGGGGACAACCGACAATACCGCCCTGCGCATCGGAGACAATTACACCATCACCTGGAATCATGCCGATGCGGTAAAGGATTATCCGGCGGCGATCCGGCTGAATACCGCCAACAGCACGAGTTTTCATTCCGCTTACAACCTGGCTGTAAATATCACCGCGATAAATGTCAGCGACGGGACTTATACCTGGAGCATACCTCCGGAGATAGGCACGGCAAACCTGATCGGAGAAGATATCAGGATAGGTATAGCCGCGGAGAACGCCACCTTCAACACTACTTACGGCGGGAGAAGTTTTGATATCTGCAACCAGAGGTTCGAGATCAAGCCCAACATGACCCTGCAGTCGCCTGCCGGAGGCGAGGAATGGATCGTCAACGAAAGCTCCAAGAATATCACCTGGAAAAAGTGGGGAAACTTAAGCGCGGATAACTTCACTATCGCCGTTTCCTCTAATGGCGGAGGGGCTTACGCAAATATAACGACATTTAGCCAGTCGGATGTCTGCGCGGACGCTAATAACTGCTCCTGGACGTGGAATACGATAGGAGATTATATAGGCAAGGGCTTAAGGGTAAAAGTCTCCTGGGAGGCGGATCCGGATTATGTCGCCTCGGCCTCGTCGATTAATTTTACCGTAAAAGGGAAGTTGAATATCACCGCTCCTAATGGAGGCGAAACCTGGAATTCATCGGAAATGAAAAGCGTCACCTGGGATAAATGGGGCAACTGGACCCATTCCGCGCACGGAGCCAATAAGGTAAACCTTTCCTACAGTTATCCCGGAGGCGGCGGAAGTATCCAGAACAATGTCAGTTCCCCCAGCGGCGGGAATTCCTATGATTGGCTGGTGCCGACAATTACCAGCGACCTGGTAACCGTAAGGGTGGAGAGCGTACAGGATGACGCTGACCTGGTGGTCAATGATACCTCCGACGCTGTTTTCAGCATCACCCCGCTCGTAAACGTAACTGAACCCGACCGGGATAATCCCACCACCTGGTATTACGGGAACACGCAGAATATCAGCTGGAAACTGAGCACGGCCGGTTCTGTAGAAAAAGTGCACTGCTGGTACACGAAGGATTACGTTAACGCGACAGAATGTTCGAACTGGACGAGGATAACTCCGCTCAACGGCGTTCCGGCGAATAACACCGGGGATCCGATAAACGGCAGTTATTCCTGGACGATAAGCGATACCGCGGCAATGGGCGACGACGTGAGGATACGCGTTGCCAAATATGTCACAGACGCATGTTACAGCACGCCGTTCGGTGACGCCAACCGAAGCATCGCCATCAGGCCGAACATCCAGATCACCCGGCCAAACGCCACATCTGTTTTTCGTGTTACCGAACCAGAGATTATAAATTTCAATGTCCAGGGGCTTTCCGCATCCGAATACCTGCGCATCAAGTTCTCGCCCACGGGCAATTTCGACGACCCGGACTTTTACGAGAACCTTACCGAAGACCTGAGCGCGACCAGCACATATTGGGATTGGCCGTCTGTACCGGATAACATTACTTCTTCGGCCAAAATACGCATAGAGTGGCAGAATAACACAAATGTCTACAATGATTCCGGAGAATTCGACATAAAGGGCAACCTCACCTTGAACAAACCGGCCGCCGGCAATATCTCTTATGTCAACGGCACGATGACCATTAATTGGACCTCTTTTGGTTCGATAGGCAACACGCGCATAAATTATACTGCCGACGGAGGAAGCGACGGCTATAACCACAGCGTTTTGAATTCCACCGACGGGCTGAATTTCACCTCTACGGGAGAATACAGCTGGACAGTGCCGACCGACGCGATGATCAGCGATAATGTGAATATCAGGGTTTATTCTGTAAGCGACCCCGGAGTAAACGCCACTTCGGGCAGGGTAAATATCAGGGGTAAGGTTTATATGAGCGCTCCGGATACAGGCAGCGAGAAGTGGCCGATGGGCACAGGCCAATACATCAACTGGTCCAGGGACGGCACTAAGATGGGCAACGTCAGCTTCTGGCTTTCTGCCAACAGCACCCCGGATTATACATATCAGATCGGAGAGAATTCCACCGCGGACGGCATAAATTCTTTCAGCTGGAGCGTCCCCGATATAATCACGGCCATGGGCCTGAACGAAAACCAGATCCTGAATAAGACCAGGATCATGGTCAAATCCGATAATAACACTACGGACGCCTCATCCAACCCTTTTTATATCCCTCCATCATTCAACGTGACCAGCCCGGTTTACGGCGAGCCGCTTAAAGTCGACGATACCAAGGTCATAAGCTGGACAACTTTCGGCAGGTGTTCGCAGGTGGAGTTGTATTTCTCGGAAAACGGAGGGTCGAGTTGGATCCCCATTTATCTCGACGGAGAAAATTACCTGTTAAATAACTGGAGCGCCCCTAACGTCACCTATTTTAACTGGACAGTTGCGAATGCCTCCGGCCAGAATTGCAGGGTGATGGTCTGCAGCCATTACGCCAACGAGAGCATGAGCGATTACCTGGAAGCGTGCGGCGCGTCGGAAAATTTTACGATCGGCGGAAAGATCGATATCGATTGGCCGGCGGGAAGCCTAAGCGTAAACGTGGACGATACGCCTTCGATCTCCTGGACGCCCCACGGAGCGCTGGGGAATTTCAGTCTGTCCTTCTATAATGGTTCGGGTTACGAACCGATATCCGGGGCGGACAACGTGGACGGCACTTCTTTTGTCTGGGCGGTACCAGATAAGATAGGCACGGGAAGAAGGGTAAGGGTAACGAGCATTGACCAGCCGACGGTGAGCGAGACATCCGATCCTTTCTCGATCTGGGGCGCGATCCGGCTGGATGTGCCCAACGGCGGCGAGAACCTGCCTATCGGCACAGCGTATAATATCTCCTGGTTCCCGCACGGCTCCACGCTCGGCACACTGAATATAACCTATGATCCCGATAACGGCACGCAGGGATATCCTTACCTGATCAATAATACGACCAATGCCAATGCCCTGAATTATACCTGGAATATTCCTTCGGATTTCGATCCGGCCACCAATGGTAAAATAAAAATACAGAGCAAGACTTACGCCAATGTAACGGATACCTCCAATTCGGCTTTTGAGGTCAGGGGCATTATCGGCTTGTCAGACCCGCTTCCAGACGAGAGCCTTAATTTGACAGTCGGCGATGTCTACAACATCACCTGGAGCAAGACCGGCAATATCACGTCTTATCAGTTCTATGTTTCTTACGACGGGATAGGCCCGCCGTGGGAGGTCAACAATACCGTCGTCCAGAATTATACGCTTTGGACGGTCACGGATAATATCAAGACCACCCCGCAGCTTTATTTCAAGGTAGAGGATTCCGGTAACTACAAGGTAAACTCCACTTCTACAACGGCCAGCGCGATCAAAGGCTCTATCCTGGTCATGCAGCCCAACGGCGGAGAGAATTGGCTCAAAGGTTCCAGCCGGGAGATAAAATGGAGGACGATCAACGGGAGCTATCCCGGGAATATCAAGATAGAATACTACAATAATTCCAATTCCAGCTGGGATACGCTGGACAATGTCACCTCCGGCATAGAGAACGAGACCAAGACCTGGACCTGGTCACCCATACCCGAGGATATCGGGACCAACACCCAGGTACGTGTCTCTACGCAGACAGGGCACGCCGCCATAGACGTAAGCGACACTTCGAATAATACTTTCAATATTACCGGTAACATCAGCGTGGTCACTCCCAACGGCGGGGAGACCTGGTACGTAGGCCAGGAAAAAACGATCCAGTGGAATTCCATCGGCCTGGTCACTCCGGTAAAGATAGAGTTCTCCAACGACACGGGAGGCAGCTGGACTATCCTGAACAATACATTCCACGGGACAGAAGGGTTAAATAATTACACCTGGACGGTAAGCCAGGACATAAAAAGCGACACCTGCCTATTCCGTGTTTCGGATAACCGCACCGCATTCGTAAATCTGGTAACGGACGAATCCAACGCCACCTTCAGGATCCGGCCGCAAATCAATGTTACCGAGCCGGCATCGGAACAGAATGTCACCGCCGGCTCCATCAACACCACGCGCATAAATTGGACCTATACCGGCACAGCCATAGGCGCCGTGAACATAGATTATTCCACCAACGGCGGACAAGACTACACCAATATCGAATCCGATGTGGACCCGGATAACGGCACTTTTTATGTCTGGCCGGAGGTGCCGGCTGCCAAATCCACGAACGCTAAAATACGTATTTATGATACAGAAATCTCCAAAGCCAATGTCACCGGATATTCGCCCGGTACTTTTAACATTATCGGTTACCTGCGGCTCATCGCGCCCAACGGGAACGAGAATTGGCCGGTAGGGACTCCCCAAGTTGTCACCTGGACTTCTACAGCGGTCAACTATGTGAACGCCTCTTATTCGCTTAACGGAGCGGGCGGCCCGTGGAACACCATCGAGAACAATATCCCGGCGGTCAATGCCAGCGTCAGCTGGCCCATCGGCAATAATACCATTACTTCCACCAATTGCCTGGTAAGGGCGGAAGATGCCCAGGATCCATTAGTCGTCAATGACCTTTCCAACTCGACTTTCAATGTCATCGCGGTCTTCAATATTACCCACCCCGAGAATGGGGATGTGGTCATAGCGGAGGAACCCTACAATATCACCTGGACAAAGAAGGGGGGCGGGGTAAACAACGTCACCCTGGAGTATACCACCGACGGGATCAGTTGGAATTGGATAAACCCGGACGGAGACCATACGGTGCCCAATGACGGCATCCAGCCCTGGACGCCCGGAGCGGCCTTGCCGCTTTCGGAGATCTGCCAGATGCGTATTACCGATCTCAATAACGCCAATGCTACGGATTCCGGTTATGACGTCTTTTACTTGAGGGGCAACGTCACGGTAACTGAACCCGTGGCAGAAGAGAGCTGGCAGGTAGGTTCACCGCATAACATCAGCTGGGATAAAAAGGGCAATATCTCTACGGTCAATATCTATTATTCCGCCGATAACGGGAATTCCTGGTCACAGATAACCACCGGCGAAACCGCTTCCAATGAGACCTGGGAGTGGAATATCCCCACAGGACAGACCACTTCCGCTTTGAACCAGGCCAGGATCAATGTCACTGATTCTTCCCTGGAGGGCTTTACCTATAATATGTCGCCTGGCTTCACGGTCAAGGGGAGCCTGAACCTGACCGCGCCGTCCGCCTCCGGGATCGTAATGAACTATACCGGCACGAACACATACAACATCACCTGGAGCAGATACGGCGGGATACAGGAAGTGCAGATACGCTATTCCACCGACGGTAATCAGAGTTACCCTGACCTGCAGACCATCGATAATGTGAGCGGAGGT
>JAQUPI010000022.1 GCA_028716705.1 Candidatus Omnitrophota bacterium | reverse complement strand
TCGCGCTTTTGTTCAACCTGGAAAGATATAAAAATATCGCGGAAGATTTTTTCAAAAACTCCGCGCTGGTTTATTTATCCGGGCTGCTTACTTTTGTCGCCGGATTGGCCATTGTATTATCCCATAACATCTGGGAAATGGATTGGCGCCTGATCATCACTGTTTTTGGCTGGATCGCCCTGACAAAAGGCGTTTTGCTTACTGTATCCCCCGATTTATCTTTAAGGATGAGCCGGGTATTTATAAAAAATACAAAACTGGTGGCAATACCCTGGACGCTCATGTTCGCGCTGGGGATTTTTCTCTTGTTTAAGGGATTCCTCCCTCACTGATCTTATCTCCAGCAAAGAAAAAAGTCAAAAAAAAGCAGATTTGTGTAATGCCCGGCTAAGGCTCATCGCGATATAATTGTGATGGTTATATTTACTATAGGCCATTCGACGCGGCAGCTCAAAGACTTCATCGATACGCTGAGGAGCTTTGAGATAAAAAAGATCATTGATGTCAGGACTATCCCGCGCTCTAAACATAATCCGCAGTTTAACCGGGAAAAGCTTCCTGGCAGTTTAAAGAAAGCGGGTATCGGCTACAAACATTTTCCGGGCCTGGGAGGGCTGCGGTATCCGCGAAAGGATTCGCCGAATACCGGGTGGCGCAATAATTCTTTCAGGGGCTTCGCCGACTATACGCTTACGGAAGAGTTCAAGGAGAATTTAGGCAGATTGATAGATTTATCGGCGCGGCGCGCTCCGGTAGCCTTGATGTGCGCCGAAAGCCTGCCCTGGCGCTGCCACCGTTCTCTCATAGCGGACGCGCTCCTGGTCCGCGGCATAACCGTTAATCATATCATGGGCAAAAAAAGCTTCAGGGAACATTCCATCACGCCCTGGGCGAAGGTACACGGCCATCGAATAAGCTATGCGTAAATATCACGGCAGGATGCCCTTAAAAATCATTTTTTCGGTGATCATTATTTTTTCCTCTTTAAAGGAAGCGCAGGCCGTAATGCGTACGCAGCCGGTGGAATACAGGGATGGCGATACTGTACTTGAAGGTTACCTGGTTTATGATGACCTTATAAAAGCAAAGGTGCCGGGAGTTTTGATAGTACATGAATGGTCAGGCATAGGCGATTATGTCAAAAGGCGCGCCGAACAGATCGCTTCTTTGGGATATGTGGCCTTCGCCGTAGATATTTACGGCAAGGGGATAAGGCCGAAGAATACAAAGGAGGCGGCCGTCCAGGCAGGCATTTACAGGGCTGACCGCCGGCTGATGCGCAGGCGCGCCAGGGCCGGGCTGGAAGAATTGAAGAGGCGTAAGATCGTAGATCCAGCCCGCATCGCGGCTGTCGGATATTGTTTCGGGGGAGGAGTCGCTCTGGAGCTCGCGCGCAGCGGAGCGGGAATATCGGGCGCTGTGAGTTTCCACGGCAACCTGGATACGCCTCGGCTGCAGGACGCGAAAAATATTAAAGCTAAAATCCTCGTCTGTCACGGAGCCGATGACCCTCATGTGCCCTGGGAACAGGTAAAAACATTCGTCAATGAAATGCGCATCGCTGGCTGCGACTGGCAAATGAATATTTACGGCAACGCGGTGCACAGCTTTACCAATCCTGATTCCGGCGATGACCCTAAAACAGGCGCGGCGTATAATAAAGAAGCGGATGCCCGCTCGTGGGAGGCGATGGAAAGCTTCTTAAATGAGGTATTCGCTAAAGGGCGCCTTAGATAAAAATGCCTAAAATTCATAAAAGAGTCGCCGTTATAACCGGAGCGGACAGGGGGATCGGGTTTGAAGTCTGCCGGCAATTGGGAAAACTCGGCTATCAAGCCGTCCTTACCGCTCCTGATCCGGCAAAAGGAAAAGAGGCCGCTAAAAAGCTCCTGAGGGAAGGTATTGAAGCTGCCTATCATGCCTTGGATGTCGCAAATGAAAGGCATGTCCGGAAATTACGGGAATTCGTCCTTAAAAAGTTCGGACGCGTCGATGTATTGGTGAATAATGCCGGTGTTATGTTTGACGCGGGAAGAAGCAAACCCGAAGGGAGAGTTGGCCGCTGGATAAAGACACTCCCCAAAAAAATGGATTTCGGGGAGGGACAGGGTATACTGGAAGTCGGCATCGATATCGTACGCGCTTCTGTAGAGGTTAATACCCTGGGAGCGCTAAGGATGTGCCAGGCGTTTATCCCGCTGATGATCAAGGCCCGTTATGGAAGGGTGGTAAATGTTTCCTCGAGCCTGGGCCAGCTTAATGGCATGACCGACGAAGACAGGGTTCCCGCTTACCAGCTTTCCAAAGCGGCGCTTAACGCCGTAACCCTTATGGCGGCAGATGACTGCCGGGATAAAAATGTGACTGTAAATTCAGTTTGCCCGGGGTGGACAAGGACCTCGCTCGGAGGCCCGCGAGCGCCGCAGTCCGTGGGAGAAGCGGCTGAAAACATCGTCTGGATGGCGAATTATCCCGATGGCGGCCCCACCGGAGAATTCTTCCGCGATAAAAAAGCCATTGAATGGTAAACACAGCCCACCGGACATAAATGAAAAAAGATTGGATTAGAGAACTCGCCCGGGATCTTATAGCCCTCGGCAGTATACCCTTCTTGATCCTGACCATCGCCAGGGTATCAGTCTTGCGGATCTATTATCCCATGCAGTTTATTTTAAGCTCGAGCGCGTTTTTTGCCTTAAATGTTTTCTTCAAAGGTGAAATGCGCTCCGGCATCGGGATGATATTGCTTGTATTCACTTCAATTTACTATAACCGGATATTTTTTACGCTTTTCGCCTTGTTCATCTACGCGGGGATGATCGTTTCTTTATTTTACCTGCGGAGGGGCCGGAAACAGATATTGACCGGGGTCTTTCTGGGCGCGGTATGTTCAGGGGCGGGTTACGCGATCGTCAGGTTAATTTTCTTTGGGATTTGAAATTCAATAAGAAGGAGAAAAAATGGACTTTTTAGGGGTCATTAAAACCAGGAGAAGCATCAGGGAATACTCGGACAAACAAATAAAGAAGGAGCTTTTGGAAAAGATAGTGGATTCAGCCAGATTTTCTCCTACCGCAAGGAATATCCAGCCTTGGGAATTTATCGTTGTTACGCAGGGGCCTGTCTTGAGAAAATTAGGCGAGCTGGCTGAGAGCGGGAGGTTCCTGGCGCTAAGCAAGGCCTGTATCGCGGTGTTTTGCTCGGACACAAAATACTATCTGGAGGATGGATGCGCCGCTACCTGCAACATCCTGCTCGCCGCATCCGGCCTGGGCATCGGTTCCTGCTGGGTCGCGGGAGATAAGAAGCCTTATTGCCGCGATGTAGCTGAATTATTGAATGTTCCCGGCGGCTATAAATTGATAAGCCTGGTCGCGTTGGGTTATCCCAAGTCAAAAGGCTGTTTTTATGCCGCGGAAAAAAAAGATCTAAGCAAGGTGATCCATTGGGAAAAGTTCTAAAAGCGCCTAAATTAACTTGACTGATACCCTCCGGAAGAATATAATGACAAAGTTAAACTAGTCATAGGACCAGCAAGGCTTTCCAAGTTAATGTCCTCAAGAATTAAAGATAGTTTCGGTAATTTTAGAAAAGCAGCTCTTAATTCAGGAGTTGCTTTTTTTTAAGGAGGAGCGCATGAGCGGGATATTCGGGGTCAGTTCAAAAAACGATTGTTCGAACATATTGTTTTACGGCACGGATTATCATACCCACCTCGGCACAGAATACGGCGGTATGGCTATATTCGGGGATGACTTCGCCCGCCATATCCACAACATTTCACACAGCCAGTTTAAATCCAAGTTTTATGAAGATTACAGGCATATGAGGGGCAACATGGGCATCGGCGTGATAAGCGATTCCGACGAACAACCCATATACCTGAATTCCAAGTTAGGGCCGTTTTGCCTGGTCACCATGGGCCTTATAGATAATAAGGAAGAGTTGGTGCTAAAACTGCTTGACGAAGGGGTTTCTTTCACGGAGATGACCAGGGGGACGGTTAATTCCACCGAACTTATCGCTAAATTAATAAATAAGGGGGATAGCATCGTAGACGGCATCGAGAAGATGTTCGAGGCGATCGAAGGGTCATGCTCTTTATTGCTCTTACATAAAGACGGGCTTTACGCTGCCAGGGATAGATGGGGGTATACTCCGCTTATCCTTGGGAAAAAAGACGACGCCTGGGCCGTAACATCAGAGACGACCGCTTTTCTAAACCTGGGTTTTGTGACTGAAAAATACCTTTTTCCCGGAGAGATAATATTGTTGAATGAAAGCGGCCTGGTCGAACGTAAGCCGGGAAACGCTAATAAGAACCAGATCTGTACTTTCTTATGGATTTATACCGGATTTCCCGCCTCAAGCTACGAGGGTATAAACGTGGAGACGGCCCGGGAAAGATGCGGAAGGTCTTTGGCGAAAAATGACAAAGATATTGAGGTGGATGTGATCTGCGGCGTCCCGGATTCGGGTATCGCGCATGCCATCGGATACGCGATCGAATCGGGAAAGCCGTATAAACGCCCGCTGGTAAAATATACCCCGGGTTACGGCCGCAGCTATACTCCGCCTTCGCAAAAAATGCGCGACCTGATCGCCACCATGAAATTGATCCCGATCAGGGAAATAATAGAGGGCAACAGGATCATTATTTGCGAGGATTCAATAGTCAGGGGAACGCAGCTGAAGAATTTCACGGTCAAGAAATTATGGGAATGCGGCGCGAAAGAAGTGCACGTGCGGCCCGCCTGTCCTCCGTTGATGTATCCCTGCAAATTCTGCCTTTCTACGCGCAGTATCAATGAACTTGCCGCCCGCCGCGCTATCAGGGCTTTGGAAGGCAGCGACATAGAAGACGTATCCGCCTACATCGACCACACTACGGAAAAACACAAAAAAATGGTGGACTGGATCGCCAGGGAGCTGGCCTTGACCACTTTAAGGTACCAGACCGTTGAAGACATGGTAAAGGCGATCGGTTTGCCCAAAGAAAAACTTTGCCTGTATTGCTGGACCGGCAAATGCCCGGACGCTGGCCGTCCGGATAATCATTCGCGACGAAGCGAGAACATAATTGAAGGCGCTCATTAGGAGGATTTGAATGCCAAGGAGAAAGGACATCAAGAAGGTTTTAATTATAGGTTCCGGGCCCATCATTATCGGGCAAGCCTGTGAATTTGATTATTCAGGGACTCAGGCGTGCAAGGCCTTGCGCGAGGAAGGATACGAGGTCGTGCTGGTAAATTCCAATCCGGCGACGATCATGACCGATCCGGGCATGGCTGACCGCACCTACATCGAGCCGTTGACCGTGGAAAGTGTGGCGAGGATAATCGCCAGGGAGAAGCCGGACGCGCTTTTGCCGAATCTGGGAGGGCAGACAGGATTAAACCTCGCTTCAGCTTTACATAAGGCTGGGGTCCTGGACAAATATAAGGTAAAAATAATCGGGGTCAAAGCCGACGCTATCGAAAGAGGCGAGGACCGTGAGGCGTTCAAAGCCACTATGAAGAAATTAGGCATACCCGTGCCTCGATCGCAGATCTGTGTTTCGGCCGAAGAGGCCTTGAAGGTGGCGCAAAAACTCGGCTACCCCGTCGTAATACGCCCGGCATACACCCTGGGCGGGACAGGCGGCGGCATAGCTTACAATAACGAGGACTTGAACTCCCTGGTTAACCGCGGGTTGAATGCCAGTTTAATACACCAGATCCTTCTCGAAGAGGCGGTCATCGGCTGGGAGGAACTGGAACTGGAAGTAGTGCGCGACGAAAAGAACCAAAAGATCACCGTCTGTTTTATTGAGAATATAGATCCTATGGGAGTGCATACGGGAGACAGCTTTTGCGTCGCTCCGATGCTTACCGTGCCGGCCGCACTGCAAAAAAGAATGCAAGAATTATCCTATAAAATAGTGGACGCGATCGGCGTGGTGGGAGGGACGAATATACAATTCGCGCACAATCTTAAGGATGACCGGCTTGTCGCCATAGAGATAAATCCGCGTACTTCCAGGTCTTCGGCGCTGGCTTCCAAAGCCACAGGATTCCCGATTGCCCGGATCTCTACAAAATTAGCCGCGGGGCTGACCCTGGACGAATTGCCTTATTGGAGAAAAAAGACGCTGGACAAATACGAGCCGTGGGGCGACTATATGGTGATCAAATTCGCCCGCTGGACTTTCGAAAAATTCCCCCAGGCAAGGGATATTCTGGGGACACAGATGAAGGCGGTTGGAGAAGTAATGAGCATAGCCAAGAATTTCAAGGAAGCCTTTCAAAAATCGATACGCTCCCTGGAAATAGGCAGGTATGGATTAGGATTCGCCAAGAATTTTCATGATCTGCCGCTGGAGGAATTGAGATCGCGGCTGGCTTATCCGTCCAGCGAGCGGGTCTTCCTTATGTATGAAGCGCTGCGCAAGGGGATAGGAGTGGAGGAGCTTTACAATCTTACTTATATAGGCAGGTGGTTCATTAAAGAAATGAAAGAGGCCGTGGAGTTCGAAGAAGCGATGCTGAAGTCGGGATGGCAGGATCTTTCCGACGGCGATTTAAGGAAGGCCAAGGAATGGGGATTCAGCGACCGGTATCTGGCTAAGATATTTAAGGTGGAGGAGGGCAAAGTGAGGGAAAGAAGGAAGAAGGTGGCGGGAAATTCCCGCTTCGAGCCGGTGCCGGTAAGCGGTGTCAACGATGCCGCTTATTATTATTCCACTTACACCCAGGGTAAAGACCTGGTCCCTATTTCGGATAAAAAGAAGGTGCTCATCCTGGGGGGTGGGCCTAACCGCATAGGCCAGGGTATCGAGTTCGATTATACCTGCGTCCATGCCGCTTTTGCCCTGCGCGATGAAGGCTATGATTCGATCATGATCAACTGTAACCCAGAAACAGTCTCCACGGACTATGATACTTCCAACAAGCTTTATTTTGAGCCTTTGACCGTTGAGGACGTCCTGGCAATATGGGAAAAGGAAAAGCCTATTGGAGCGATCGTGCAGTTCGGCGGCCAGACGCCGCTGAACATTGCCGCGGAGCTCGAGAAAAACGGCGTAAAAATACTTGGGACAAGCACCAAAAGCATCGCTTTTGCCGAGGACCGCGAACTTTTCAGGCAGAAGATGATCGAGCTGGGTATCCGTCAGACGGATGGGGCAACGGCATTTTCGCTGGATGAGGCGGTCTCGATCGCCAGGCGCATCGGTTATCCGGTGATGGTCAGGCCCTCATTTGTTTTGGGGGGGCGCGGTATGGAGGTAATTTACGACGAGGAGATGCTGGTAAAGTACGCGAAAGAAGCGATCCAGGTCAGCCCCGAATACCCGATGCTTATCGACCGTTTCCTGGAAAACGCCATAGAATGCGAAGTAGACGCTCTCTGCGACGGCAACGAAACGTTTGTGGCGGCAGTGATGGAGCACATCGAACACGCGGGTATACATTCAGGGGATTCCGCCTGCACTATACCGCCTCGCACTATAAAAAAAGAGCATTTAGAGGTGATCAATGAATGGACCGCTAAGATCGCGCGGGAATTAAAGGTAGCCGGGCTGATCAATATCCAGTTTGCCATTTGCGACGGAGATGTTTATATCCTTGAGGCGAACCCGCGCGCCTCGCGCACGGTCCCCCTGGTTTCTAAAACCATCGGCATACCTCTGGCGCGCATCGCCACTCTTTTGATGCTTGGCAGAAAGATCAGCGATTTCCCCGAGATCTCGCATCGCGACATACCTTACGTTTCCGTTAAAGAGGCGGTTTTCCCGTTCAATATGTTCCCCGAAGTCGACCCTGTGCTTGGGCCGGAAATGCGCGCGACAGGAGAGGTAATGGGGATAGACAGCGATTTCGGGCTGGCCTTCTTTAAGGCGCAGGAATCGGCAGGGACGAAATTGCCTACCGAAGGCAGTGTTTTGGTCACGGTCACGGATAAAGCCAAGCCTGAGCTGGTTGCCGTGGCTTCGAAACTTTCCAAGATGGGCTTCAAGATCCTGGCCACCGAAAATACCAGCCGTTTCCTGAAAGAAAAGGGGATCGACTCGATCCTGATCAAGAAATTGCATGAAGGCAGGCCGAACATCGCGGACGCGATGAAGAATAGAGAGATCCATCTCATCATCAATACTCCGGCAGGCAGGACAAGCGTGTTCGATGACAGCTACATCCGTATGCTTGCCATACAGTACAAGATCCCCTATGTCACCACAATGGCCGCGGCCAGGGCAACGGTGGATGGGATCGAATCGGTGAAGAAAAAGCAAGGCGAGCCTAAATCCCTGCAGGAGTATCACCGTATGTTAAAATAAAGAATCAACACTAAGAAGGAAGGTATATATGCCGCAAGCAAAAGAGATCACCGCGGATTCCCTGGATACAAATGAATTCATTCAGGAAAAATCCGCCGAGATCCGCAAGGCAGTAGGTACGGGGATCGCTATAAACGCCCTTTCGGGAGGAGTGGATTCTTCCGCCGTGACCATGCTCGGCCACCGGGCATTAGGGCGGAATCTAAAGACATATTTTATCGATAACGGGATAATGCGTGAAGGCGAACCGGAGCGGATAGCTTCGATCTTCAAGAAGCTGGGGGTCGATGTCGAGATAATCGGCGCGCGGGATGACTTTTTCGGCGCGCTTAAAGGCGTTACCGGCCCCGAAGAAAAAAGGGAAGCGATCACCCAGACATTCTATAAAAAAGTTTTTGCCGATCTGGTAAAAAAGAGCGGGGCAAAATACCTTTTGCAGGGAACCATTCTTACGGATATCGACGAGACGGTCGCCGGTATAAAACGGCAGCACAATGTTTTTGAGCAGCTCGGGATCGATCCTCAGGAGGCGTTCGGATATAAGATCATCGAACCGCTGGTTCAACTAAGGAAAGACGGAGTGCGTAAGGTAGCCGAGGCCTTAGGGTTACCCGCTTCGATCTTTAACCGCATGCCTTTTCCGGGGCCCGCGCTGGCTGCCCGCGTCATCGGGGAAGTTACGCCCGAGAACATTGCCATCGTGCGCAAGGCCACCTCCATCCTGGAAGAGGAGCTTGCCGCGGTCAACGCGTTTCAATATATGGCCATACTGCATAATGACCGTGTTACAGGCATGCGCGATAATAAAAGGGAATTCGGCCGGCAGATCGAAATACGCTGCTGGGACAGCATTGATGCCCGTAAGGCCAAGCCGTCGCGGCTGGATTTCGGCATATTGGAAAAATTGGCAAATAGGATGGTAACTGACGTGCCGGGCGTAGTCAGCGTTACCTATAATATCGCTACCAAGCCGCCTTCCACAATGGAAGCAATATAAGTGAAAGGCATTGCCTCGGAGATGAAGGTTTTTTTGTCGATTTTATTCTGGATCGTAATGTCGGTAATGACCCTGCTGGTATTTCTAGCCGCATTGGCTATCAGGATATTCCTCTTTCCTTTTGACAGGAAACGGAAGATCGCTCACGCGCAAGGGTTCTGGTGGGGAGCCGCGATCATCGGCTCCAATCCGTTCTGGGGCTTTTCCATGAGCGGTATTGAGCATATCGATCCCAAAAAAACCTATATTATAGTCGCGAATCACCAGAGCCTGGCGGATATTATTATGCTTTATAAAACCCGTATTCAATTCAAGTGGGTGGCCAAAGAAAGCCTTTTTAAGATCCCCATATTCGGCTGGTGCATGTCGTTGATGGGCTATATAAAACTTACCCGGGGAAAATTCGGCAGCATAAAAGATTCCTATTTTGAGGCATCGAAGTGGCTAAGGCGGGGAGTATCCGTGCTTTTCTTTCCGGAAGGGACCCGCAGCCTTGACGGCAAGATCAATGATTTCAAAAACGGCGCTTTCAAGCTCGCGCTGCAAGAACAAAAATCTATATTACCTATACGCCTCGAAGGAAGTTATGATGTGCTTCCCAAGGGAAGCCTGATTTTTAAGAAACGGGTTTCCTGCAGATTGACTATCCTCCCAGAGATCGATACCAGCTCCTTCCCGCCTGAAGATTTCGCTCTCCTAAGGGAAAAAACGCGCGAGGCTATTTCAGCCGCGGCCTAAAATGGTTAAGACAAAGATCATCTGTACTTTGGGGCCGGCCTCTTCTTCCCAAAACGTGGTTAGAAAAATGATGCTTGCCGGGATGGACGCGGCCAGGATCAATTTTTCTCACGGGACGCATAATGAAATTGTGGAGAGAATAAAGCTTATCCGCGGCCTGAACGCTAAATTACGCAGGAATGTGAGGATCTTGGGCGATCTGCAGGGCCATCGCATAAGGATAGGGGAGCTTGAAAGCGAGCTTATCCTGAAAAAGAACCGCGTCATCTGGCTTACTCAAAAGAAGATAAAAGGCGGCCAGGATACGATCCCCTTCGACTACCAGGGTCCGTTGCGGGCAATAAGGAAGGGCGCGCAGATATTCATTGACGACGGTAATATCGCCTTAGAGGTAATGGGGCGCTCCAAAGATAAAATTAAGGCCAGGGTAACGACGGGCGGCATTCTAAAAGAACGCAAAGGAATGAATATCCCGGATGTCAAACTGGAATTCAAAGGCATAAACGAAAAGGACGCGCGAGATACGTTATTTTGCGAAAGGCAGAAATTTGATTATATCGCCCAGTCTTTCGTGCGCGCTAAAAAGGACGTCCTTGAGGTCAGAAGCCTTCTTAAAAGCCGCTCGCAGATAAAAATTATCGCCAAGATCGAAAACAGGCAGGGTATTGAGAATATCGACGATATTATCGAGGCTTCTGACGGGATCATGATCGCCCGCGGGGATATGGGTGTTTCTATACCTGTTTACGAGGTGCCCGTAGTCCAAAAGATGATCATAAGGAAGTGCAACCGCGCGGGAAAATTTGTTATCACCGCGACGCAGATGCTTGAGAGCATGGTGGAGAACGGCCGCCCCACTCGCGCGGAAGTAACCGATGTGGCAAATGCCATAATTGACGGCACGGATCTCGTCATGCTTTCGGCTGAATCGGCAGTGGGCAAATACCCCGTCCAGGCGGTTTCCATGATGAATAACATAATAAAATTCACCGAAGGTTATTTGAAGTCCGGGAGACGGTGATCCGGGCCGGGAGGATGCAGATGGCAAGAAAAATAATGATCTTTACTGTCATTTCCCTTATATTTTGCGGCCTGGCGAGGGCTCAGGGAGGGCCATCCTTCTTGAGTGAAATAAAGCTGCCGCCCGGATTTAAGATCAGTGTTTACGCCGCGGGCGTGAAGGGGGCGCGTTCGATGGCGCTCGGGGATATGGGAACTCTTTTTGTAGGCACCAGAGAAGCGGGCAAGGTATACGCGGTCAGAGATACAGACAAGGATAATGAAGCTGATGACATCATTGTCATAGCGAAGGGCCTTAACATGCCGAACGGCGTGGCATTTTTTGACGGGGCGCTGTTCGTAAGCGAGATAAACCGCGTGCTCAAATATGATAAGATCGAAGGGCGGCTGAATGACCCGCCTAAGCCGGAAGTGATAAATAATTCGTTTCCGGCGGACAGGCACCATGGATGGAAGTTTATCCGCTTTGGCCCGGACGGGCTGCTTTACATTCCCGTGGGCGCTCCCTGCAATATATGCGAGAAAGGCGACCCCAGATACGCGTCTATTATGAGAATGCGCCCGGACGGGGCAGGCCTTGAGATTTTTTCCGGCGGCGTCCGTAATACAGTTGGCTTTGATTGGGATCCCCGGACAAACACGCTCTGGTTCACGGACAACGGGGCCGACTGGATGGGAGATGATTATCCTCCGGACGAGCTGAACCATGCCCCGGTTATGGGAATGCATTTCGGATTCCCGTATTGCCATGGCGCCGGTATAAAAGACGCGCGTTACGGCGGCGAAAGAAGATGTTCCGAATTCGCTCCTCCCGTTAAAGAACTTTCCCCTCATGCCGCGGCGTTAGGCATGCGGTTTTATACCGGAGCGATGTTCCCTGAAGAGTTTAAGAACCAGATCTTCATCGCTGAACACGGCTCTTGGAACAGGACGGCCCCGGTGGGATACCGGATCATGCTTGTAAAGATGGATGAGGGGGCAAACGTTGTAAGTTATGAGGTGTTTGCCGGGGGGTGGCTTAAAGAAAAACGCGTGTTTGGAAGGCCGGTTGATCTGCAGGTAATGCCTGACGGGGCGCTTTTGGTTTCCGATGACTATGCCGGGGCCATCTATCGCATATCTTACGAAGACAAAGAATAATTAGAATTTTGGGAATAAAAACAGCGCAAAAGATGGATCTTGCGCTGTTTTTTATGAGACCGGATCATTAGCCCTTTTTGCGCAGACGCCATAGGCCTAATGCCGACATCCCGATCAGAAACAGGCTTGAGCTGACCGGTTCGGGGACAACTGTATTATTCAGCTTATAGTTTATCGAGTGGGTAGGTATCCTTGAGCCGTCGGCCTCAATGGACTGGATGTGCCATTCTCCCGGCTTGTCATTATCTTCTTTACGGCTGATCCACAATGCCCCGCCGTCTGAAAAATAATTAAAATAAGGATCCGCCGCGTTTGAACTATCAAAGCCTTTTTCCGTGCTGGATTTAAGCCCGGATAACCACCAATCACCTGTGATAACCGATGAAGCATTAGGAAGCAGGATATAGAGCCATGGTGTTTCCCCCGGGTTAAAAATATGCGGCGGGTCTTTAAAATCCGTGTTTCCGGAAGCGTCGGTCAGCTCAATGTCGGTTACTTGAGCAAAAACAGGCATTACCGCGAAAATAAATGACAGCACTATCAAAGCAAAAACTTTTCCCCTCATAAGTTTCCCCCCTTCTTGGTTTTACTTCATATATAATGTGGAATATTTATATATTAACGCGCATTGAAAAAACGTATATGTCAGAATTCCCCTTTTTATTGACTTTTTTCCATACGATTTACCGTGGGGACGGCTAGAGGTTTGTTGGGGGGCCCGGCTGTGAAACGCAGCCCGGGCTTCATAGATATCCGGGCTGCGTTTTTGCCTTGATCAATCCGTTTTTCTTCTGCGCAGGCTGCGTAATACCAGCGCCGACATCCCTAAAAAGAAAAGGCTCGAACCAACAGGTTCGGGAGTTACCTTGTAGTTTATGGAATGGGTAGGTATCCTTGAGCCGTCTGCTTCCAGCGAATCAATATGCCATTCCCCGGGCCGGTTTTCATCTTTGCGACTTACCCATAGCGCTACGTTATTGGAAAAGTAATTGAAATCAGGGTCTGGATCGTTTGAGCTGTCGAAACTTTCCTCTGTCTGGTTTTTAAATCCGGACAGCCACCAATCGCCGGTAATTACCGATGATTGTTGGGGAAGAAGGACGTATAACCAGGGCGTTTCGTCCAGGCCGAAAATATGGGGCGGGTCCCTGAAATCCGTGCTCCCCGCTTCATCCGTTAATTCGATATCGGTTACCTGGGCAAAAGCGCCGCTTACCAGGGCAAGAGACATCATAAGTAATACCGCTAAGATTTTTCTTTTCATAATTTTCCTCCTTTTTACAACCCTCCAGCTGTAAGTAATACCAGAAAACATTCTACATTATTTTATTTTTTCATACATATTTCAATTCCCCTTTTTTTGGACTCTTTTCCATGTTCTTTCCATCCGGATCCCAGAGGTAAAAAGTCAATAAAAAGTTGAAATTACCCATTTGTATTTAGCGGTAGAGATACTATTATGTAACCCTGAAACGCCGACTGATATCGCGATGAAAAAATCCTTTTTTTTCGCGTTTTTTTCGATAGTCTTCGTCACCGCGGCCATCCTTGCCGAGAGCGATGAGTTCATCCGGGACAGGGAGGAGATGGTCCAAAGGCAGATCGCGGAGCGGGGGATCAGGGATGAAAGGGTCCTGCGGGCTTTAAGGAAGATCAGGCGCGAGCTTTTTGTACCCGTTAATTTGAAGAATATGGCGTACGAAGACAGCGCGCTTCCTATCGGCTTCGGACAGACCATTTCTCAGCCCTATGTAGTTGCCTATATGACAGAGGCTTGTGATATAACCGTTTCTGACCGTGTGCTCGAGATAGGCACCGGATCGGGATACCAGGCGGCTGTCATCGCGGAAATAGCTTCAGAAGTTTATAGTATTGAGCTGATAAAGCCTTTGGCTGACAGTGCCCGAAGCAGGCTGCGAAGCCTTGGGTATCAAAACGTAAGGATCAAGCACGGAGACGGATATAAAGGCTGGAAAGAATACGCCCCTTTCGATGCGATAATAGTCACTGCCGCTCCTGCCGAGATCCCGGAAGAATTGATCGGCCAATTGAAAACCGGGGGCAGAATGGTCATTCCCGTGGGTTCATTTTTCCAGGAGCTTTACCGTGTTACAAAACTTTCGGAAGGGATCAAAAAGGAGGCTTTGCTGCCTGTGGTGTTTGTCCCTATGAGGAGGCCAAAATGATATACGCGTTATGTTTAGCGGTAATGGTAAATATTTTAAGTTTGACTGCGCCAGTTTTTGCCCGGCAACCCAGAGTAAGAGCCGACGTTAAAGACCCGGGCGGCGTGGACATCGGTTCTGTCTTCTTCACGCAAACAGAGAAGGGGGTAAGATTGAATATAAGTTTGATCGGGATGCCACCCGGCAATTACGCTATTCATATACACGAAAACGGAAGTTGTATCCCCCCGGATTTTACCAGCGCCGGCGCTCACTTTAACCCTTCCGGTAAAGAGCATGGTTTTATGAACCCGGAAGGAGCGCATGCGGGCGACCTGCCCAATATCACGGTGGATGAGGGCGGTTCCTGTACTGCTGAATTTACCACCCATCTTTTGACGCTGGAAAAGGCTAAAAACAATTCCTTGCTAAAGGAAGGCAAGACAGCCATAGTCATTCATAAGAATCCCGATGATTATGTTTCTGATCCGGCTGGATCCGCGGGGGACCGGTTAGCCTGCGGGGTCATTGAAGAAGAAAATGAGCCGGGACCCTAAGGCGCCCGCCGCAAAGACAATGGGCGCGGATTATCGCGGTAACGGGGAGTGCGATTTCGTCCTTTGGGCGCCGCAAGCATCGCAGGTCTATTTGCGCATCCTTTCAAGGCCCGGGGTTTTGCCTATGGTAAAGGATAGTGACGGCTATTGGAGCGCGCTTGCGCATAATATCCTTCCGGGAGAAAAATATTTCTACCGGCTTAGAGACTTAGACCGGCCTGATCCGGTTTCTTTTTACCAGCCGGAGGGCGTGACGGGTCCTTCTTGCGTAGTCGACCATTTGTCTTTCTCCTGGCAGGATAACGGTTGGCGGGGGGTCTCTCCGGAAGATATGATCCTGTATGAATTGCATACAGGGACGTTTTCCCAGCAAGGGGATTTTGAAGGGGTCATCGCCAGGCTGGATTACTTGAAGGAATTGGGGGTCAATGCCCTGGAGCTTATGCCTGTGGCGCAATTCCCCGGAAAGCGTAACTGGGGATATGACGGCGTCTTTCCTTTCGCGGTCCAGGATTCTTACGGCGGGCCTCAAGGTTTAAAAGAATTGGTAAACGCCGCCCACCTGAAAGGGATCGCGGTATTATTGGATGTCGTCTATAACCATTTTGGCCCGGAAGGAAATTTTGCGGCGGAATTTATGCCCTGTTTTACCGATAAATATAAGACTCCCTGGGGAAAGGCCGTTAATTTCGACGATGCCTACAGCTGGGGGGTCAGGCGTTTTTTTATAAGTAACGCGTTATACTGGTTCGAGCATTTTCATATGGACGGTTTAAGGCTCGATGCTGTACATGGGATATATGACTCTTCGGCAAAACATTTCTTAAGAGAGCTGTCCGAAGAAATAGCCGGATTTTCCGCGAAAAGGCGCAGGGTCTATCTTTTCGCTGAAAACGATCTGAACGATGCCAGGACCGTTTTGCCCCATGAAGAGGGAGGGATGGGCCTGGATGGCGTATGGAATGACGATTTTCATCACAGCCTTCACACGGCCCTGACAGGCGAAAAAAAAGGCTATTATGAGGATTTCGGGAGTTTGTCCGGCATGGTTAAAGCGATCAAAGAAGGATATGTCTATTCCTGGGATTATTCTGATTTCCGGAAAAAATTCCACGGGAGTTCCTCAAAAAGCATCCCCGCGAGCCGGTTTGTCGTCTTCGCGCAGAACCACGACCAGGTGGGCAACCGGCTGAGAGGCGAAAGGTTGTCGCGGCTGGTGCCTTTCGGATGCCTTAAGCTCGCCGCGGCAGCGGTCATGCTCTCGCCGTTCATACCCCTGATCTTTATGGGGGAGGAGTATGGGGAGGAATCCCCCTTTTGTTACTTCATGAGTTTTTATGACAGGGACCTGGTCGGATCAGTCCGCCGGGGGCGGAAAAAAGAATTTGAAAGTTTTGGATGGAAAGAAGAACCTTGCGATCCTTACGCGGAAGAGACTTTTTATTTGGCAAAGCTTAAGTGGGAGAAGAACGCGGGAGTAAAGAATAAATCCTTGCTCGGGTTTTATAAGGAGCTTATCGGCATGCGCAGAAGGATTCCGGCGTTAAAGCGGCTGGACAAGGAGAGCCTTGATGTCCAGGCGGATGAAGGCAGGAAAATATTGGTCCTGCGGCGTTATTATGAAGACAGCGGCATATGCGCCCTGATGAATTTTAGCGCGCAAACGCAGGGGCTATCGCTGGAGTTTTCCGGGAAATGGAGAAAGATCATCGACTCATCCGATGAAAAATGGCAAGGGGGAGGTTCTACTCTCCCTGACGAAGTCTTTTCTCCCGCGGAGCTGTTAATAGATCCATTTACAGCGGCTGTGTGGGAAAAATAACAAGCCGCCGGAGCCATGAACATCCCCAGCGCCACATTCCGTATCCAGTTCAATGCCGGATTCGGCTTTCAAAAAGCCATTGAGACTTTGCGGTATCTCTCGTTGCTGGGTGTCTCGCATATATACGCGTCGCCTATTTTTAAAGCGAAAAAAGGAAGCGATCACGGATATGATATCGTTGATCCCCGCGCGCTTAACCCGGAATTGGGCCAGGAAAGCGATTTTCGCCGGTTGATCGAGGAGGCGCATAAAAACCAGCTCTTTTGGCTGCAGGATATAGTGCCTAATCACATGTCGTTTGACTCCGCTAATACATTCCTTATGGACGTATTTGAAAAGGGCCGGCTTTCCCGCTACTACTCATACTTTGATATAGACTGGGATTCTCCGGATGAAAGCTTGAAAGGGAAGATCCTGGCGCCGTTTTTGGACAAGCCTTACGCTCAGTGCCTGCTCGGCCATGAGATAAACCTTGTATTCAGGCCGGAGGGCATGGGAATTAAATACATGTCTTTTATTTTTCCATTAAACGTAAAATCATACAGCCGCGTATTCGGTTTGGACAGGCAAGACGATTTAAGGCGTGCCTTTGGAGAAAATACCTCCGATCTTGAAAGATATACCCAGGCGTTAAGTTTTCTTCGGGACGCGGAAGCCGGAAAAGGCCTTGAAGCCGAATATGAAAATATCTCCCAGTCAAAGAAAACGCTATGGGATATTTATAACTCAAACGAGTCAGCGAGAAGGTTCATAGACGAGAAAATAGATTTTTACAACGGAAAACAAAATATTACCGAAAATTTTGACGCGCTGGATGAACTTTTAACGGAGCAGTTTTTCCGCCTCTCTTACTGGAAAATAGCCGGAGAGACGATCAATTACCGCAGATTCTTTACCATTGATGGCCTTGTTTCAGTGAGAGTGGAAGATGAGCTTGTTTTTGATTCCACCCATGAATTCATCTTTCGCCTGATAAATGAAGGGGCGTTTGACGCCTTGCGCGTCGACCATGTGGATGGGATATATTCGCCCAGGACATATCTTGAGCGTTTGCGCAAGAAAACCCCAGATGCCTATATTGTTGTTGAGAAGATACTTGGCTCCGGGGAAAAGATCCCCGGGGATTGGCCGGTGCAGGGAACCACCGGATATGATTACTTGAATTGCGCGAACAGCGTATTTTGCGACACAAAAAACGCCGAAAAATTCACCCGGACCTATCACAGGTTTACCGGGACGTCATATGACTATGGGACGCTGGTGCGCGAGAGAAAAAAGATGATACTCGAAAAAGATATGGGCAGCAGCGTGGAGATGTTGGTCGCGCTTTTAAGGCAGATCGCCGCTAAAGACAAATACGGCCGCGATTTCACCCTTTTCAGGCTGAGGAACGCCTTTATTGAGCTGCTCACCAATTTCCCCGTCTACCGTACTTACATATGCGGGGAAACCGTTGCCGAATCGGATAAAAATTACCTCAAATATGCCCTGGACCGCGCTAAGGAAAACGCATACAGCTTCTTCTACGAACTGAACTATATCGAAAGAGTGCTCCTTGAATATAATTCTCCGCAAACGCCTCCCGCCATAAAAGAAATAAGGATGCGGCTTTTGATGGGTATCCAGCAATACACAGCGACTCTTATGGCCAAGGGTTTTGAGGATACCATCCTTTATATCCATAACAACCTTATATCTTTAAACGAAGTCGGAGGGCGCCCGGACATTTTCGGCATATCTAAAGAGGAATTCCATGAATTTAACCAGAAAAGGTTTAAAGAAGCTCCCTATTCGATGAACGCCGGTTCCACGCAGGACACAAAAAGAGGGGAGGACGCGCGCGGCAGGATAAACGCGCTTTCGGAATTTCCGGGGGAATGGGGAGCCGCGGTCAAGCGATGGAGCGCAAAAAACAAAAAATTCAAGAAAAAATACGGAGAGTTCAAAGCCCCGGATGAAAATGACGAATATTTCATCTACCAGACGCTTGTGGGGGCTTTTCCTTTCGAAGAGGCCGAACTACCTTCGTTCAGGGAAAGGGTACGGGAATATATCATCAAGGCCGCTAGGGAAGCGAAAAGGCACACTTTTTGGACCAAGCCCGACGAAGATTATGAAAACGCCTGTATAGGCTTTGTGGAAGGTTTATTGCGGGAGAATAGCGCGTTCCTTAAAGAGTTCCTGCCTTTTCATAAAAAAATAGCTTTTTACGGGATATTTAATTCTCTATCGCAGGTGGTCATGCGGATCACTTCACCCGGCATCCCGGATTTTTACCAGGGAAGCGAGCTGTGGGATTTCGATTTTGTCGACCCGGACAACCGCAGGCCGGTCGATTTTAAAAAAAGGATGAGCATTCTTGATGAATTGGCGGGCAGGCAAGGCGATATCCCGTCCCTTATCGAGGATCTTTTCGCGGCAAAAGAGGACGCGAGGATCAAGTTATTCTTGATATACCGGTTATTGAACGCGCGAAGGAAAAGGGCCGATATCTTTCTCAATGGAGCGTATACCCCCTTAAATACAAAAGGAAAATTCGCCGAGAATATCATCGCGTATATGCGGTCATCCGGTTCGGGCCGGGTATTGGTAGCCGTCCCGCGTTTTTTGAGCGCGGTGGTAAAAGAGGATAAACTTCCGTTAGGAGAGCCGGCTTGGCAGGAAACCTCTATTATCTTGCCGAAGGACGCGGCAGGAAGGTACGAAGACGCTATTTCGGAAAACTCGATAATTTGCTCTGGGGAGTTAAAAGCCGGCGACGCTTTCAGGTATTTTCCCGCGTGCGTGCTGGCGGCTTTACCGGAGTAAAATGGAAGAAAAAGATTATGGGGCGATTTTTTAGTTACACAATTCTCAACAACAGCGTGCTCGATTATTTATCCGCGGGATTGATACTGGCGGCGGGAATTTTGGCGGCAAAGGTCATTTTGCGTAGGGCCGTTCTTTGGATAAAAAAACCGGGCGGCAGGATAGACATATATTTCGGTCAATTCTTAGCCGGCCTTTTGGAAATACTCGGAGTCCCTTTATTACGCCTGACGGCCCTGTATACCGCTTTAAAGAGCCTGGCGTTGCCCCCGGCCATTGACCGGATGCTGAATTATTTTATCCTTGGATGCCTGGTGTTTTTTGGGGTAAAGTCAGCCATCGCGTTTATCGGTTACGGGTTCAAGCTGTATGTCCGCAGGAAGGGCGGGGATCCGGCCTTGCTGCAAAGCATTCAAGGGATCCAGGTAGTGATCAAATTCGCGGTTTGGACGGGAGCGGCGATCTTTTTTCTGGATAATCTTGGGTTCAAAGTCTCAGCCCTCATAGCCGGGCTGGGAATAACCGGTATAGCGGTTGCGCTCGCCGCGCAGGCCGTTTTTAAGGATATCTTTGGTTACTTTTTTATACTGTTTGACCGGCCCTTTCGAACGGGGGACTTTATAGTCGTCGGCGATTTTATGGGCAGTATCGAGCATATAGGCATAAAGACCACGCGTATCCGCAGCCTGTCCGGAGAGATGCTGATCTTATCGAATTCGGACCTGACAGACTCCCGCCTGCGCAATTATCAATTGATGCGGAAGCGGCGGGTGGAATTCAAAGTCAACGTGGAATACTCTTCCGCGCCCGAACAATTGCGCCAGATACCGAAAACGATCGAAGATATAATCGGCGGTATCAAAGATGCGTCTTTTGAGCGGGCGCACCTATCATTGATCAGTGATTACGGGCTTACCTATGTAATCGCCTATAATGTACTTACAGGCGATTATAATAGATACATGGAGATCCAACAGCTTATAAACCTGGGCATACTCGACGAATTCAAAAAACGGGATGTGCACCTTTCTTATCCCGGGATCATGTTAGAGCTGGCCAGGCGTCCCGCTAAGTGAGGTTGTAGCAAAGAAGAGGAAGGGAGGTGATAGTAATGGCTGTTAAATCAACCAAAAAGAAGAAACAATACGAATGCGAATCCTGCGGAAGAACTTCGCCTAAAGAAGAAGAATGCTGCGGAGAGAAAATGAAAGAGAGTGAATAGAGAAGCGCGAGCCCCTGCCCCGGGCAATATCAGGGGCAGGGGCTTTTTTTAAATAGAAGTTTCGGGAAAAAGGAGGCGTTTATGCGTAAATTTTCTATTTTCTTTACAGTCCTGTTCTTTTTGGCGTTATCCATTACGGGATGCGCCACAGAAAGAACGACTACAACGACCAGGACGGTTACCGAAAGCGATGTCGATGAAGCGGAAGGCAATAGGGGGAACTTATACGAAGGCCGCTCCAGGACAGGCGCGGCGGTGGACACCCGCGTTGATGGCGACACTACCGTAGTTGAGACCACGGAAGTGGAAGACAATGAGCCTGGGCTGCTCGGCCCCGTCGGCGATATCCTGGCTTTTCCCTTCAGGTTGATCGGCGATATCATAGATTTTATTTTCTGAATGAAAGGAGGAAATTTTACATGCTTGTAAAAGATATAATGACCAAAGATGTTGGGGGAATAGTCCCTGAAACCACGCTGAAAGAGGCGGCGCACAAAATGGAAAGCCTGGGAGTGGGGTTTTTGCCCGTTTGCGATGGTGAGCGCCTGACAGGAGTCATCACTGACAGGGATATCGTGGTAAGGGCGGTAGCGGAGGGGAAAGACCCGTCCAAGGAAACAGTGAAGAATTACATGTCCCCGGAGATCGTCTGGTGTTTTGAGGACCAAAAAATAACCGAGGCGGCCAGGATGATGGAAAAGAAAAAAGTCAGGAGGATACTGGTAATGAATCACCAAAAACTCCTGGCGGGCGTTGTCTCTCTCGGGGATATCGCTGTTTACGCGGAGGAGCCGGACACGACCAGCGAGCTGGTTACGGAAGTTTCGCGGCCGGCGCAGCCAAAAAGAGGCGCTTAAAAAGACAAGCCATATCGACAGCGGCTTTGTTGGCGGATCCTAAAAGGATCAGGCAGGGGCATTTTTTTAAATTTTTCACCCTATCTTGGGGCCGCGTTGCGCCCGCTATTGACAATTGCGTAAATAATGGTACAATTAAATTTGATATTCGGGTCCTGAGTTGAAGGGGGAACCTGGACGTAAAAAAAAGTAAAACCTTCGCTTTTTCCGCGAAGGTTTTTTGTTTTATGGGGCGCCATGCATAAGAAGATAGATTACAGTAAAGAATTGAACCCGGCCCAGCTTGAGGCGGTCAGGTCCACGGAAGGCCAATTCCTGGTTATCGCCGGCGCCGGAAGCGGCAAGACGCGCACCCTCGTGTACAGGGTGGCTTATTTAGTGGAAAACGGGATAAAGCCGGAGAACATCTTGTTGCTTACTTTTACGCGTAAAGCCGCCGAAGAGATGCTCCGCCGGGCGGCGATGCTTTTGGACGAGAGGTGCCAGAAAGTTTCGGGGGGGACCTTCCATTCGTTCGCCAATTCGGTGTTGAGGAAATACGCCCGGCTTTTGGGCATATCCAACGGTTTTACGATCCTTGACCGCCCGGATTCGGAGGACGCCATTAACCTTATCCGCGCGCGGTTAGGTTACAATAAAATGGATAAACGTTTTCCCAGAAAATCTACTATTGCCGAGGTGATCTCATTAAGCGTGAATAAATCGGAACCGATCGAGGGGGTGCTTTACGATGAATATCCTCAATTTATCGAATGGACAGATGAGATCGCCAAGGTCAGGGATGAATACAAAGAATACAAGCGCGCCAAATCCCTCTTAGACTATGATGACCTGCTGGTTTTTCTTAAGGACCTGCTGGAAAAACATGAGGAAGCGCGCCTGGCTCTGGCGAAGAAATACCGTTATATCATGGTCGATGAATACCAGGATACTAACAAGCTGCAGGCGTATATCGTGTGCCTGCTTGCTTGCGAACATAAGAATGTCATGGCTGTCGGAGACGATTCCCAAAGCATATATTCCTTCCGGGGGGCGGATTTCAAGAATATCATGGATTTCCCGCGTATTTTCAAGGAGGCAAGGGTGATCACCCTGGAGGAGAATTACCGCTCAACGCAGCAGATATTGAATATGACCAATGAGGTGATCAGCCACGCGGGTGAAAAATTCGAGAAAAATCTTTATACGAAAAACCGCGCGGGAAACCTTCCGATTTACGTCGATGCCAGGGACGAGAACAGCCAGTCAAAATACATCGTGGATAAGGTCCTGAAGCTAAGAGAGGAAGGCCGGGAGCTTAAGGACATAGCGGTGCTTTTCCGTTCAGGCTGGCATTCCAACGACCTGGAAGTTGAACTGGCGAACCGGAATATCCCGTTCGTCAAATACGGCGGGCAGAAATTCGTGGAGGCCGCGCATATTAAAGATGTCTTATCGCTTTTACGCATTGTCTATAACCGCTTTGACCAGGTAAGCTGGTACCGCGCGCTCCTCTTGCTCCGGGGGATAGGGGCCAAGACCGCGGAGCGTATAATCGCGCAGGTTTCCGCCAGCCAGAAGCCGGATATAGATCAAAAACTCATGGGCAAATCCGCGGATCTAAGCAAGTTAATGGAAGCGTTGAACAGCGCGGATATTCAAAAACATTCTCCGGCCCAAATCGTCCACGCGTTCCTTAAATTTTACCAGCCGTTACTAAAGGAAAAATACGATGATTTCAATAAGCGTCTTAATGACCTGGATTCTTTCGAGCGGATCGCCTCAAGGTACGAGTCCCTGGAGCGTTTTCTCACGGACATGGCGCTTGAGCCTCCGGAAAGAAGCATCGTCGAGGCCGGTATCAAAGACAAAGACGATTCCAGGCTTACGCTGTCCACTATCCATTCGGCAAAAGGCTTGGAGTGGCATACGGTATTTGTGATCTATGTGGCGGAGGGGCATCTGCCTTCTTATTTATCTCTGGAAGATAAAGACGAAATAGAAGAAGAGCGCCGGCTTTTTTATGTGGCGTTGACCCGGGCGAAAGAGAATCTTTTCCTTTTAAAACCCCATCTTGACCGGTCTGCCAGAGGGTATCTTGGCAGCGGAGGATCTATATTCACCGCTATTTCCCGTTTTTTGGAAGAAGGCGGCATTCTTCATAGATTCGCCCAGACCGAAGGGGCTGATTTTTCGCAGCTTGGCGAGATCCTGATCGAGGATCCGGCAGCCGGCACCGAAGGCCGAAAGCCCGACAGAGACTTCCTTGATGAGATAAAAAGATTCTACCGCGACCACTAAATGCCGTTTAATTAGTTTATACGCAGGGGGAACGCCCCTGATTTTTATGGAAATTAGTGAAAGGCTGGAGATACTTTCGCGCGATTCGCGATACGACCTCGCCTGCGCATGCGCGCCAAGGCATGATGAACACCGCCGCAGGTCTGAGGAAAATAAATGGATCTACCCGGTCAGTCTTCCCAACGGAGGCTCTACTTACCTCTTTAAAACCCTTTTGTCCAATGGATGCGTCAATAATTGTAAATATTGCCCCCTCCGCGCGGGCGTGGATTCCAGGCGCTGTTTTCTAAATCCCGAGGAATTAGCCGGGGTTTTCCTTTCTTATTATAAAGCGCGCCGGGTAAGCGGGCTGTTCTTGAGCAGCGCTGTCGCGAAGAGCCCGGATGAAACCATGGAGCGCATTAACCGCACGGCGTTAATATTGCGCAAGGCGCAATTCAGGGGTTATATCCATTTAAAGATCATTCCCGGAGCCTCGGACGCGGCTATACGTTCAACCTTGGCTTTGGCAAGCGCCGTATCTTTGAACATCGAAACAGCGGGTGAAAATAATTTTAAATATCTAAGTACCGCCAAAGACTATCTCCGCGACATCATCCGTCCCATTGAATTGATAAGCCGTCTCACCGCAAAGGGTTCTTATTACGAGGGCGTTAAACAGACTACTCAGTTTGTTGTCGGGGCCGCCCAGGAAACAGACTCGCAGATAATCGGCTATTCCTGGAAATTATACAAAGGTTTATCTTTAAGCCGGGTATATTTCAGCGCCTACCAGCGCGGCGCCGGCTCTTCAGATCTTCCGGGCGAGCGCTCCAGCTCTACCTGCGCGGATATATTGACCCGCGAGCACCGCTTATACCAAGCCGACTGGTTGATCCGTAAATACGGCTTTGGCGCCGAGGAGATCCCCTTTGAGCCTGACGGGAACCTTTCTTTGGCGTCTGACCCCAAAGAAAGCTGGGCCCGCAGGCACCCGGAATACTTTCCTGTAAACGTCAATAAAGATGATAAATGCCGCCTGCTTCGGGTACCCGGACTGGGCCAGGTGACGGCGGAAAAGATCTTAAGCATGAGGAAAGCAGGAGCAAGGATCCGTTCTCCCGCGGCTTTAGGAAAGCCCGGTAAGCTGCTAAATAAGGCCCTGCGGTATATTACCTTTTGACACCGTCAACCCAATGAAAAAAGTCAGTTAAAAGCGGTCCTTTTTATTGAATGAAACCCTGGTTTTGATATAATGAACTCAATGGAAGATAAGCGCAGAGTAGAAGGCTTCGGGTTAAGGAGGTATTTCTTCACAGGGGTCGCCGTTGTCTTGCCGCTTTTTGTCACCGGCTACATATTTTTCTTGTTATTGATCTTTTCGGAAAGAATAGCCGGAAGGCACATCAACCATTTTCTTCGGTCGAGCTACGGATTTGAAATCCCCGGGTTGGGGATCATCCTTCTGTTTTTCGCGATCGTGCTCATCGGTTTTTCCTTTTCCATTCTCATCAAAACTAAATGGTTCCCGTTTATTGAAAAGCTTATCTTGAGAATGCCGGTATTCTCGGGTATCTATCCTTCGGTCAAGAAACTATCCGCTTACCTGAATGAGGATGACGGTAAGTATAGAAAGGTCGTATTGGTGGAATATCCGGCGCCCGGAGAATTTCAAATCGGTTTCATTACCAACCAAAACCTCAAAAAATTGAGCAGCCAATTGGGAGGGGAGATCATTTGCGTTTTCGTTCCTTTTCCTCCCAGCCCGTTTTCGGGAGTGATGCTTCTGGTAAAGAAGGAAAAGATAAGGCTTCTTGATATTACGATAAGAGAGGCCACGCATTTTATAGTATCGGCAGGTATCGTAGCTCCCGAAAGGATGGTTTAAGGCCTATGCCCATAACCACAAAAACCGGCGATAGGGGGATGACCTCATTGTATTTTGGCGGCAGGGTAAGCAAGGACCATCCGCGGGTAGAGGCTTGCGGTTCGCTCGATGAGCTTTGCTCGTTTTTGGGCTCCGCAAAAAGCATCGTAAAAGAAAAAAACATAAAGAAAGCGATCGAATCGATCCAGAAAGACCTGTCTTCCGCCGCCTCGGAGATCGCCACAGAGCCTCCGCATATCCGCAACCTTAAAAACAGGATAGATAAGACGCGTGTTAACCGGATAGAAAAGATGATAGAAGATTATGAAGCCGCGAAAGTATCAAAGGGCCGCTGTTTTTATATCCCGGGGAAAAACAGGATGTCCGCCTCCCTGGATGTGGCCAGGGCCGTCTGCCGCAGGGCGGAAAGGGTCATCGTCGCTTCCCGGAAAAAAGGTTTGTTGAAAAATGATTTTATCCTCATCTATCTTAACAGGTTATCGGACCTGCTTTATTTAATGGAGCGGTCCTGCGATAAAAAAATTAAATAATCGGCGCGAGCCGATCCAGCAAAGGTTATTATCCGCGCGGGATTTTAACCTTTTTTATTTTTACCGGTGGAAAAAAGTCCAAAAAAAGCAGAAAGGAGGGATTTACAATTTCTCGGTTTGGATTGAAAATGGAACCCAAAAGGAGTAATTTAGGCATGGAATTATACATTATCCAGCATGCGGAGGCGTTCACTGAAACCGAGAACCCGCAGAGGCCGCTTAACTCCAGGGGTATTTCCGATATTAAGAGGGTCGCCGCCTTCTTAAAGGAAGCGCAGGTCTCGACAAACACTATTTTCCACAGTAATAAGCGGCGGGCGCAGCAGACTGCGCGGATATTGGCTGACACCCTGAATTCGGCCGCAAATGTTTCGGTTAAGGAGGGCCTGGCGCCTGACGACCCTACCGACATTATCCTGAGGGAGATATTCGGGCGCAATACGGATCTTATGATCGTAGGGCATCTTCCCTACATTTCCAAATTGGCCTCCAGGCTGCTTACAGGCTCAGAAGATAAACCCTTTATCAAATTTGAGCAGGGCAGCGTGCTTTCGCTTTCCAACAGCGAAGGGCCTTGGGAAGTAAAGTGGTTCATTACCCCTAAGCTTCTCTCAGAGACGGAGCGCGTTGAAGTTTGGAGGCATCCGGCTGTCTAAAAC
>JAQUPI010000021.1 GCA_028716705.1 Candidatus Omnitrophota bacterium | reverse complement strand
CGTCCCGGGGCATTGTGTTTTGAGTTTTGCCAGGGCCGTCGGCGGGGCAGCGTTTGTATTCTCGCGAAAACACAAAAAGATCGCCCTGGATAGCCTGGCTATCTCCTTTGGCAAGGAGAAAAGCAGGCAAGAAATGGAAGGGATCGCCCGGGAGTGTTTTACATTCCTGGCGAAGTCGGCTTTCGAGCTTATTTCGCTTTTAGATAAGCCGGAGCTCATTAAAGAACAAGTGACGTTTTCAGGCAGGGAGAACCTGGATGCGGCTCTTTCTAAAGGTTACGGCGTGATCCTGGTTAGCGCGCACTTCGGGAATTTTCCTTTGATGCTTGCCAGGATAAGGCTCGAAGGCTATAAGGTATCGGGTATAATGCGGCCGATGCGGGATACCCGCGTCGAGAATTTCTTCGCTAAGAAGCGCGACAGATTCGGCATAAAGACGATATACAGTGTGCCCCGGAGGGTATGCGTGGAAGAGACGTTAAAGACCTTAAGGGGCAATGAGCTGATTTTTATACCCCTGGACCAGAATTTTGGAACGGGAGGGGTATTCGTGGATTTCTTTGGGAAGAAGGCTGCCACAGCTACCGGGCCGGTAGTACTGGCGCTGCGCACAAAATCCAGCATAATTCCGGCTTTCATAGTAAGACAGAAAGACGACACGCATAGGATCATCTTTGAAAAGGCCATGGAGTTAGAGGAAGGAAAAACAGGCCAGGATACGGTAGTCATAAACATACAGAAATTAACAGGCATAATTGAATCATACATCCGTAAATACCCTGCGGAGTGGGGCTGGATCCACCGCAGGTGGAAGAGCAGGCCGAATTTAGAAGAAGAGCATTTAAAAGGAGGTGCTTGAAATGGCAGAGGAGATAAAGCAGGAAGAGAAGAAGACAGACTCGAAGAAACTTTTTTGGACCGCCTTCAAAGTCATTCTTGGCCTTGTGTTCTTGGTCTTGGGCATTGCCGCGGTTATCCGCTGGTTCTGGGCCTTGAAGATCGTTTTTGAGGGTTGTATCGGCCTGTTTTTGATCTTAGCCGGTATAATTACCCTGGCGATCGCCAAGGAGTAACCCCCCGGCTTAAGGGTTAATATTCCGAATCTTTTATTACATATAAAGTATTTGTTTTTACGGAGTATTAACCCTTTTTTATTTAAATAGGGAGGATAAATGAAGGTAAAAGAGATCATGATAAAGGACGTAACCAGTATTTCTCCCGATCTTTCAGCTGACGAGGCGTTGAGTTTGTTAGAAAAAATGAGCATAAGCGGATTGCCTGTCATTGATAAGGAGGGCAGGCTTGTAGGCATGTTTACCGAGAAGGATGTCCTGTCGCATATACTGCCGAGCTATATTCAACAGGTTGGGAAGTTCATCTATGAAGAAAATCCCAAGTCCACCAGGAAGAAATTCTCAGAGTTAAGCAAGATAAAGGTGAGCCAAATAATGCGCAAGGAAGTGATAACCACTAAAGAGGATGTCACCTTGTGCGAAGTGGCCAGGATCATGCTTACTCAAAAGGCCCGCCGTTTGCCGGTATTGGATAATTCAGGCAAGGTGGTGGGGATCGTTGCCCGCGTGGATATTTTAAAAGCTTTCGCAAGAGAAGCGGAAAGCGCGCCCCAAGGGAGAACATAGAAATATGCTCAAGAAATTGATCCTGCTTTTTTCTATCGCTGCGGGCCTGGGTATTTTTTCTTACCATGCCGGATTAAACGGGGACCAGGCGGTAGCTATATCAATTTTTTCTTCGTCCATCTTAGGGACGTTGCTTTTTTGGGAATTCCGTTTAAGTTTCGCCTTTTTGGGCGCCGCGGTTTTATTAGCCACGCGCGCCATAGACCTGGAAAACCTGATCAGATTCTCATCCCTGGAGGTAATCCTCTTTTTAGTGGGGATGATGGTTATTATCGGGCTTTTAAAAGACGCGGGATTCTTCGCCTGGATAGTCAGCCTTATAATACGCACAAGAAACCTCACAGCCAAGAAGTTCGTTTTTATTATCTCAGTTATTTCTATGGGGCTTGCCTGCGCCGTAGACGAGGTGACTTCGATAATATTCATAGTAGCGGCCATATTAGAGATCTGTGAATATTTTGAAGTCGAACCTGTCCCTTATATAATAATTTCCGTATTGGCGACGAATATAGGATCGGCCGGTACCGTTTTGGGCAATCCCATCGGCATACTGATAGCCACTAAATCCGGTTTGACTTTTGAAGATTTTATTGTGAAGGCTTTTCCGCTTGCCGCAGTCTGCCTTTTAATCACTATAGCTATTGTTATGTTCTGGTATAAACGTTCGCTGCGCCAATTAGACCGGCAGATAAAGGAATTCGGCTCAAATGAGATGTTGATCAAGCTGGTTTCTGTTCCTCCGGACAGGCAGATCAAGGCAGCCCTTTCAGTCTTTATTTCAACTCTTTTATTACTGGCTTTTTCCCATAGGCTGGATCTCTTTCTGGGCTTGGAGACCAACACTATTTTGCTTATTGTCCCTTTGGTTGCCGCGGCTTTTATAATGATATGGAAACACGCCAAGGCGCGCGAATTTATCGAAAAGGACGTCGAATGGTGGACGCTGCTTTTTTTCCTTTTGCTTTTCGCGCAGGCCGGGACCCTGAAGTATACCGGGGCAACGGATGTCCTGGCTAAGAAATTGGCGGTTTTCGCGGGGCATAGCTCTTCAGCGCTTACGGGCATAGTGCTTTGGGTTTCTGCCATAGGCTCAAGTATCCTGGATAACGTAGTGCTGGTGGCGGCTTTTGTACCGATTATTCAGAGTTTTCAGGGTTTGGGTTCGAACCTGCATACGCTTTGGTGGGCTCTCTTATTCGGCGGGTGTTTCGGAGGGAACATCACTATCGTTGGGTCCACGGCAAACATAGTGGCTTTAGGGATATTGGAGAAGGAAAAGAACATACGGCTTACCTTTTTCAGGTGGTTCTGGATAGGGTTGACCGTGGGCCTGGTAACAACCACGGTTGTCTGGGCCGCGCTTTCATTCCTGCCATTTTACGGATAAAAACAACAGTTATATTTTGACAAGCGGCCTGTTTTATGGTAATTTACCCCTAAAAGGAGGATGTAAAATGACAAAAAAGATCGTTTTGTTTTTTGTTATTACGTTTTCTTTGATCTTAATGAATTCTGGAGCAGGAATTTGCGAGGGAGAAGAAGCGGCTCAGGAGCAGCAAGCTCAAGAAGCGCCCGCTGCCGAGCCGGAGATCCAGTGGATCTGGGGAGAAGCGGTTTCGGTGGACGCGGAAAACAGGGCTTTATCAGTCAGGTATCTTGATTATGAGACTGACACAGAGAAAGAAATAAGCATCCAAGCCGACGATAGCACAAAGTACGAAAATGTCAATTCCATAAGTGAGATAAAGCCGCAGGACGCGTTAAGCGTTGATTATTCGATCACCCCGGACGGCAGGAATTTGGCCAAGAATATCAGCGTCGAAAAACCCGAAAACTTACCGGCTTTACCGCAAGAGGCGCCTAAAGATGAAGCGGCTCCGGCGGCAGGTACGGAAGTAACGCCGGCCACTGATCCGTCGAGCGCGGAATAATCCCCATACGGCCGTTAATCATAAAGGCAGGGCAAAAGTGACGCCCTGCCTTTCTTTTGTTCAGAAAGAAAACACCCGGCATCCGATAAGCCGGGTATAAACCTATGATGAAGGACGTTAAATTAATAATTTTTGATCTAGACGGCACGCTTATTGACGCCTATCCTGCCATAACCAGTAGTTTTAACTACACGATGAAAAAGCTGGGTTATCCCAGGCAGCCGGCTTTGTCCATCCGGCGGGCGGTGGGCTGGGGTGATGAGAACCTTTTGAGGCCATATATATGCGAAAAAGACCTGTCTTCCGCGCTCTCAATATATCGCGGCCATCACAGGTCAGAACTTAGAAAAAAGTCGCGCTTACTTAAAGGCGCCTTTTCTGTGCTTAAGCGCCTTAAGGCTAAGGGTTATATTTTGGCGGTGGCCAGCAACCGGCCGGAACGCTTTTCACGGATCCTGATCCGTCACCTTAAAATAGGGAGATACTTCCGGTATGTGCTTTGCGCGGATAAATTAAACAATTTCAAGCCGAATCCTGAAATATTGAATAAGATTTTGCAAAAATTCGCCTTAGAGCCGCGACAGGCTATCTACGTGGGGGATATGGGTATCGACGCCCAGGCAGGTAGGCGCGCAAAGGTAAGGACGATCATCGTAACCACAGGCTCAAGCCTTAAATCCGAGATAAAGAAAGAACGGCCATACCGCATCATTTCAAAGATTTCCAAGTTATTGAAAACACTTTAAAATGCGTTTCGGGCTTTTGCCTTGACACCCCCCAGCCGTTCCTATATAATTGAAGAGCTAAAATGAGAAAAAGTATAATTTTCTTAGGGTATGGTTGTATCTTTCTGGGGCTTTCCGGGTGCGCGCTTATGCCTTGGAGGGCCCATGGCACAGAGAAGGATAAACCGCGCGCCGTTTATTCGGGGCCGAAGGCCAGGGTAGCAATAGCGGATTTTGAAGTTAAGGCCGCAAAGGCCACAGGCGAAGTGGGCCTTGGAGTGCGCGAGATGCTGGTTACGGCTTTTTTGGACAGTAACCGGTTTTCTGTCATGGAGCGTCATGCTTCCGCCGCTCCGGCGGATCTGGTCATCGCCGGAAGCGTTAGTGAGTTTGAGCCGCATGCTTCGGGAGGAAGATCAGGCCTGGGTGGAGGAGGAGGCTCCGGAAGCGGGATCCTGGGAGGGTTACTCGGTTCATCCATAAATAAAGCCCATATCGCGCTGGATGTTAGGATCGTAGATACTTTGACTTCCGAAGTCTTGGCAGCTACGCGCATTCAGGGCCAGGCTTCGGATGTTTCCTTAAATATAAAGGGAGGGTTCTTTGGCGGCGGATTAGGCGCAGGACTGTCCGCTTACTCGAAGACCCCCATGGAAAAGGCTATACGCATCTGCATTTCAGAAGCGGTGCGCTATATGTCTCAAAACATACCTGCGGCGTATTATAAATATTAAGATGGGAAAACGTAAAAGAAGAGGAAAGCTTAACTGGCGTTCCAAAAAGGCAAATAAGGGCAGAAAACCCAACTTAGGTTAGGGGTCAGTAAAGCAGGTGGTTTTATGCAGAACACACTGTGGTTGTTGTTAGCCTCAACCGCGTCCGTAGCCTTTTTTCATGCCCTGGCGCCTGACCATTGGATGCCCTTCGCCGCTATGGCAAAGGCGCAAAACTGGCCGCGGTCCAAGCTATTTTGGATCACGTTAATATCGGGCATAGGACATGTCGGTATCTCTATCATTTTTGGAATAATCGGGATTTTGCTGGGTTTTAGCCTTTCCAGGCTCAAAGCCCTGGAAGGCCATCGAGGTGAAGTCGCCCTATGGTTGCTGATCGGTTTTGGAATTGCCTATATGTTGTGGGGAATAAAAAAAGCCAGGCAAAAAAACCAGAAATCTATGGACGAGTCGAAAACAAAGACGATGGCGCTCTGGATGCTGTTCGCGGTCATTATCCTCGGCCCTTGCGAGCCGCTTATTCCGCTCGTATTTTTGGGATACAATTATGGCTATACCGGGATAGCGGCGGTGAGCGCGGTTTTTTCCGTGATCACGATAGCTATGATGCTGTCGCAGAGCTTTCTGGCGTTCAAAGGCGTCCAGTTGATAAAATATGATTTTGCCGAAAAGTATTCTCACGCCTTGGCGGGTCTGGTCATCGCTCTTACGGGTGTGTCCGTTATGATCTTAGGTATTTAAAAGATGAATAATCTGATCTGGGCGGTAAGCGCGAGTATCGTTGTAAGCTTAATTTCCCTTATCGGGATCATAACGCTATTGTTCAAAGAGGAATGGCTCAAAAAGATACTGCCGGCAGTGATAGGATTTTCGGCAGGGGGGTTAATCGGGGGCGCGTTCTTGCATCTTTTACCGGAAGCCCTGGAACACATAAACAGCCCGGTTGTTTTTTACTATTTGATCCTGGGTTTTGTGGCATTCTTTATGCTGGAAAGATATTTCCATTGGCGCCACTGCCATGAAGGGGTGTGTTCGATCCATGCTTTTACCTACCTTAACCTTATCGGCGATTCCATCCACAACTTTACCGACGGCCTGGTTATCGGCGCCAGTTTCCTGGTGAGCGTCAATTTTGGGATAATTACCTCCTTGGTCATTATAATGCACGAAATTCCCCAGGAAATAGGAGATTTCGGAGTCCTGATCTACGGAGGTTTCAGCAGGCTTAAGGCGCTGGGTTTCAATTTTATTACCGCCCTGACCTGTATATTGGGAACGGTGGGAGGGTATACCATTTCCGGAAACATCAATAATTTCTCTTCTTTTCTCTTGCCTTTTACCGCGGGTGGTTTTATCTATATTGCCGCCTGCGACCTGGTGCCAGAATTGCACAAACAAGAGAATCTGAGAAAGAGCACATATTCCATGTTTACCTTCCTGTGCGGCATCCTGTTCATTCTTTTTATAAGAATGGCGCATTCCCATTAGACCTCCCCAATCATTATAATTCAAAAATGAGAAAGATCGCCATAGTCGGCTCCCCCAACGTAGGCAAATCCGTGATGTTCAATAATCTCACCGGCGCGTATGCCACTGTTTCCAATTACCCTGGAACCACGGTTGAGGTTTCCCGCGGAAAGGCCAAGATAGGCAACGAGGACTTCGAGATCATCGATACCCCGGGAATGTATTCCCTTTTACCTATATCCGAGGAAGAAAAAGTCTCCCGTGACATCTTATTGAAAGAAAAACCTTGCGCCATATTGCACATTGTCGACGCTAAGAACATCGAACGCATGCTGCCTTTGACACTGCAGCTTTTAGAAGCGGGATTGCCGGTGATCTTGGTCTTGAACATAATGGATGAGGCCAAAAGGCTCGGTATAAACATTGATGTAAATAGCCTGGAAAAGGAGCTAAAAATATCCGTTGTCGCGACAGTATCCACTTCAGGCGAAGGGATGGATATTCTAAGAGGAAAAATAGAAGAACATGTTAGAGCGTTTTGCTAAAAAAATAGGATACGACGATCCCCTGGAGGTTTATTTATCCAAGCTCCAAGCGTTGGTATACGGAGATTATCCCCTTTCCAGGCGTTCGATAGCGCTTTTGTTGCTGCAGGAGGATAAGGATGTACTGGATCTTATAAAAGATAAGGAAAAAGAACGTCTGGATGAGATTCTTAAGATCGTCGGCGAGGCCGGAGCGCATTATTCCCATCCGCTTACATATATCATCGGCCAGCGCCGCCAGGAAGAGGCAAACCGGATATGCGACGCGGCAATTAGTTTTAAGGAAAGGCAAAGGGTTACGTTACGCGAGCGCCTAAGCAAAGTCTTGATGAATCCCTTTACGGGCGGGCCTATCCTCCTGTTTGTCTTGTATTACGGATTGTACAAGTTTGTGGGTACTTTCGGGGCAGGAGTTTTGGTCGATTTCATGGAAGATAAAGTCTTCGGTGAGTATATCAGCCCTTTCATGATCAACCTGGTGAAGAGTACTTTACCTTTTAAACTGTTACAGGATTTATTGATCGGAGAATATGGAATAATTACCCTGGGCGTGCGTTATGCTATGGCGATCATCCTGCCCATTGTAGCCACATTTTTCTTCGCTTTCGCGGTAGTGGAAGATACGGGATATTTGCCGCGCCTGGCTATGCTTATAGACCAGCTTTTTAAAAAGATAGGGCTGTCCGGACGCGCGGTAATACCGATGGTTTTGGGCCTGGGCTGCGATACTATGGCTACAATGGTCACGCGGACCCTTCCTACCAAGAGGGAGCGCATAATCGCGACGCTCTTACTGGCCCTGGCCATTCCCTGTTCAGCGCAAATGGGCGTGATATTGGCGCTTCTCGGAGATAACCCTTTGGGTTTGGTCGTCTGGCTGGGGGTGATTATATTGGTTTTTTTGGTTGTCGGATTTTTAGCGGCAAAAATCATGCCGGGAGAACTCCCCACATTTTATATGGAGATACCTCCGCTGCGCCTGCCGCATCTCTCCAATATTCTGCGCAAGACTTACAGCCGCTTAAGATGGTACTTTTGGGAGATATTACCTTTATTTATTTTTGCCAGCGTATTTATCTGGTTAGGGCAGATAACCGGGATTTTTAATGTCCTGGTGAGGATCCTGGAACATCCTGTGCGCTGGATCGGCCTGCCCTCTGAAGCCGGCGTTGCCTTTTTATTCGGGTTCTTCCGCAGGGATTACGGCGCAGCAGGGCTGTATGACCTTAAAAAGGCGGGTCTGTTGTCCGGCAACCAGCTTGTAGTCGCCTCGGTTACCCTTACTCTTTTCCTTCCTTGCATCGCGCAATTACTGATGAACATTAAGGAGCGGGGCATGCGCATGGGTATGGTCATGTCGGTTTTTATTTTATGGTTTTCGTTTACCGTAGGTTACCTGCTGAATATAATCTTGACGCTATTGAATCTTCAGTTATAATGTAAAAAAATCATCTTGAGGAGAGAATATGCTATCCGAAAGGGCGGAAGAGATCCTGGAAGCGTTATGGATTCAAATGGAAGAGCAAGGCAAGAAGCAGCTTGACCTGGGCGCAAGCAGAGACGAGCCGGCGATCGACGAATTAAGCAGGCTCGGGTTTATCAGGAAGGACTTGGACCACATACATTTGTTAGAAAAAGGGAAGGCGCACGCCAGCGGATGTATTCGCAGGCACAGGCTTGCGGAAAGACTGTTGACGGATGTATTTTACGTAAGAAAGAAGATCATCGACGAGGTAAGCTGTAAATTTGAACACCTGCTCCATAAGGGCCTGGAGGACAATGTTTGTACTATATTGGGCCATCCAAAAGTATGCCCCCATGGCAAGCCTATTCCTTCGGGAAGATGTTGTACGGAAAGGAAAGAGAAAAGATCATTGAAATTCGTCGCGCGGTTAGCCGACCTCGACGTAAAAGACAAAGGGCATATCGCGTACCTGCAGACCAAAGATAGAAGCCAAATGCAGAAATTGATAAGTATAGGCGCGATACCGGGCGTATCGATAGTGCTTTTGCAGAAATTCCCCTCCTATGTATTTCAGACCGGACAGAGCCAATTCGCCATTGATAAAGAACTGGCCTCCAGCATTTACGTACGTCTGACTAAGTAACTACCTTACAGAGTTAACAAGAATATGAAAGCTATTACCCTAATTTCCGGCGGGCTGGACAGCACGCTGGCTACCAGGATAATTCAGGAGATCGGGTTGGAATTGATCGCCTTGAACACGATAAGCCCCTTTTGTCTTTGTAACCGGAGATCATCCAAAGGCTGCCTGCACGGGGCGAATTCCGCGGCAAAACAGCTGGGATTGAAATTGATCAGCGTTGATGTAACAAATGATTTCCTCGAAATAGTTAAGAACCCCAAGCACGGCTACGGTTCAAATATGAATCCCTGTATCGACTGCCGGATCCTCTTATTTAAGAAGGCCAAAGAGCTAATGGCCAGTGAGGGCGCTTCTTTTGTGATCACCGGAGAGGTCCTTGGGCAGCGTCCGATGTCCCAGAAGCTGAACACCATGCGGCTTATAGAAAAAGAATCCGGTTTGGAGGGCTTAGTATTACGTCCTCTTTCGGCAAGGGTATTGGAAGAGACCATTCCGGAAAAGCGCGGCTGGTTATCCAGGGAAAAGCTTTTGGCCATAAACGGAAGGGGCAGGCGCGAGCAAATGGACTTAGCAGCCAAGTTAGGAATTAACGATTATCCATGCCCAAGCGGCGGCTGCCTTTTGACCGACCCTGAATTCAGCAAGCGTTTAAAAGACCTGATGAAATACGGCGGCTTTAATCTGGAGAATATCCAACTCCTTAAAATAGGCAGGCACTTCCGCCTGGACGAGAAAACAAAACTCATAGTAGGCAGGAATGAAAAAGAGAATGAAATTCTTTTAAGCTTCGCAAAGGAATACGACCACTTGTTTATGCCAGGCGATAATTTAGCCGGTCCGACTTCTTTAGGAAAAGGGATTTTTAACGAAGAATTGCTCAAGCTTTCATGCGGTATCACTTGCCGTTACTGCGACATTAACGGCGAGCGGAATGCCGAGATCATTTATAAAAAGCATTCTGAAAAAGAAGATAAAATCTTGGCGGTTTCGCCCCTAGAAGAAACGAAACTTTTAAGCCTTCGTATATAGGGCTTGTTCCTAAAACAGTTCAAAAGAATTTTACGGTTCGTTCGAAGCGCATAAGAAATTTTTTGGCCTGTAGTCTTAATTTGAGTCTGCAAGGGGCTACGAATCGCTGGAGTAGTATCTTACCTGCGTAAGTCGTTACGGAAGCGATGAGTAAACCGCAGCAGACGGCAAAAAATTTCAGCGCGAGAATGAACCTAAAATTCTTACAAAGAGGTTAATATGAAAGAAGCTCTGCTTTATGAGAAGATAAGCGGCGGATTGATCCATTGTTTCCTTTGCGCCCACCATTGCCGTATCGCCGAAGGAAAGTTTGGATTCTGCGGGGTAAGGCAGAATATCTCCGGAAAATTATATACGCATTCCTACGGAAAAGTTATCGCGGCTCACGTTGACCCGATCGAAAAGAAGCCGCTCTACCATTTCCTCCCCGGTTCATCCAGTTTCTCCATAGCCACAATAGGGTGTAATTTTCGCTGCGATTTCTGCCAGAATTGGCAGATTTCACAAGAGACATTCAAAACGCAGGAATCCGGGCGAGAAGAAATTCCGCCGCAGGAAATAGTCAATACCGCGATAAAGAATAAATGCCGGAGCATATCCTATACCTATACTGAACCGACTATATTTTTCGAGTATGCTTTTGAGACCGCGAAATTGGCCAAAGAAAAAGGTCTTTATAATAATTTCGTGACTAACGGCTATATGACCGCGGAATGCATCAAGATGGCGAAGCCGTGCCTGGACGCCGCGAATATAGATCTGAAATTCTTTAAAGAGGAATCCTATAAAAAGTTTTGCGCCGGCAGCCTTAAGCCGGTGCTGGATTCCATCCGGTTAATGCATGATCTGGGGATCTGGATAGAAGTAACCACATTGGTTGTCCCGGGAGAAAATGATTCAAAAGAAGAATTGAGCGGCATTTCCGGTTTCATCGCGGGAATAGATAAAAATATACCTTGGCATATTTCCCGTTTTCATCCTGATTATAAGTTTACTGACCGCCGTCCGACTCCCGAGGCGACTCTGGAAATGGCTAAAGCGGTCGGGGAGAAGGCTGGTCTTAAATTTGTCTACGCGGGGAATGTTTATGGCTGGGGTAATGAGACGTTTTGTCCCAGCTGTAAAGAATTATTGATTAAAAGAGAAGCCTTCAGTATCCTGGAGAACAATATCCGGCACGGCAAATGCCCGAACTGTAACACCGCATTGCCCGGAGTATTTTAGGGACACCCTTTTTGCCAAAGCTAAGGGTGTCCCCCCGATCAGCAAAAGGGGTGTCCCGTGAAGGCGTTACTGGTTGTGGATGTGCAGAATGATTTTTGCCCGGGCGGAGCCTTGGGCATAAAACAAGCGGACAAGATCATTCCGGCAATAAATAGATATGTAAAAATTTTTTCAGCGAAGAAAATTCCTGTTTTGGCCACCCGTGACTGGCACCCAAAGAAAACCGTACATTTCAAGAAATACGGCGGGGTTTGGCCTGAGCACTGCGTTAAGAATACGAAAGGAGCGCGATTCCATCCTAAACTAAGATTACCGAAAAAAGCGCTCCTGCTGTATAAAGGAATGGACCCCAAGAAAGATAGTTATTCCGCTTTTCAAGCACAGGACAAAGAAGGCGTTAGCCTGGCCGCGTTTTTAAAGGCGATGGGAATAACAGAATTATACCTATCCGGTTTGGCGACTGATTATTGTGTTAAATTTACCACTAAAGATGCCATAAAAAAAAGTTTTAAGGTTAATATCTTGCTTGATGCGGTAAAAGGCGTGGATTTGAAACCTGGGGATTCGGCTAAGGCGATCAAAGAGATGAGAAATCTGGGCGCGAAGAGCTTAACCTTAGTAAAGTTTAAGAGGCAGTTAGAATCTTTTGGAAATTCCGGTTAAGATGAATTGATTATTGATACCTCTGTTTGGATAACCCGTGTCGGCATTGGAGAGGTGGCGGTACCGCCCCTGCACGGTAAAAGCGGTATCATGTGTAAAGAAGTAGTGCAACCCGATTCCCGCCTGCTCGATAAAATTAAATTCGCCTGCTTCTTCGTAGGTGTGTTCAGTTATATAAATTAGGCCGGCTCCTCCGATCAGAAACGGCTGAAATCTTGAAGTCTGCGGGAGGACCCCTATTTTGAGCATGAAAGAAAGTCCTGTTTCCAGATCCGAACTGGGCCTGTCGACATAGGAGATAAAAGGCTCTATCTGGAACTGCCATAGAGGCCTGGGCGATAAATTCAATTTTTTGATCATGGGCTTGAGGTTGAAATCAAAATCAACCACAAGAGGATAAACATGATAGTCGCCCTGCAGCTTTAATTTCCCCCACCCAAAACCCGTAAGGAATTCCACCCCTTCAAAATTCTTCTGCGATTCTTCCTGTGCCAACGCCTCTGCTGATAGGAGAGAGCCTGCCAGGATTAAGATCGAGAAGAATATATTGCCGATTTTTTTCATTACCCCGATTATATTGAAAAAAATCTATTTTGCAAGGAATTTAATTGAGAAAAAGAAAAAAGTCAGAAAAAAGCGTAAACCTGACAGTTTTACCTGAAATTGCCGGGTTATCCTATTGGCAGGTATTATAAGGAATGGGAATATTTTTTCTTGACATAGGGTAGGGGGGTATGGTATACTCCATTTTCAGGGGGTGAAAAGATATGAAACAGTTAACCACTCATGAAGGACAGCTTCCCTTCTTGAAGAAAATAGAAGGCCAGATCCGCGGTTTAGAGAAGATGATCCATGAAAAACGGTACTGCCCGGATATAATCACGCAGATACACTCTGTTATCGGCGCGTTATACAGGATAGAAAACGAGGTTTTCCGCAAACACGTGGATGGCTGCGTAGTCACGGCCTTTAAAGGCAAATCTGAGCTTGAAAAACAGAAGAAAATAGATGAAATTATGGAGCTCATCACGAGATTCCGCAAGACGGCGTAAAGATATGGTAAAGAAGATATTTATCATATGCCTGATCCATTTATTTATTCTAAACACCGGCTTTTTATACGCTCTCGAGGAGCTATCTCTTGAGTCTCTCATTAAAGAGGTAAAGGCAAATAATCCGGAGATTCTGGCATCGAAAAAACGATGGGAATCTTCTAAAGCAAGAATTCCTCAGGCAAAATCATTAGAAAACCCCTCAATAGGCCTTACTTTTGAAAAGATTCCCCGGGGTACATTGAAATTAAATAAAACCATGCCCGGAGACAGAATGCTTTCTTTTACGCAATTCCTTCCTTTTTTCGGCAAACTTTCTCTAAAAGGTAAAATCGCTGTTGTTGAATCCCAGATGGTGGCAGCCGAATACAAAAATAAGGAATTAGAAGCAATAAATCAGGTCAAAAATGCATATTATGATTTGTTTATGAACCATAAAGAGGTTGAGCTAAAAAAAGAGAGCCTTAAATTATTAGTAAGTATTGCCAGGGTCGCTGAGGCAAAATATGCGGTTAATGATATGATGCAGGAAGAGGTCTATAAAATACATTCAGAAATCGCAAAGCTCAATAACGATATCGTAAACTTAGAGCAGGAAAGGCTTGCAAAACAAACCAACCTGAATACTCTGCTGAATAGGGAACCGGAAAATACTTTAGGTACCCCTGACTTAAACGAGGATCTTACATTTAATAAAGATATTAAATCACTCTACCAATCAACGCTTCTTAACCAGCCGGAACTAATTATTTTCTCCTATGCCATAGAAAGAAACAGATATGCTAAATCATTAGCCAAAAGGAGCTTCTTCCCGGATTTAATGGGTGCAATAGTCCAGCGCGGAATCACGTCTGGGATGATCGGCCCGTGGGATTTGATGTTATCTTTTACGTTGCCTTTATGGTTCTGGACCAAGCAGCGCTACGAAGTAAAAGAGGCCATTGCTAATTTAGAAGAGGCAGAGGCCGCCTATAAGGCCATGCAGAATAGAGCATTCAGCCAAGTCAAGGATTTGGCCACAAAGATAGAGATCGCTAAAAACAAAATCGGGCTTTATAAAACCTCTCTCATTCCTATACTAGAGAGTTCAATTGAGTCATCTTTAGCCGGTTTTCGCTCAGGAAAGGGCGATTTTATGATGCTTTTAGACAACCGGAGAATGCTCGTTGAAACCGAGATGAATTATTACCAGGCATTAGTTGAATATAATATGAACTTAGCAGATTTAGAGAGAACAGTCGGAGTTGGCTTAAGAGAGGCGGAAAAATGACGAGAAAAATAGTTATAATTTCTACGTTCTTATTTTTGATTACGATTTACGGGTTACGGTTTACGGGTTACGAAATATATGCCCAACATGAGGGCCACCAGCCAGGGGGCAGTGGTTTGGCAAAAGAAGAAACAAAAACTAAGGTAAAGAAGCCTGTTTCCAAAAAAGCGATCTATTACTGCCCGATGCACCCGTCTTATATTTCCGATAAACCAGGCGATTGCCCTATTTGTAATATGAAATTGGTAAAAAAAGAAGAAGCGCAGGCGGTAGAGAAAGAAGCAGGAGCATCAGAGGGAGCGGGCGAGGGTTTTTACGTTAGTCTCGAAAAACAGCAGTTAATTGGAGTTAAAACGGATAAGGTAATCTACAGGCCTTTAAGCAAAATAATCAGGACCGTAGGCAGAGTTGCTTTTGACCCGGAGTTGTACAAAGCGCAACAAGAATATATCGAGGCGCTCAAGACTAAAGAATCAGTAAAGGAATCCGGACAAGAAACAGTTATCAAAAGGGCTGAAGCGTTGGTTGAAGCCGCAAAGTTAAAATTGAAGCTGCAAGGTTTAGATATAACACAGATTGAAGAATTACAAGAAACAAAAGAGAACGACCAGTCTTTGCTTATTTCTTCTTTGGAATCGGATTCTACCTGGGTTTATGCCACGATTTACGAATATGAATTAGAATGGATAAAACTTGGCCAGGAGGCCGTCGTGATAGCCGCCTCTTATCCGGGGAAGGAATTTAAGGGTACTATTGTGGCAATCGACCCTGTGTTTAACGCGATGACCAGGTCAGTACGCGCAAGAATTAAAGTGGATAATCAAGATAGCTTGTTAAAACCTGATATGTATGTAGATGTGCAAATGTCTTCTGATCTGGGGGCGCACCTTAGCGTGCCTAAGGAAGCGATTTTGGATTCAGGCTTACGTAAGATAGTTTTTCTTTCTTTGAATGACGGCCATTTTAAACCAGTCGAGCTTAAGACCGGGATTTCAACCGAAGAATATATCCAGGTATTAGAAGGCCTTAAAGAGGGCGATACAGTAGTTATTTCAGGTAATTTTCTCATTGATTCTGAAAGCAAGCTGAAGAGCGCGCTAGAGGGAGCAGGTCATCAGCACGGTCAATAAGTATTTCCAGCAGGGACTGTCCCCGAAGGGGGCTGTCCCACGACAAGACAAGTAGGTATACCTAAACAAGCCAAAAGGTTGTATGAGAAATTTTGTTGAGAAAATAATTGAGTTTTGCGCTAAGAATAAATTTATTGTCTTTGTCCTTGTAGGCATGGCTACTTTGGGAGGGTATTTAGCCTTGCGCAGCCTTCCCTTGGATGCCCTACCTGATCTCTCTGATACTCAAGTTATCATTTATTCCCGCTGGGATCGCTCTCCGGATATTATGGAGGATCAGGTAACGTATCCAATCGTTACCTCTTTATTAGGGGCGCCCAAGGTTAAAGCCATCCGAGGTTTTTCTGACTTTGGTTATTCTTTTGTGTATGTTATCTTTCAGGATGGCACGGATATCTACTGGGCGCGTACAAGGACTTTAGAATACCTTTCCAAGATAATCCCGCGTTTACCCGAGGGCGTGCGCACGGAATTGGGGCCCGATGCCACAGGCGTAGGCTGGGTCTTTCAATATGCTCTTGTGGATGAAAGCGGAAAAAATTCCCTGGCGGAACTACGAACCTTCCAAGATTGGTACCTGCGTTATTATATCCAAAGCGTCCCGGGCGTTGCTGAAGTAGCGCCGATTGGAGGATTTGTCAGGCAATATCAGGTCAATATCGAACCGAATAAACTATTGGCTTATAATATCCCGATTACCCAAATTGTTGAGGCTATACGTAAAGGCAATAATGACGTGGGAGGCAGGTTGTTGGAGTTTTCCGGCGCTGAATATATGGTGCGCGGCAGAGGGTATGCGCGCTCAGTGAAAGATATTGAGAATATTGTTTTGGGCGTTGACCAAAGATCCGGCACACCCATCTTGGTAAGAAATATCGGTAACGTCATCCTTGGGCCGGATATACGCAGGGGCATAGCTGATCTTGACGGCAAAGGTGATGTGGTAGGCGGAATTGTGGTAATGCGCCACGGTGAAAGCGCGCTGCGGGTCATAGACAGGGTCAAAGATAAAATACAAGAAATAGAGCCGAGCCTGCCTGAAGGCGTAAAGATAGTAACAACTTACGACCGCACCGAGCTTATCAATAAGTCCATTGAAACCATTAATGAAGTATTGATCGAAGACTTTCTGATTGTGGCAGCAATGATTATTTTCTTCCTCCTGCACATCCCTTCCTCTATGATGCCGATAATAATTTTGCCTATTGGTGCCTTGGTTGCTTTTATCCCTATGATGGGCCTGCGTCTTACCGTCAACATTATGTCTATTATGGGTATAATTCTGGCTATTGGAGACATGGTGGATGTGGGTGTTGTTTTAGTTGAGAATGTCCATACTAAATTAAATGATTTAAAACAAGGTAAGATCAAGGGCGAGCGCGGCCAGATTATGATTGAGGCAATGAAGGAAGTCGGGCCGCCGATATTCTCATCATTAATGGTAACGGTAATTGGTTTTATGCCGCTATTTAGTTTAGTCGGCCAGGAAGGCAGGCTTTTTAGGCCTATGGCTGCAACTCAGATATTTACGGTATTTTGCGGAGCTGTGCTCTCCGTTACCTTAGTTCCGGCTTTGATTATGATTTTCTTAGCCAAGGCCAAGCCCAGAAACTTAGAGGATCATTTTGCCTCCCGTTTTCTGATGAAACATCACCAGAGGATGCTCAGGGCCGCTTTTAGAAGGCGTAAACTTGTCATTGCGCTTTTAATTTTGGCTTTAGCTGTTACTGTGCCTGTTTTCTTGAAACTCGGTTCAGAATTTATGCCGCCATTGTATGAAGGAAGCATCCTTTATATGCCTACGACCTTACCGGGAATATCGGTTACCGAGACGCAAAAGTTATTACAGACACAGGATAAAATCTTAAAGAGTTTTCCCGAGGTTGAACGCGTCTTTGGCAAGGCGGGCAGGGCTGAGACTTCTACTGACCCAGCGCCATTTTCTATGATGGAGACAACGGTAATCCTAAAATCACGCGAGCACTGGCGAAAAGTGCCGATGTTTGGCGAGTTTTTGTCATTTGTTAAGCGGCCTTTGACCTTTGATGAATTAACCGGCGAAATGGACCAAAAGATGCAGTTTCCCGGCGTGACCAATGCCTGGACCATGCCTATAAAGGCGCGCATTGATATGTTGACTACCGGTGTGCGTACGCCAATTGGGATTAAAATATTTGGCGCGGATTTAAAAGAGATTGAAAAAATAGGCGAGCATATTGAGATGGTTCTAAATGACATCCCCGGAACGCGCAGCATCTACGCTGAGCGCACAGCCGGAGGATATTTTGTGGACTTTGATTTAAAACGCGAGCAATTAGCCAGATACGGCCTAAGCGTTGAAGAAGCGGAAATGGTAATAATGTCCGCTGTTGGAGGGGAAAATATCACTACGACGGTTGAGGGCAGGGAGCGTTATTCGGTAAACGTGCGTTATGCTCGGGAGTTTCGCGATGATATTGAAAAATTAAAACGGGTGCTTGTGCCTACGATGTCGGGCATGCAGGTACCTTTAGCTCAACTTGCTGATATTAAACTGGTTTTAGGCCCGGCAATGATCAGGAATGAAAACGGTTTACTTTCCGGATATGTCTATGTGGATATGTCAGGCCGGGATATCGGCGGTTATGTGCGTGATGCCAAAAAAGCGGTGCGCCAGAACGTTAAACTTCCCGCGGGGTATTCCATTACCTGGAGCGGCCAATACGAATATATGGAGCGGGTAAGGCAAAGACTCGGCATTCTTATCCCCTCCACGCTCTTGATTATCTTTCTTATCTATTACTTTAATTTTAAGTCCATAGTTTCCACCGTATTCATTATGCTGGCCATGCCTTTTACGGCAATAGGGGCAATTTGGAGTATTATGTTTCTTAGGTTTAATATGTCCATTGCGGTCTGGGCAGGAATGATGGAGGTGGTGGGAATAGGGGCCGCACTTTGCGCGCTGATCACCACTTTTATTCATGCGGAATGGGATAAGGCTAATGCCGAAGGAAAGCAAATAAAGTCAATGGATGAACTTTATAAAGTTGTTTCTGAAGGCGCAGGAAGGGCTTTGCGGCCGGCAATGATGACCTGTTCCGCGGATATATTAGGCCTTATGCCGGCAATGTTTGCTACCGGGATAGGTGCTGAGTTCTTAAAGCGCTATACTGCGCCTATAATTTTTGGTTTATTCAGCGCGCTTGTCTTGGCGTTAGTTATCCTGCCTGTATTTTATGTAATCTGGAGAGGGGATTTTGGGGTATTGCGTCAGAAAGGAAAGCAAAGTGAATAATTGGTGGCATTTAGATACACAGGAAGCAATTAAGCGATTAGAAACAGATTCAAGCAAAGGCCTTTCTCTTCAGGAAGCAAGCTCAAGATTAGATAAGTATGGCCCCAATCAGCTAAAGGAGAAGAAGGGGCGTTCCGCCTTAAGCATCTTCTTTGAGCAGTTCCAAGATTTTATAATCTGGGTTTTGGTTGGAGCCGCGTTGATTTCGGGTTTTTTAAAGGAATGGGTGGACGCTATTGCTATAATTGCGATTGTGATTCTAAACGCAATTTTAGGCTTTATTCAGGAATACCGCGCGGAGAAATCCTTGGCCGCTCTCAAGAAACTTTCTTCTCCAACATCAAAGGTTATTCGCGACAGTCAACATAATATTATTCCTTCAAGTGAATTGGTGCCCGGAGATTTAATTGAGTTGGAAGCAGGCGATAATATTCCCGCTGACAGCCGTATCATCTGGCTTACCTCTAATTTTAGTGTTCAGGAGGCAAGCCTAACCGGTGAATCAACCCCGGTTCTAAAAACAACTTTGGCCTTAGAAGAGAAAGAGATCCCCTTAGCTGACCGTGCAAATATGGTTTATCTCGGCACCTCAGTTTCCTCCGGTAAAGCCAGGGCAGTAGTAGCTGAAACCGCAATGTTAACAGAGTTGGGAAGAATTGCCGGAATGATCCAGGGGATTGAGCAGGAGACAACTCCTTTACAGAAAAAGTTAGAACAGTTTGGCAAGTGGATTGTATACCTTTGTTTTGTCTTGGTGGGGCTTGTATTTTTATTGGAATGGCTGCGCGGCGGTAAGCTCATTGAAGTGCTTCTGACCGCGGTAAGTTTGGCAGTAGCTGCAATCCCTGAAGGGCTTCCCGCAGTGGTAACCATTGCCTTGGCTTTAGGTGTGCAGAGGATGGTAAAGCGCCATGCGCTTATCAGAAAACTTCCTTCAGTTGAAACCTTAGGCTCTGCTACGGTGATTTGTTCAGATAAAACCGGCACTTTAACCAAAAATGAGATGACAGTGCAGTCAGTTTACGCCTCAGGTACCTTATTTAAGGTAGCTGGAATAGGATATGAACCAAAAGGCGAATTCCTGCTTGACGGGAAAGCAGTCAATATAAATGATTATCCGGATTTAGCCAAGGGCTTGGCCTGCGCAGTGTTATGCAATGGCGCTCAACTAACGAAAAATAATGACGGTTATAAGATAGTGGGCGATCCTACGGAAGGAGCGCTTCTTACAGCCGCTGCCAAAGCGAACATCTGGAAGGAGAAGCTAGAACAAGAGTCCTCTTTTGTGGAGGAAATTCCTTTTGACTCTGAACGTAAGAAAATGACTATTGTGCGCCGGGCTAAAGATAACAAGCTCATTGCCTTTGTTAAAGGCGCCCCTGATGTGTTGTTAAATGATTGTGCCGGTATTGAGGAAAAAGGGCAAAGCCGGGGGCTGACAAGCGGTGACAAGGACAGAATCTTAAAGGTAAACAGCGATTTAGCTGATCTGGCGATGCGGGTTTTGGCTGTGGCTTATAGAATTTTAGACAAAGCGCCTGATAAATATGAAGCAAAACTGATCGAGAAAGACCTTACCTTTGCGGGTTTAATTGCCATGATCGACCCGCCGAGAGATGAAGTTAAGAAGGCTATTATTGAGTGTTATGAAGCGGGCATAAAAACTGTAATGATAACCGGAGATCATAAGAATACTGCGGTAGCTATTGCGCGCTCCTTAGGGTTTTTTAAGAAAGATTCTTTAGCTTTGACCGGCGAGGAGTTAGACAAGCTAAGCGATGATGAGCTATATAATAAAATAGAAAGAATTCCTGTATATGCGCGAGTCTCCCCCGAGCATAAATTAAGGATAGTGCGCGCCTGGCGTAAGCGCAAAGAGATCGTGGCCATGACCGGAGACGGCGTGAATGATGCCCCAGCCGTCAGAGAAGCCGATATCGGCGTAGCTATGGGTATTACCGGGACAGACGTGACTAAAGAAGTCTCCGATATGGTAGTTACCGACGACAATTTTGCTTCCATCGTAGCCGCGGTTGAAGAAGGCAGGGGCATTTACGACAATATCAAAAAGTTTGTGCATTATCTTTTATCTTGTAATGCCGGGGAGATCCTGGTTATGTTCATTTCTTCATTGGTGGGGCTGCCCATTCCGTTATTACCTATACATATATTATGGGTAAATCTGGTTACCGATGGCTTACCGGCTCTAGCCTTGGGCGTAGATCCGGTCGACCCTGGGATCATGAAACGTCCTCCCCGCAGAACTGACGAAGCTGTAGTAACCAAACCAAGGGCATTCTTGATGTTGGGTCAGGGAGCGTTCATTGCTTTTTGCAGTTTATTCGCTTTTACCTTTGTTTTATTTGTGGAGAAAGAAGGCCTTGCCCGCGCAAGGACCGCGGCGTTTATCGTGCTCGCCTGCTCTCAGCTTTTTCATTCTTTTAACTGCCGCAGCATGACCGAATCGCTCTTCAAAATAGGCATATTTTCCAACAAGAAACTTATTCTCGCGACCACGTTCTCCTTCTTTTTGCAGATGTCGGTAGTGTATATTCCTTTTATGCAAAGGGTATTCAAGACTGAACCCTTGGGGGCCTTCGACTGGATCTTAGTCATAGCCGTTTCTTCCTTCCCGTTATGGGCAATGGAGGCGGTAAAGGCGCTCAATAAGAAAGGGGGTTTTATCCGCTATGGAACTATTTCATAAGATCATTAACATTATAAGTTTCGCGTTAAATGTCACCGGCGCGCTAATTACTCTGTGGGGTATAATTATTTCCATTCTCGCGTTTTTAAAGAAGGAATTCCTGAGAGAAGATTGCCTTAAATGCAACGAGATCATCCGTATCCAGCTGGGGAGTTACCTGGTTTTGGCCCTGGAGTTTTTTATTGCAAGCGACATAATCAAGACCATTATTACGCCTACCTGGGAAGGGCTGGGGATATTGGGCGCGATAGTGGTGATCAGGACGGTGCTGAGTTATTTTTTAACCAAAGACTTGAAAAAGATGTAAGGGGGGGGCGGTAACAAACCGCCCATTTGCTAACGTTGTAAGTAATAGCGGCCAGGAGGTAAAAGATGTTTAGAAAAATAATTATGTTTTTAATCGGATGCGCGTTTGTTTTAGGGATCGGCAGGTTATCTTTCGCGATGAATTGCGGCGGGCACTCAGAGGCCAAAGCCGCGTCAGACACAACCTCTAAAGAAGCCATTAACGCAGGTAATAAGATCTGTCCGGTTTCCGGAGAAAAGATTGATGACGGGAATATGGATCCGGCGACCTACGAATATCAGGGGAAAATCTACAATTTCTGCTGCGCTATGTGCATCGATGAGTTCAAGAAAGACCCAGAAAAATATATTGAGAAGGTAGAGGAAGAATTAAAGACACAGGCAGAAGCCGAATAACAACATTTGATCTGGAAAAAGATACGGAGGAAGGGATGTCAGTTAACAATAAAATATTGTTTGTTGTTTCTTTCATGATCTTGTTTTTATTCGGTCAAACCGCGTCAGCCCAACAGGCGAACGCGATTACGGCGGAAAAGGGCTCCGTCTCCGGCTTGAGCTCAGAGAAAGGAAAATCGGAACTTTATTCAAAATTCAGAGACCGGCGTTGCACATCAATGACTATTGATAAATGCGATTGCCCGGACGCCAGAGAGATGAGGGCGTACATAGATGCTTTAATAGAAATGGGCGCAGATAAAGATGAGATTTTTTTTAAGGTGGCTAAGAAATTCACGCCTAATACAATAGTTGATGAAAAGATGAAAGCGCGGGTAGAGGCAAGGTTAATAAAAGAGACAAAGGGAAAAAGGCCGCAGATAATTTTAGAGCCGATTTCTCTTAACTTCGGCGAAGTAAGCAAGAAAGAAGGGCAGATCGAAAAGATCTTTAAATTATATAATAAAGGGAATGATAGGTTGATTATTACCAATATAAAAGTTTCCTGCAGCTGCGTAACTGTTTCCTTAGTAACCGGAGAAAATAAAAGCCCTTATTTTGGGATCCAGGGGGCGCCTTCCGGATGGCAGGCAGTAATTGAGCCCGGAAAAAGCGGGGAATTGCAGGTAATCGTCGACTTAAATCATCCTTCCATAGCCGTGGGGAAATTAATCAGGGATATTACCATAAACAGCAACGATATCATTAACCCCGAAGTCTCACTTAGAATTGAAGGGGAAGTAACAAACTGAAATGGCAAGAGACCCGGTTTGCGGAATGCAGGTTGATGAGAATAGCGCCTTAAAATTGGTTAAGGATAATAAGGCGTATTATTTCTGCAGCGCTCGCTGTAAGCAAAGATTCCAGGAAGAAAAGGGGCTAAAATCTTTGCTGAAGAACAGGCTCTTTCTGGTCAGTTGTATTCCCGCCATATTGTTAATCGCCTCTTTATTTATTCAGGTTTTTGTCCCTTTCCGCCATGCCTTCTTAATGTATTTAAAGACGGTCTGGTGGGCAGTCACCCTGGGGTTATTTTTAGGCGGGGTGATCGACCATTACGTTCCGAAAGAATACATCTCTAAAATCCTGGCCCGAAGGTCGCCTTTTACGATATTCAACGCGGTATTCATAGGCTTCTTAATGAGTGCCTGCAGCCACGGAATACTTGCCTTATCCATACAGCTGCATAAAAAGGGAGCGTCTAATCCGGCTGTAGTGAGTTTTTTGCTCGCCAGTCCCTGGGCAAATCTTACTATTACCATGATGTTGATCGGGTTTTTCGGATTAAAGGGATTGTTTATTATTATCGCGGCTATAATAGTAGCCATTAATACGGGTTTTATATTCATGCTCCTGGAAAAACGTGGCCTGATCGAAAGGAATAAGAATATCATTGAAGTATCAGAGCATTTTTCTATTCTAGAAGATATGAAGCGGCGCGTCAGAAATTATAAATTCGGGTTTAAAACCCTGGGTGATGATTGCAACGGAGTTTTACGCGGAACATTATCGTTGGCGGACATGGTCTTATGGTGGATAATATTGGGCATATTTATAGCCAGCGTAGCCGGGGCGTATATTCCGGTGCATTTCTTTCACAGGTTCATGGGTCCTACGCTGTTGGGTTTGGTCGTCACATTGGCTTTGGCCACGGTAATAGAAGTCTGCTCAGAAGGCTCCTCTCCGCTTGCGTTTGAAATATTCAGGCAGACCGGAGCGCTGGGAAACAGCTTCGTATTTTTGATGGCGGGAGTTGCTACCGATTATACCGAGATAGGATTGTTGTGGACGAATGTGGGCAGGCGCACCGCCCTGTGGCTTCCCGTTATCACAGTGCCGCAGGTTGTGGCGCTGGGTTATTTAGCCAACCTTTTCCTTAGATAATGAGGAGATAGGGACAGTGGTGAAGTTAAAATCCATAAAGACTCAACTCATAATCTTCTTGAGCGCCTTTGCGCTTTATTTGTCCTTTAAGGATAAGGACGCAATATTCTTATTGACCACTTTCATCGCGGTTATTTCAGCCGTATGCGTTGAGTCAGTTATATTGTTTTTCAAGGAACATAAGCCCGTAATAACAGAAAGTTCTATTATTTCAGGCTTAATAATCGGGTACGTCCTTTCTTCGGATAACCCCTGGTGGATATTCCTGTTGGCTTCGTTTCTGGCAGTCAGCTCAAAGCATCTAATCCGTTTCAGAAGAAAACATTTGTTCAACCCCGCGGCATTCGGGATATTCCTGAGCATTATCTTATTTGGCGCTTTCACCCAATGGAAGGGGACGTATATGTGGCACATCCTCTTACCCTTCGGCCTCTACTTTATTTCCAGGATCCAGAAATTAGAAGTGCTCCTCGGTTACGGGTTAACAGCTTTGGGATTATTTGGCATCCAGGCAATTATGCAAAATACGCCCCTATTGAATATATTCGGATACCTAAGTTATTTTTATATCTTCATAATGATGATCGAACCCAAAACTACGCCTATAAAAAGGCGGGGTAAATTTATATTCGGTATGGGTGCGGCAGCATCGATATTTATACTTACTGAATCCGGCGCCAGGTTTGACGTTGAGCTTGCTTCTTTACTGATCTTAAATCTATCCGTGCCGCTTTTGAATAAGATGCCTTAAAAGGAGGAAAAAACGAAAAAGATAACCGTATTTATGCTTATCTCTTCCTTTGTCGCATTCGCTTCGGCAGCCTATGCGCACACGCCTTCAGACATAGTTATCACCTTTGACCCTAAAACCAGAATTTTAAACGCGGTTATTATGCATGGCGTAAGTAACCCCGAAAGCCATTTTATCAGAAAAGTCGATATCGCGCTTAACGGGAAAGAAATTATCGAGCATGCTCTTAGCAGGCAGGATAATAATGCCAGCCAGGCCGTTGCCTACCTGATACCCGACGTTAACACAGGGGATACCCTTTCGGTTGAGGCATACTGCAGTATAAGCGGCAAATTAAATAAAGAAGTCAGGGCTGTTTCCGTGAATGCCCCTTAAAGGAGGGTACCTTTTTAAAAATACGTTTCTTGGCCCGCCGAACCAGACCCGGGGAAAGAAAAATTTTTCTTGACAAATGATACTCTTATGGTATCATTACTAATAAAAGAGGAGGTGCCATGGATGTAACCATCAAATATATGCTGCGGCCGGTGGCACACTGCAAAGAAGGTTGCAGTAGTTTGTCCTGGGCACGACGTTAAACTGCCCATAAAAAATATGAAATTAATTACCAGGGATACCGATTACGCCGCGAGAGCGCTTATTTTCATGGCCTCAACCAAGGGAGAGACGGTTACCGTTTCTACGCTTGTCAGTAAATTAAGGATTCCGCGGCCATTTTTAAGGCAGATCCTGCAGGCTTTGAATAAGGACGGTATTCTTAAATCCTATAAAGGTTCGGGAGGAGGATTTCGCTTAGCTTTGCCTCCGGAAAAGATTTTTCTTACGGATTTAATGAAGATTTTCCAGGGGGCCTTGAAATTGAATGAATGCATATTTAAAAAGAAGGTCTGCCCTAATAAAAATCTCTGTCCGTTAAGGTCGAAGATAAGCTCAATAGAAGAAAATGTGATCTCGCAATTGAATTCCATTACGATAGCGTCTTTGTTGCGAATCAGGTGAGGATATGGCTAAAAGGAAGGTCATTAAAATAGAGGATGATAAATGTAACGGCTGTGGAGCGTGTATTCCCAATTGCCCGGAAGGGGCCATCCGGATCATTGACGGGAAGGCCCGCCTGGTAAGTGATTTATTTTGCGACGGATTGGGGGCTTGTATCGGCCATTGTCCCCAGGGCGCGATTACCATAGAGGAGCGTGAAGCCGAAAAGTATGACGAGAGAAAGGTCATGGACAACATCGTAAAGCAGGGCGGAAATGTCATAAAAGCGCATTTAGAGCACCTTAAAGGGCATAAACAGGAAGAATACTTTAAAAAGGCGATAGATTTTTTGAAAGAACTAAATATTTCCCTGCCTTTAGAGCAAGCAGAAAAAAATAACGCTCACGAGCAGGCTGAATGCCCTCCTTCTCCCTTTATGTGCCCGGGTTCAAAGATAATGGATCTCAGGAAAAAAGAAAAGGCCACCGGAAAGGATAGGCCGTTCTCTAAAGGGGAGTCCCAGCTGCGAACCTGGCCGGTTCAGCTCATGCTTGTCCCGGCATTTGCCCCTTACCTTAATAATGCGGATCTGCTTATCGCCGCGGACTGCGTGCCTTTTGCTTACGCTGGCTTCCACCAGGACTTATTGAAGGATAAGGTTCTGCTGGTGGGTTGCCCGAAATTGGATGACACGCGAATTTATAAAGAAAAGATAGGCCAGATCCTGAAACAGAACGACATAAAATCCTTAACCTACGCGCATATGGAAGTGCCTTGTTGTTTCGGGTTGGTGAGCATAATCAAGGAAGCGATCGCGCATTCAGGAAAAAATGTGCCCTTCAAAGAAACCATCATAGGTATAAATGGGGATAGGCTGCAATGACCAATAAATGCCCGGGCCAGGATAAGAGGAACATTAAGGCCGAAACAATCAATTGCCCCGATTGCGGATACCAGATAGAGATCTTTACGGATGAAATACAAGTGAGATGCCCGAAATGTAAAAACATCGCCTGCCGCGACAGGATTCCGTCATGCGTGGATTGGTGCAAGGCCGCGCGGGAGTGTATTGGCGAAGAAAAATGGAAACGGTTAAAAAAATAGGAGGTTAGTCATGTTTTGTTACCAATGTGAACAGACAGCCGGAGGAAGCGGCTGCACTAAAATCGGCGTCTGCGGTAAAAACGAGGATATACAAAGCCTGCAGGATATCTTATTTTTCGGCCTGAAAGGCATCGCTGCCTACGCGTATCATGCCCGCGAACTGGGAGCCAGGGATGAAGAGGTAGACGCGTTTATGCACGAGTCCCTTTTTATGACCTTGACCAATACGAATTTTGATTTAAATCAGTATCTGGCTGCGGTTTTAAAGTGCGGGGAGATGAATCTCAAGACTATGGAAATGTTAGAT
>JAQUPI010000020.1 GCA_028716705.1 Candidatus Omnitrophota bacterium | reverse complement strand
GATAAAGCTTTCTGTGGTGAGCGCAGCTTTAGTTATACCTAATAACAATGGAGTCGCTACCGCGGGCTTGCCGCCTTTTTTAATTACGCGCGTATTCTCTTTCTGGAATTTCCATTTATCCACCTGCTGCGTAGCTAAAAATTCGGTATCACCCGGATCCTCTATCCTGACTTTTTTCAACATCTGCCTGATGATCAGTTCGATATGTTTATCATTAATGTGCACGCCCTGCAGCCTGTAAACTTCCTGCACCTCGTTGACAAGATACTCCTGGAGCACCTTGTCGCCGCAAACCCTTAATATGTCCTGGAGGACCACCGGCCCGTCGGTTAACTGCTGGCCCGCTACTACCTTATCCCCCTTATAAACGTTTGGATGCTTCCCGTGCGGGATTACGTATTCCCGCTGCATGCCGGTGGGGCTTTTTACAATGATAACACGCTGGCCCTTTTTGGCCTCTCCGAATTCGACAAAACCGTCGATTTCGCTGATGATCGCCGGATCTTTCGGGCGCCTCGCCTCGAACAATTCCGCGACGCGGGGCAGACCTCCCGTGATATCCCTGGTTTTTACGATCAAACGCGGGATCTTGGCTAACATATCGCCCGCGGTTATTTTTTGCCCGTCGTTAACAAGTATGTGCGCTCCCGCGGGGATCGGATAAATACCCATGATATCTTTCTTTTCATCCATTATGACTATCTGGGGATGATATTCCTGTTTATGCTCAACGACAACCCGTTCCGTGAGTTTTGTCACAGGATTCAATTCTTCCCTGACGGTGGTATTTTCGCGTAAATCCTCATATTTTACCTGTCCGGAAACTTCAGTGAGAATGGGCAGGGTATAAGGGTCCCAGCGGATAAAAGACACTTCTTTATTTATATCACCTTCGTCGGCTACGCTGATAAAGGCGCCTTGCGGGACCGCGTAACGCTCCAATTCCCTTCCTTGCTTGTCGTTTATGCTTATTGAACCGTTTCTGTTCAAAACGATATGCTCTTTATTTTTCGGGACCGTCCTCATACTATGGTACTTTACAACACCTTTATTCTTGGATTTGATGAAAGACTGGGCGACTATTCTGGACGCGGTTCCTCCGATGTGGAAGGTCCTCATGGTCAGCTGCGTTCCGGGTTCTCCGATGCTTTGAGCTGCGGTTATGCCGACGGCTTCCCCAAGGTCCGAAAGCCTTCCGGAAGCGAGATTCCTGCCGTAGCATTTAACACAAACGCCTCTTCCCGCTTCGCAGGTCAAGACGCTGCGGATGCGTATCTTTTCAATACCGAGCTTCTCGATCATTTCCGCTTTTTCCTCGGTGATCTCATTGCCGGCCTCCACGATCGTGGCGTCAGTAATTATATCCACCACATTGTCCAGCGCGACCCTGCCGAAGATACGGTCCTTAAGGCTGACTACTTCCTCGTCGCCCTCGATGATCGCAGAAACCGTGATGCCGTTTAATGTCCCACAGTCGTGATCGGTGACAATGACTTCCTGGGCGACATCTACCAGCCTGCGCGTTAAGTATCCGGCGTCAGCGGTCTTAAGCGCGGTGTCAGCCAAACCTTTTCTCGCGCCGTGTGTAGAGATGAAATACTCCAGCACAGTAAGCCCCTCTTTAAAATTGGCGGTGATCGGGCTTTCTATGATTTCGCCGGACGGCTTGGCCATGAGCCCGCGCATCCCTGCCAACTGCCTTACCTGCAGCCTGGAACCCCTCGCGCCCGAATCAGCCATCATAAATATCGGGTTAAAAGGCTCCATCTCTTTAAAAAGGAGCTCGGCCACTTTATCGGTGGTGTGCGTCCAGATATCGATAACCTTATTATAACGTTCCTTATCCGTGATGATCCCCTTGTGATACTGCTCTTCGATCTTCGCGACTTCAGCTTTTGCCTCTTTCAATACTTCCTGTTTTTCCTTGGGTATTTTCAGATCGTCTATGCCGATGGAAATGCCGCCGAGCGTGGAAAATTCAAAACCCAATCTTTTAATATCGTCCAAAAGCTGTATCGTCCTGGTGTGGCCGAAACGCTTGTAGCATTCGGCTACAATATCGCCGACGTTACGTTTGTTCAATTCCTTATTTACAAAACCGAAGCCTTCCGGCAGGATCTGGCTGAAGATAACCCGGCCTACAGTCGTCGTTAGCAGTTGTTTTCCTGGAATAAATTTTTTCTCATCCAGGTCAAAGAAATCCTGTATCCTGACTTTAACCGCCGCGTGCAGGTCAAGCTCATTATCCTGGTAGGCCACGATCGCCTCTTCACCGCAGGAAAACACCTTATTTTCGCCCTTTGCCTGGGGTTTTATCTTAGAAATGTAGGACGCGCCTAATATAGTATCTTGTGTAGGAGTTACGATAGGCCTGCCGTCGGCAGGAGAAAATATGTTATTTATGGAGAGCATGAGTATCTTGGCTTCGATCTGGGACTCTAACGAGAGAGGGACATGAACCGCCATCTGGTCGCCGTCGAAGTCGGCGTTAAAAGCGGTGCAGACAAGAGGATGGATCTTTATGGATTTACCTTCGATCAATACCGGTTGAAAAGCCTGGATGCTTAAGCGGTGCAGTGTTGGGGCGCGGTTTAAAAGTACGGGATGGTCTTTAATTACTTCGTCGAGGATATCCCAAACCTCGATCTTTCCGTGCTCGACCATGCGGCGCGCGCCTTTGATGGTATGGACGAACCCCTTTTCCCTTAGCTTCTTGATAATGAACGGTTCAAACAATTCGAGGGCCATCTGTTTCGGCAGGCCGCATTCGTGCAGTTTAAGGTCGGGGCCGACCACGATCACGGAACGTCCCGAATAATCCACGCGTTTACCGAGAAGGTTCTGCCTGAACCTGCCCTGCTTGCCCTTGAGCATATCGGCCAAAGATTTCAGGGGCCGGTTATTGGCGCCCATTACCGGGCGGCCGTGCCTTCCGTTATCGAGCAGCGCGTCAACAGCTTCCTGAAGCATGCGCTTCTCGTTGCGTATGATTATCTCCGGCGCGTTAAGTTCGATCAGTTTCTTTAAACGGTTATTACGGTTTATAACCCTGCGGTATAAATCGTTGAGGTCCGATGTGGCGAACCTTCCGCCGTCAAGCGGGACGAGCGGCCTTAGATCCGGGGGTATTACCGGCAGGATATTCAAGACCATCCATTCCGGTTTATTACCAGATTTTTTATAGTCTTCAACTATCTTTAAGGTTTTCAAGACCTTACGGTTAGTTATGGTTTCTTTGGTTTTTTCCATATCCCGGCGCAGTTTACGGCAAAAAGCCTCCAGGTCCGTATCCTTTAATAGGTCGTATACGGCTTCAGCGCCGATCTTCGCCTTGAAGTTGGAGCCGTATTTTTCCAATGCCTCCTGGTATTTTTCTTCCGTTAAAAGCTCTTTCTTCTTTATAGGCGCGTTACCGGGGTCAATTACCACATATTCTTCATAATAAATTATCTTCTCCAGGTCCCTGAGGGAGATGTCGAGCAGCGCCGATAAACGGCTGGGGACGGTCTTGAAGAACCAGATATGCGTGACAGGCGCGGCAAGTTCAATATGCCCCATACGTTCGCGCCTTACGGACGAACGGTCTATGGTTACCCCGCAGCGGTCACAGGTTATCCCCTTGAATTTGATCCCCTTATATTTGCCGCAGTTGCATTCCCAGTCGCGGACAGGCCCGAATATCTTTTCGCAGAACAGGCCTTCCTTTTCCGGTTTCAAGGTGCGGTAGTTTACGGTCTCGGCCTTTTTGACTTCGCCTTTTGACCAACTCTTTATGATCTGGGGAGACGCGATCTTTATGGTTATATTGTTAAATTGGATGATCTCTTCCATTATTTATCCTTTTCCAGATGTACATCCAGGCCTAAACCCTGCAATTCTTTTATCAATACGTTAAACGATTCGGGGGTACCGTGGGTCAACCTCTGTTCGCCTTTTACGATCGCCTCATAGATGCGCGTTCTGCCCGAAACATCATCGCTTTTTACCGTGAGCATTTCCTGCAAGCTGAATGCCGCTCCGTACGCTTCCAGCGCCCAGACTTCCATTTCTCCCAGCCTTTGGCCTCCGAATTGCGCCTTTCCGCCCAAGGGCTGTTGGGTTACCAGCGAATACGGGCCGATGGAACGGGCATGGATCTTCTCGTCAACAAGGTGTATAAGCTTCATCATATAAATGTACCCGACGGTTATTTTATGATCGAAAGGTTCTCCGGTAAAACCGTCGTAAAGCGTAATCTTGCCGTCTTCCGGCAGGCCGGCTTTTTTAAGTAATTCTTTTATTTCCGATTCGTAAGCGCCGTCAAAAACCGCGGTAGTTACATGTAAGCCAAGGGCTTTAGCCGCCCATCCTAAGTGGGTTTCCAGAATCTGGCCTACGTTCATACGCGAAGGCACGCCCAGGGGATTCAACACGATGTCGATCGGCGTTCCGTCGGGCAGGTAAGGCAAATCTTCTTCGGGGAGTATCCTGGCCACTACGCCTTTATTACCGTGCCTTCCGGCGAGCTTATCGCCTTCCGCCAGTTTGCGTTTTGTGGCGATGTAGACCACCACCCTTTTTAATACTCCGGCGGGAAGTTCATCGCCGCGCCTTACTTTCTCGATCTCCTGCTCTTGTTCGGCTATCAGCTTCTGGATCTGCTCGTCGAAAGAAGCGGCAAGTATTTTCGCTTCTTCATTCTCGCCGAATTCCATTTTGTCCATCTTCCTTTTATCCACGCCCAATACCTGGGAAAGACGGGCGATCTTTTCATTCTGCAGGAACTCCATCTCCTGCTTGTAGTAGGCTTTTAATTCCCGTATCTTCGCGAGTTCCTTGGTCTTGTCTTCCTTTGATTTCCGGCCGCGTTCTTTACGCTGAAATACATGCACGTCTATTACTACCCCTTCAACGCCCGGGGGGACAGTAAGCGACGTATCGCGCACATCCCCCGCTTTTTCGCCGAATATCGCGCGCAGCAACCTCTCTTCGGGAGAAAGTTCCGATTCAGTCTTGGGAGTTACCTTTCCGACCAGGATATCGCCGGCGGCTACTTCCGCGCCGAGCCGGATCACTCCGGTTTCGTCTAAATTACTTAAAGATTCTTCGCTGACATTTGGTATATCGCGCGTTACTTCTTCGTTTCCAAGGCGGGTCTCTGTCGCTTCTATTTCGAATTTCTCCACATGTATGGATGTAAAGGCGTCTTCTTTGACTATTCTGTCGCTGACCAGGATAGCGTCTTCAAAGTTGTACCCGCGCCAGGGCATAAAGGCGCATAATAAATTCTTGCCCAGCGCGAGCTCGCCGTTCTTAGTGCTCATGCCGTCGGCAATAACCTCGCCTTTTTCCACGTGCTGGCCGAGCTTGACCAAAGGCCTCTGGTTAAGGCATGTATCGGCATTGGTGCGGGTAAACTTAGTCAGTTCATAGATTTTTTTACCGATAACTACCGTAGATGAATCAACCGCCGTTACCCTGCCTGAATCTTTCGCCACAACCACCGTACCCGAATCGACCGCGACTTTACCTTCCATGTTTGTCCCGACCACGGGTTGTTCGCTTATCATCAGCGGTACTGCCTGCCTCTGCATGTTTGACCCCATCAGGGCGCGGTTGGCGTCGTCATGCTCCAAGAAAGGGATCAAGGACGCGGCTATAGAAACGAGCTGCTTCGGGGAAACATCCATGTATTCAACCTGTTTTGGGGGTACTTTCGGGAAATCCCCTTTAAAGCGGCAGGAAACTTCACGCTCCAGGAAATTCCCTTCGTTATCTATGGACGCGTTAGCCTGCGCGATCATTTTGTCTTCTTCTATATCCGCGGTCAAATAATCGATCTTGCGTGTGACACGGCCGTCCTCAACCTTACGGTAAGGCGTTTCCAACAGGCCCAATGAATTTACCCGCGCGTAGGTGCTTAAAGAAGCGATCAAACCGATATTCGGCCCTTCCGGCGTCTCGATAGGGCATATCCTTCCATAATGCGAAGGATGGATATCTCTGACTTCGAACCCCGCGCGCTCGCGCGATAATCCGCCGGGGCCTAAAGCGCTCAAGCGGCGCTTATGGGTCATTTCCGCCAAAGGATTTACCTGGTCCATAAACTGGGACAACTGGCTGCGGGTGAAGAAATCCCGTATCTGATTAGATAAAAGCTTGGAATTGATCAAATAATGCACGCTTATATTTTCTGATTCTCCCAATATGCTCAACCGCTCTCTTATTGAACGCTCTATGCGGCTTAACCCTATCCTGACCTGATTTTGTACCAATTCGCCGACGGTCTTTATGCGGCGGTTCCCTAAATGGTCGATGTCGTCAATTTTCCCCTCGCCGGACTTAAGCTTGATCAGGTATTCGATTACCTTAATAACTGTCGCGGAATCCAGGATACGTTTTTCTACAGACACATCCATTCCCAGCTTTCTATTAAGGATGAACCTGCCGGCCCTTTCAAGGTCGTATCTGTTGGGATCAAAGAATAGTCTGTAGAATAATGACTCTGCCGCCTCTTTTGTTACCGGTTCCGTGGGGCGCATCTTGCGGTAAAAATCAAGGTAGGCCTCTTCTTTATTTTTCGTGTAATCTTTCTTCAGGGTATTCGAGATCTCCGCATGCTCTTTACCGAACGCGGTTATGATATCCTGCTCGCTGGAAAAACCCAGTATCCTTAAGATCTGAGTGGCTGGAAAGTTCCTGCGCCGATCAACATAGGCCAGTATCGTTTCGGACAGATCGTATTTAAACTCGAGCCATGCCCCCCTGTACGGGATAATACGGCCGTAAAATATCTTCTTGCCCGTAGGATGGTCCTCTTCCTCAAAAGAAACGCCTGGCGAGCGTTGAAGCTGGCTGACAACTACCCTTTCGTCGCCGTTTATGATGAAAGTGCCTGTTTCCGTCATCAAGGGGATTTCGCCGAAATAAGCGTCCTGCTCCTTGATCTCCTTGGGGGTGATCAGCCTGAATTTTACCTTTAAGGGAGCGGCAAAGGTTAACGCCCTTCTGCGCGATTCGGCTAGATCATACTTGGGCTTACCTAAGGTATAGCTGATAAACTCCAACCTTATAGTCCGGTTCTGGTTTTCTATCGGGAATATATCAAGGAATACTTCCTGTAAACCCAGATGTTTTCTCTCCAGCACAGGAGCATCCATCTGCAGGAATTCCTCGTACGACCTTAGCTGTATATCCAGAAAATTAGGTAAGTCGTAAACTTCTTTCAGTTTCGCGAAACTTTTGCGCTTAATCATCGATATCCTTTTTCGCTTATCTATCCTTCAAGTGTGTTGGGGCAGTCTCTGTGCACTACTAGCAAATATCCCGGGGAGGCTGTCCCCCGCTTTACAACTTCGTTATTTTAATTCAACGGTGGCGCCGGCAGCTACAAGCTTCTTCTTCATTTCTTCCGCTTCCTCTTTGGGCACGCTTTCTTTTACCGGTTTGGGCGCCGCGTCCACCAGGTCCTTTGCTTCCTTTAAACCGAGGCTGGTCATCGCCCTCACTTCTTTTATTACGGCGATCTTGTTGGCCCCCGCGCTGGTTATGACCACAGTGAAGGTGCTTTTTTCCTCGGCGGGAGCAGCCGCTCCGCCTGCCTGGCCGCCCGCAACGGGAGCTGCCATCATGGGCATATTCGCGGATACCCCGAATTTCTCCTCAAGCGCTTTTACCAGGTCGGACAGCTCAAGTACCGACATGCTTTCGATGGATTTGATCAATTCATCTAATTTTTCCTTTGCCATTTTTTTCCTCCCTTTTGATATTAAGCCGGTTTCTTATCCTTGATCTGCGTTAAACAATAAACAAATTTATTCAAAGTCTGTTTCAGCACAAAAACAAAACCTGATATAGGAGAATTCAACGCCATCACCGCCTGGGCCCGTAAAACGTCTTTTCCGGGAAGTTTAGCCAAAGCCTCGATGTCAGCCTTTTCCAGGAGCCTGTCCTCAAGGATACCGCCTTCAAGTTTTAAGTGCTCATGTTCGCGGAAAAAATTATATAAAGCCTTGCTCGCGTCTACGGGCTCGCCCTTGGCGAATACCAGCCCGCATGGGCCGTCGATAAATTTCGTCAGGTTATCGAGTTTTGACTCTTTTAACGCCCTGCGCGTTATGCTGTTCTTAGCGACGAACAGATCCGCCTTTGAAACCTTTAACGCCATCCTTAAGGCGGTTATGTCCGGGCTGGACAACTTGGAGTACTTTATGATGAATACGCTGTCAGCTTCTTTCAGCTGCTTTTTTATGTTATCTTCAAGAGTTTCCCTGAACACTAAACCAAGTTTTTTCATGTTTTACATTGCGAGCTTTAAGCCGCAGTTCATAGTAGAAGAAATGAATACGCTTTTAACGAATTTGCCCTTGACTGAAGCCGGCTTGGATTCATTAACCATTTCTATGACCCTCAATGCGTTTTCGTAGATCTTTTCTTCCGGAAATGATACTTTACCGACGGATAAATGTATGCCACCCTGTTTATCCACGCGGAATTCCACCTTACCCCTGCGTACGTCATCGATCGCCTTTACGATGTCGTTTGTGACGGTGCCGGTTTTCGGGCTGGGCATTAGGCCGCGCGGCCCAAGGATCTTACCGAGCTTGCTTAGGTCTTTCATCATCTCTGGCGTAGCGATAGCGCAGTCAAAATCGATAAAACCGCCGGCGACCTTGTCGATAAGGTCGGTCCCCCCGACGAAATCCGCGTTGGCTTCCTTGGCTGCTTTTTCGTTTTCACCTTTGCAAAAAACCGCAACCCGTACTTTCTTTCCCGTTCCATGCGGAAGGACTACGGTGCCGCGGACCATCTGATCGGATTTCTTGGGATCAACGTTGATAGAAAAGTGCAGGTCTACGGACGCGTCGAATTTAGGCGGGTTCAGCTTCTTCAATACCCCCACAGCTTCTTTTAGAGAATATGTTTTCGCCCTGTCTATTGTTTTCTCCGACTCCTTATATCGTTTACTGCGCACGCTCATGCCTTATTCTACCCTTCTACGGCGATGCCCATACTGCGGGCTGTGCCTTCTATTATCTTTACGGCCTGCTCCATATCCGCCGTATTAAGATCTTTTGCCTTTTGTTTCGCTATTTCTTCCACCTGTTTCCTGGTGATTTTCCCGATTATCTCTTTACCGCTTGTGCCGGATGCCTTCGCGAGGTTCGCCGCCCGTTTGATAAGGACTGAGGAAGGAGGGCTTTTAATGATAAAGCTGAACGAGCGGTCGTCGTGGACGCTGATAACAACGGGCAGGATCAACCCATCCCTGCCTTTGGTCTGCTCGTTGAATTGCTTGCAGAACTGCATTATATTGACACCGTGCTGTCCAAGGGCCGGCCCTACAGGCGGAGCTGGGTTCGCTTGCGCTCCCGGGACATGCAGCTTGATTTGAGCTACGACCTTTTTAGCCATTTTTATACCTTCTCCACTTGCCAATACTCAAGTTCCACCGGAGTTGAACGCCCAAAGATGGAAACGCTCACTTTTAATTTTCCCCTCTCGGGATGCACTTCTTCTATTGTGCCGTTAAAATTCATAAAAGGCCCTTCATTGACCCTGACCTGCTCGCCCCTTTCAAAGACTATCTTCGGGCTTGGCTTGACCTGAGTTTCCACGGTCCTCTTCAAGATCGTATCCACCTCCGACTGCGATAACGGCTGCGGCTTTTTTCCCGGCCCTATAAAGCCGGTTACGCCGGGAGTGGTCTTGATGTGAAAATATGTCTGTTCATTCAGGTCCATCTCCACCAGCAGGTAGCCGGGAAAGAATTTCCTCTGGGATATTTTCTTTTTTCCGGAACGTATCTCTGAGATCTGTTCGGTGGGTATGACTACGCTGGAAATCGATTCTTGAAGGCCTTCCGCCAGTATTTTATTTTCCAAAGCCGTTTTGACCTTGTCCTCTAAACCTGTCTGGGTATGCACAACGTACCAATTCTTCATTTGAATACTACTCTCAAGATATGAGAAAGAAAAATATCGATAGCTCCTATAAACATCGCCATTATAAATGTCACCGTTATCACTACCGCCGTCGAGGCGGCTAATTCCTGCCTGGTTGACCAGGAGACCTTGGTCAGCTCGATCTTTACTTCTTTCAAAAAACCGGTTGTCTTTTTGATGATGTTCATCGCATTTGCCGACTTTTTTAATTAATCAGGAGCGGCAGGAGTCGAACCTGCAGTAACGGTTTTGGAGACCGTTGGTTTGCCATTAACCGACGCTCCTATAAACCCGCCCTCCCCTTTTGCCACCTTAAACTACTTAATTTCTTTATGCGGCGTATGCTTATAACAGAACTTACAAAATTTCTTTAATTCCAATTTATCCTGGTGCAGCTTCTTATTCTTCTTGGTGGTGTAATTCCTGTTCTTACAGACCGTGCACTCTAATGTTATGATTTCTCGCATATGAAATATGAACTGTTTTTACGTTGATGCTTGTAAAGAGCTTCTCCCCGGTGTAAGTTACGGCCTTGCTTAAGCTGGAGACGGGAATCGAACCCGTGACCCCGTCCTTACCAAGGACGTGCTCTACCTACTGAGCTACTCCAGCGTACGGTAATCACGTCAATTAGTAAGCGGTTTTCCCCGCGCCAACCCGTTAAAATCAACGGCATTTTTGCTTAGGCAAAGAAATTCCAGGGTAAAAAAACTCTTCCCACTAAAGAATTTTCTGAAAATTCTTCGTAAGCTTAACGCCAGTCTTATTTAAATTGCTTGAAGAAAATTCTGGGATTAACTAAGAAACAGAAGTATATATTAAAAATATACTTTTGTCAATGTTTTTTTAAAGTTTTTTTACGGCTGGTTCGCGAGTAGGGCGAAATTGGCGAGACTGAGGTTTTCCGGGCGGGCATTTTTATTCACACCTGATTCTTCGAAGAACCGGTCAAGCGTTTTCCCGCCGACTATGCCGTTAAGGCTGTTCTTGAGGACCTTCCTTCTCTGATTAAAAGCGGCCCTGACTATCCTAAAAAACAGTCCTTCGTCTTTTACATAAACCTGCGGCTTCTGCCTCAACTTTAGCTCGACGAGGCAAGAGTCAACCTTTGGACGCGGGAAAAAACTTCCCCTCTTTATGAAAAAGTGGATTTCAGGGGCGGCGTAATATTGCACGAATACGCTGAAAGAACCGTATTCTTTTGAGCCTGGGCCGGCAGCTATCCGCTTGCCGAATTCCTTTTGCACGGTCAGGAAGACGCTTTCTATTTTATCTTTAAAATTGAAAAGATATTCGATAATGGGCGTGGTTATATAATAAGGGATATTACCCACCACTTTGATTTTATTTTTCAAGCCGGGGTAACCATCCAGATCGAACTTTAGTATATCGCGGTTGATTATCTCTATATTAGCGTACCCTTCTACATTTTGGCTAAGCAGAGCGCATAACGACCTGTCTACTTCCAGGGCATAAACAAACGCGCATTTTTGCGCTAAAAGCTTGGTCAGGGCGCCTAAACCGGCGCCTATCTCGAGGACCCGGTCGGTTTTTTTGAGGCCGTAGCAGACGATAAGCTTTTTTAAGATATTTCCGTCAATGAGGAAATTCTGCCCTAATGATTTTTTTGGCTTAACGCGCATCTTACAGAGAGCCTTACCGCCTCGCGAAATGAATCGGGGTTTGCCATATGGAATTTTCCCGCGATATCAAAGGCGGTGCCGTGCAAAGGGGAGGTCCTGACAAAAGGGAGGCCGAGCGTTGCATTCACGCCGGATGAAGGATCAGAAACCTTCAGCGCGATCAGCGCCTGGTCATGGTACATCGCGATCAAGCAATCATATTCATTGCGCGCTGCCTTGAATGCGGCCACATCAGCCGGAAGCGGTCCGTCTACATTCGGTATTTTCCTGCGCAGTCGCTTTAAAGCGGGCTTAATGATCTTATTCTCTTCTTCCCCCAGTATCCCGTTATCCGACGCGTGCGGATTAAGGCCGCAGACGGCGATCCTCGGGCTTGAAATGGAAAACAGGTCTTTCAAAGAACAGTGGGCCAAAAGGATTGTCTCATAGATATTCTTTTCGCTTATCCGCGACGCTACCTTTTTTAACGGGATGTGCCTGGTAACCAGGACTGTCTTCATTCTTCTGTTTAAAAGCATCATGGCGAAATTCCGCGTTTTTGTTTTCTCCGCCAGGTATTCGGTATGTCCGCTGAAGCCCTTTAATCCCGCCAGGCTGACCGCTTCTTTGGATATGGGGCAGGTAACCAGGCAATCTATTTCAGCCCGCCTGATCAGCTCCAGCGCCTTGTCCAGGTATTCGATGGATGCCCTTCCGTATTCCGCCCTGATATTTCCAAATTTGAAGTTTTTATGTGATACATTATTGAGATCTATAAAATTCAATCCGTTAAGCTTAAGGTTTTGAGGTTTGGCCGCGCAGAATACCCGTTTATCCCCGATAACCGTAAAATCCGCCAACCCTTCCAGCCCCTTTAATCCCTTTGCGATCACTGCCGGGCCTATGCCGGCGGGGTCGCCCATTGAAATGCCGGCCTTAATCCTGCGCGAGCTTGACATATGAATTTTTCCTTAATTCATCCAGCCATTTTTCCAGGTCAGATTGCATCCTCTCTTCGAACAAAAGCATATAGATCTTATCCTGCACCTCCGCCAGGTTCTGCTGGCGGGGGAAAATTATGTTATTCAATTTCAGGACGTAATAATTATCCCCGATTTTCAGGGGCTGGCAGACTTCGCCAAGCTTTATCTTGAATACCGCTTCTTCTATATCCTGCCTCAGCTCCCCGTTGGTCGAACAGGTGAATTTATTCACGGGTAATGAATATGTTTTGGCGATACCCTCCATGCTCTCGCCTTTCTTAAGCCTGTCCGTTATCTCTTCCGCCAGGCTTAAAGAATCGGTTGACATTGATTCGAATTCTCTCTGTTCATTCAGGATGAATTCATTGGTATGCTGCCTGTAAAAGTCGGTCACTTCGGAGGGCTTGATTATGATCCTATTCCTTATTTTAGAATCAACGACAGCGTACATAAGCATCTGTTCTCTTATTTTCTTCTCTATGTCCGCCCGCACCAGCCCTTGTTTGGCTACATTTCTCTGGAATTCGACATCCGAACCGTAGTGTTTCTTTATCTCCTCGATCCTTGATTCGACCCTTTGGGGGTCAATGCGGATGTTTTCCTTTTTTGCCTCCTGTAGGATAAGGCGGTCCTCGATAAGCTTGTCCAATAGGTCCAATTTCATGGACTGTATCTTATTTTCCAATTCCCTGCCCTGGTATTGCACTGAAAGCTGCACGCGCATGAAATTAATGAAATCATTAAGGTCTTTTTGCGTGATCACGTCTTTATTCACGATCGCCACGATCTTGTCCTGGGCAAGCGAGCCGCGAATTAAAAGCTGCGAGCTTAAAAGAACGAAAGCCAGGAATAACAAAGCCCTACGAATTCGCATTTTTCACACCTTCCTTTTTAAGTGCCCCTACCGCCTCTCTGAGCAACCTGCAATAAAGATCGAACCCGACCGCGGCTATAAAGCCGTGCTGCTCGACACCCAAAAGATTGCCCGCGCCTCTGATCTCCAGATCCTGCATCGCGATCTTAAAGCCGGCGCCAAGCTCGGAATATTCCTGTATCGCGTCCAGCCTTTTTTTGGCGTCGGAATCCAACATCTCTTTCCTGGGCACCATATAATAAGCGTAAGCCGGCCTGTCAAACCTTCCTACCCTTCCGCGCAATTGATGCATGTCTGACAAGCCGAATTGATGGGCATTGTTCACGATAATGGTATTGACGTTGGGTATATCGATGCCCGATTCTATGATCATAGTGCAGACCAGGATATCTATTTTTGCCTTAAGGAAATCAAGGATGACTTTTTCCAGGTCGCTGGAATGCATCTGGCCGTGGCCTATCGCGATCCTTGTGCCGGAAGGTAAAAGCGAAGAGATCTTTTCTTTTACTTTTTCAATATCCTGAACGCGGTTATGTACGAAATAGATCTGCCCTTTCCTCTGAAGCTCCCGTGTTATCGCCTGGCGGATAAGGTCAGGATCATATTCTACCACAACAGTTTTTATTGGCAACCTGTTTTCCGGGGGAGTGTTTATCACCGACAGGTTTTTAGCGCCCATGAGGCTCATATACAACGTCCTGGGGATAGGCGTCGCGGTGAGGGTAAGCACGTCGCAGGCGAGCCTCAGGGATTTCAGCTTTTCCTTGGCTTTTACTCCAAAGCGCTGTTCTTCATCTATTATAACAAGCCCGAGGTCCTTGAATTTTACGTCATCGGATAATAATCTGTGAGTGCCAATGACTATATCCGCGCTCCCCTCCGCCAAAGCGCGCGCTATTTCATCCTGTTCTGATTTTGTCTTGAAACGGGAGAGCATTTGTATATTTATAGGAAAATCTTTTAGGCGCGCGCTGAAATTCTGATAGTGCTGTTCGGCCAGGATGGTAGTAGGTACCAGGTAAGCCACTTGTTTATTATCCATCAGCGCCTTGAAGGCAGCCCGCATCGCGACTTCGGTCTTGCCGTAACCGACATCGCCGCAGAGAAGCCTATCCATCGGCCTCGGGGATTGCATATCTTCTTTTACTTCCTGGACCGCCTTTATTTGTCCCGGCGTCTCGGTAAAAGTAAAAGTCTCCTCGAATTCCCGCTGCCACTGCGTATCGGCAGAGAAGGCGAATCCGGACACGCTTAAGCGCATCGCCTGCAACGACAAAAGCTCCCAGGCGAGCTTGCGTATGCCGCGCCTCGCCCTTTCTTTTGTCCTCAGCCATTCCTTGCTGCCCAAGCGGTATAGCTTTGGCCTGCGGGTATGAAAAGCGATGTACCTTTGAACCAGATGCATCTGGCTTACCGGCACGTAGAGCTTTTCCTGCGAGTCATATTCGATCACCAGGCAGTCCCGGGGTTTTTCGCCGGATTTCACCCGTTCAAGGCCGAGGAACCTGCCGATACCGTGCTGTGTATGCACCACATAGTCCCCGATGTTTAAATCCACGAAATTTTCCAGAGGCAGGTCTTCGCTGAATGGGATAGTCTTTAACGGGTGGGCTTTTTTCACCGGAAGGATGATCACCATCTTGTGTTCCCACAGCGGCGATCCGTCTTTCGGGTTAAAGGTCTTGATGGAAGCTATCTGGTCAAGGCTTAATTCTATCCTTACGGGCAGTTCAAAAGCGAAAGGAAAAACGTCCAGGATCTCTCCCCTGCGGGCGAAATCCCCTTCTTCCAGGACCGTCTCCTGCCTTTTATAACCGAAATCGGCCAAAGAATCTAATACACCGGATAAATCGATAGTAGCGCAAGTATATAACTTGAGGGATTTGAACATAGCGATCCTTAAGCGGCATTGCGCCGGGCGGACTTCACTTGGCGGATCTTTTTTGGATAGTAGCCAAGACCAAAGGCGAGGCTATGTAGATGGTAGAATAGACTCCGGAGATAAAGCCCACCAGTAACGCGAAGGCGAAATTGCTTAAAACTTCACCGCCGTAAGACAAAATCGCGAAAACGGACAAGAGGGTTACGCCGGACGTAAGCAGTGTCCTCCCAAGGCATTGATTTACGCTTAAATTTATCAGCTCCGCTAACGACTGCTTGCGCAGCAGCCTGCTGTTCTCCCTTACCCTGTCATAGATCACGATCGTGTCATTAATGGAATAACCGGCGATTGTCAAAAAGGCGGTAACGCTTAAAAGGTCTATCTGCCTGCCGCTCATAGCCATGAATCCCAGGGCCACAAGCACATCATGAAAAAGCGCTACCACTCCGGCAAAAGCGAAATTGAAATGCTTAAACCTGAAAGCGACATAGATCAGGATCCCGATCAAAGACCAGGTGAGTGCATGCATCGCTTTTGTTTTTAAATGCTTGCCTGCCACAGGCCCGACATGCTCTATCCTGAGTATTTGTATATCCTGCTCCGGAAATTTTTCCTTTAATTTCTCGGTTATGGCGCTGGTTTTATTCGCGGACGTCCTGATTAATACCGCTTTTGGATTATCCTTAAACTGTTGAATGACGGCATCCGCCAGCCCTATCTCTTTTAATGCCTGCCGTACCGGATCAATGGCTACCGGGTCCTTAAAGCTGTATTCTTGAAGTTCTCCTCCGGCGAAATCTATGCCGTAGGCTTTACTCCCCATCCGGAGGAATACAGTAAGGCCAAGCGCGATAACTATCAAGGATAAAGCGTAAAATATCTTTCTTTTCCCGATAAAATCGATCTTGGTTTGGCCGACTATTTTTAGCATAGGCAGGGACTTGATCAAACCAAAACTAAGAAGCGACTCGAATATCGTCCTTGTTACCACGATGGCCGTAAATATACTTGCCAGGATACCGATAGTCAAAGTGACCGCGAAACCCCTTATGGGGCCTGTCCCGAATTGAAAAAGCAGGAAAGCCGCGATAAGCGTGGTGATATTCGAATCAAAAATGGCGCTGAACGCCTTGTCATAACCGTTACTTATGGCGCTGCGCAGGGTCTTCCCGGCGGATAACTCTTCCCTTATCCTTTCATTGATCAGGACGTTAGCGTCTACTGCCATGCCTAAAGACAAAGCGATCCCGGCGATACCCGGTAAAGTAAGCGTTGCCGAGACGCCGGGGAATAAAACCGGCAGCATTCCCAAACCGCCGAGAATTATCAGCAGGTTGAACAAAAGCGCGATATCCGCGATGATTCCCGCTAAAAGATAATAAACAGCCATGAAGGCGAATATAAGGGTACATCCTATGATACTCGCCTTAACCCCTTTATTGATCGAATCCTGCCCTAACAGCGGCCCGATCGTCCTTTCTTCTTCGATATACATGGGAGCCGGCAAAGCTCCGACCCTGAGGACAAGAGCCAGGTCCTGCGCCTGCTCGACATCAAACCGGCCCGTTATCACCGCTTCTCCGGAAGGTATCGCTTCTTTTATGCGCGGAGCGGACTGGACCTTCCCGTCCAATACTATCGCCAGCCTCTTACCTATATTATCGGCGGTCAACTGGCCGAATTTTTTCGCGCCTTCGCTATTGAATACAAGCCCGACTACAGGTTCATTGAACTCGCTTGAGCTAAAACGCACTTCCGCCCCTGTCAAGGCGTCGCCGGTCAAGACAGCCTGTTTTTCCAACAGTAGAGGCTCATTATCTTCCTCGGAATATTTCAGCTCGAATCCTTCGGGTATGCTTTGCTCTAAGGCTTGCCTTAATTTTTCAGCGTCGCTGGAGACAAGCTTAAACTCAAGGAGCGCCGTCTTGCCTATAATATCTATGGCGCGGTCGCGGTCGGTGACTCCGGGAAGCTGCACCACAATTTCGTCTTCTCCCTGCTTTTGAATGGAAGTTTCTCTGACGCCAAACTGGTCGATCCGGTTCCTGATGACTTCTATCGCCCGGTCAGCGGCATCGGCTTTCGCGGACGCGGCGAGTCCGGAGGTGTCAACCTTAAGGAGAAGGTGCATCCCTCCCTTTAAATCCAGGCCCAGGTTGATCCTTTTTTCCAAAGGAAAGGTAAAATAAACGCATAGCGCCAGGACACCGAGAACCAGGAGAACCTTATATAAGAGCCTTCTTTCCATGTTTAAGCCTTCCTTCTTAAACTTAGCCTTGAGCCTTTTTTACGTAGGCAACGGCGTTCTTCTCTATCTCTATCTTCACGTTGTCGTCTATTCTTAAGGTTACGCTCTTGTCTTTGACGTTCACTATCGTGCCATGGATACCGCTCGAAGTAACTATCTCATCGTTCTTATTCAGAGCGGCCAGCATCTTCTGATGCTCTTTTTCCTTTGATTTCTGCGGGCGGATAAGCAGAAAATAAAAGATTATGAATATTAAAACAAGGGGTAGTAAATTCGCTAAGGGATTAGCTTGTGCCTGAGGCATTTTTTTCCTCCTTCTTCGCGGCAGCTCTGGACTTTTTTACCAGGCTCTTAACGGTATCGGAAAGCTGGGCCCCGTTTTTCACCCAGAAACCCAGGCGGTCACTATCGAACTGCGCCTTGCCGGTTAGCGGGCTGTAAAACCCTAACTCCTCGATAAACTTTGAATCGCGGCCGCGCGATTCTTCAAATACGGAAACCCTGAAATGCGGCCTTTTTTTGGGATTCTTACCTATCCTTCTCAATCGGATCACTACTGACATCTCTTTCTCCTTTCTAAAAACCGGACTTTAAGTGAACTAATTTGTTATCGCCTCTATCAGCGCCTTCGCCTTATTGACTGATTCAAGATACTCTTTTTCCGGCACGGAATCCGCGACCACTCCGCCCCCGGCCTGGACATAGCCGGTTTTATCTTTGATCACCACCGTCCTTATGGTAATGCACGTATCCATGTTGCCTGAGAAGCTGAAATACCCTACGCAGCCCGCGTAAGGGCCCCTCCTTGAATTCTCTAGTTCATCTATGATCTCCATGGCGCGTATCTTCGGGCTGCCGGAAACGGTACCCGCCGGAAAACAAGCCCTTAGGACATCGTAAACGTCGTATTTATTATCCAGCCTGCCTTCTACTTCACTGACAAGATGCATCACATGAGAATATCTTTCCACCTGCATGAACTCGCTGACCTTGACCTCACCGCGCCGGCATACCCTGCCCAGATCGTTTCTTCCCAGGTCAACCAGCATCAGGTGTTCGGCCTTCTCTTTGACATCGCTTAAAAGCTCCTTTTCCAGCCTCAGGTCCTCTTCTTCGTTTTTACCGCGCGGCTTTGTCCCGGCGATAGGCCTGGTGCGCGCGACGCCTTCTTCACAGCGCACCAGCATTTCCGGAGAAGCTCCGATCAGGAAAAACCGGCGCAATTTAAGAAAAAACATATACGGGGATGGATTAAGGCTGCGCAGCTTGCGGTAGACATCCAGCGGGCTTACCCCCACATTCACCTTGAACCGCTGTGAAGGCACCACCTGGATAATGTCGCCTTTTCTTATGTATTCCTTTGCCCTTATAACCATATCCTCAAATTGGCTTTTCGTAAAATTAGAATTTATCTTTAAATTTGTTTTTATCCGGCGGTTAGGCGCCTGAGGAAGCGGCTTCTCCAGGTTCTTTTGTATGGACCCTATTTTCTGAAGCGCGCTGTTGTATGCCTTTATCTTTCCCGCCTTTGTTAAGCCTTTTGGCAGCTTGGAATTAACGATGATCTTTATGGTATGATTAACGTGGTCAAAAACCAGGAGCGTATCGGTTAATATAAGTACGGAATCCGGCAGATTTAATTCATCCGGGTTCTTATCCGGAAGTTTCTCGAAGAATCTGACCATGTCATAACCTATATAGCCTACGAACCCGCCATAAAATCGCGGGAGCCCCTTGATACGCACCGGCCGGAAATCTTTCATGATCTTCTTTATCTCCGCCAGCGGGTCAAGCTTGGTTATAAAACGAGAGGTTTTTCCTGTTTCGGGATAGGATATCTCTATATTTCCCGCCTTGCTTTTGAATACGACGCTGGGGTTACCCCCGAGAAAGGAATAGCGCGCGATCTTTTCCCGGCCTTCCACCGATTCCAGCAAAAACGAGTAATCGCCGTTTCCGATCTTTAAAAGCGCGGAAACCGGCGTGTCCAGATCCGCGCTGATCTGGCGGTAAACCGGAATAAGGTTGTATCTGGCGGATAATCTTAAGAATTCTTCCAGAGAAGGATTGTTCATTTTATTTTTCTGTAAAAACAAGACCTGTTCCCCGTGTGACAGGCAACGCCAAGCTGGCGCACTTTTATGAGAAGGGCATCCATATCGCAATCGTACGCGACCGACTTTACAAACTGGTAGTTTCCGGAAGTGGCTCCCTTGACCCAGTACTCCTTCCTTGACCTGGACCAATAGCAGGTTTTACCCGCCCTTAAAGTCCTTTTAAGCGAAGTTTCGTTCATGTAAGCGAGCATCAAGACTTCGCCCGACCTGTAATCCTGGATTATCGCCGGGATCAACCCCCGTTTATCGAACTTTAACTGTTTTAAGTTCAACTTTTTGGTTTTCATAGCCGGACCGCTACCCCCTTTTGCAGTAAATATTCTTTTACCTGCCGGACCGAAAGTTCCTGGTAGTGGAAAATGGAAGCGGCCAGGCCCGCGTCAGCGCCTGCCTGGGTAAAGACATCGTAAAAATGCTCGGGTTTTCCCGCTCCGCCGGAGGCGATAATAGGAATAGTCACCGCGCCCGCTATGGACTTGGTGAGAAGCAGATCATACCCATCCTTTGTACCATCATAATCCATGCTTGTCAAAAGAATTTCTCCCGCCCCCGATCCTGCGGCCTTTTTGGCCCAGTCGATGGCGTCTAAGCCCGTAGGGGTCCTTCCGCCGTTAATATATACCTGCCAGCTTGTGATTTCTGGCTTGCTTGCCCCAAGCGTAGTCTTGGGGTGACTTGTGACTTTCTTTGCGTCTATCGCCACCACAATGCACTGGCTTCCGAATTTCCGGGAAGCGTCGCTGATCAACCCGGGAAACTTCACAGCCGCCGTATTAATTGATACCTTATCCGCTCCCGCGTTCAACAAATCCCTGATATCCTCCAGGTCCCTTATTCCTCCGCCGACTGTGAAAGGCATATAGATATTCTGCGCTATCTCTTCCACCAGGCCGATTAAAGTCTTCCTGTTTTCAAAACTCGCCGTGATATCCAGGAAAACCAGCTCATCAGCCTGCTGGCGGTCATAGATTTTCGCGACTTCCACCGGGTCTCCCGCGTCTTTTAAACCCAGGAATTTTACTCCCTTTACCACCCGGCTTTCCTTGATATCCAGACATGGGATTATGCGCTTAGTGAGCATTAAAATTTACTTTACTTTCTTATATAAGTACCGTTTCAATGAATCCCAGGTCTTATTATCCGCCTTGCCTGTCGTGTTCAAATTATTATCACGCTGAAAGGCGATTATAGCCGCCTTTGTCTTTTTCCCCATCTTCCCGTCTATAGGCCCGGGATCGTAACCGGCATTTTGCAAGGCTATCTGCGCCTGCTTTACGGTGAACCTGGATTTGGCTTCGCCTATCACTTTCTTTTGGGCTTGCGCGCCGGCCAGCGCTTCGCGCAGGCTGCTGATCTCTTCATCCTTGTCTTCAAGTTCTGTCTCGAGCACGCTCATCCGGTTTCTCAAACCTTGGATTTCCAGGTCCTTTTGATTGCGGCTGGTAGCGCATCCCGCCGCGCAAACCATAAAGATGATCAAAAAAAATACGATATATTCCCTTCGCATGTTACTTACCCCCAAGCCTTAAGGCTTCAGTTAGAGTGAACTTCCCCTCATAAAGTGCTTTTCCGACGATTACCCCGGTAACTCCCTTATTTTCAAGCATCTTGAGCTTAAACAGGTCGTTTAACGAAGAAATGCCTCCGGAAGCGATAACCTTTAGCCCTGTTTCTTTTAAAAGGCTTTTTATGCCAAGGATGTTCGGCCCCTTTAACGTGCCGTCCTTTGATACATCGGTAAAGATCACTTCCTTGAACCCGGTCTTTTTTAAAAAGCCGGAGAATTTGAACATATCCAGTTTAGCGTAGCTGCTCTGCCAACCCTGAGTGAGCACGCGGTTATCTTTGGTATCGATACTCACGATGATCTTATTCTTGAATTTTTTAAACGCTTTCTTAAGGAAGGATCCGTCCTGCGCGGCCCTTGTCCCGAGTATAACGCGTTTTACTCCCGCGTCAAGCAGCTCTTCGATCATCGCGGCGCTTCTTACTCCTCCTCCGAATTGCACGTCAACCCCGGCTGTCTTCACGATCTCTTTTACCGCCGCGAGATTTACCGGTTTCCCCGTAAAAGCGCCGTCCAAGTCGACGACATGTATAAGCCTGGCCCCCTGCTTTACCCAGTGCCTGGCTGTTTTTACCGGATCGCGCGAATACACTTTTTTATCGCGCTTGCCCTGTGTATATCTTACTACACAACCGTCTTTAATATCAATAGCTGGAATTATGAGCATAATTTTGACCAGTTTGTATAAATAGCCGGAGGGCTTGTGAGCGTGCGTTAGAAAACTTTTTGCAAGAGTGCACAAGGATTTACGAGTTCCTGGAGTAGTATCTTACCCGCGTAAGTCGTTACGGAAGCAACGAGTAAACCGTAGTGCACGGAAAAAGTTTTCAGCACGCGAACAAAGCCCGTAGGTTATTTATACTCATAGATTCACGAAATTCTTTAATATTTTTAACCCGGCTTCCTGGCTCTTTTCCGGATGAAATTGGACACCGTATATATTATCCTGCCATATGACGGAGGTAAAATCAATCCCGTAATCTGTTGAGGCAGCGGTAATACTTTTGTCAACTGGGTCGGCATAATACGAATGGCAGAAATAAACGAAAGAGTTATCCTCCACGTCTTTCATCAAAGGACATTCTCTTGTGACTTTCTCTAATTGGTTCCACCCCATATGAGGCACCTTAATGCGCCCGGCGGTCTCGAATTTTTTGACCGAACCCTTCAGAAAAGATAAACCTTTTTTTATCTTCGCTTCCTGGCTTCCTTCGAATAAAAGCTGCATACCCAAACAGATCCCCAGGAATATTTTTCTTGCCTTTATGTGACCGGCCAGGGCCGCTGCCAGGCCCTTTTTCTCCAATTCCTCCATCGCGTCATCGAACGCCCCTACGCCGGGCAAAACTACTTTATCGCAAGCCTCGATATCGGACGGCCCGAAGGCCACCAGGGTACGCGCGCCCATAGATTCAATGGCCTTGCGCACGCTGTGGATATTACCCATGCCGTAGTCTACAATGGCGATCATTTAGTCGATTACGCCTTTCGTGGAAGGGATGCCTTTCCTGCGGGGATCGATCTGGGTGGCTTGATCCAAAGCTATACCAAAAGCCTTAAAAACTGGTTCCAACATTGTATGTAAATCGGGGTTATACGGCCCGACATCGATATTGAGGTTCATTCCCAGGTGCTTACAGAAAGAGTCAAAAAAATGCTCGGCATCCTTAATGCTATAACCTTCTATCGTGGCAAATTCAGGACTAAGCTTAGGGGTCGTTAGTTTCAAATACCCCCTCCCGCTTATATCCACGGTAACGTCCGCGACCACGTCTTCCATCGGCACAGAAGCGGACCCAAAACGCTTGATCCCCTCCTTACCCCCGAGGGCTTCTTTAAACGTTTTACCCAGCATGATGCCGACATCTTCATTGGTGTGATGAATATCTATATTCAGATCGCCTTTCGCCGCGACCTCCAAGTCAAACAAGCCGTGGAAAGCGAACAATTCGAGCATATGGTCAAGCAGGCCGATGCCGGTAGTGATCTTGGTTTTTCCCTGGCCGTCAAGATTCAATTTTACGTTTATATCAGTCTCTTTTGTCTTTCTTTTAACAACCGCCGTTCTTTTTTTCATTTTTCTCCGTGTTTTAATCGAACCTGGCTTTTACGGAATCCAGGTGTTTGCACAGGCCTTCTATCCCGGCGATCTTCTCCAGGGGTTCTTTGATCTTCTCGAGGGCCTTCCGGGAATAGCCGATAACATGGCTGGTCTTCATGAAATCAAGCGCGGATAAACCAGAGAAAAACCTCGCAGTGCCCGCGGTAGGTAAGACGTGGCTTGGCCCGGTGACATAATCCCCCACAGCCGTTGGGCTGTAATGGCCGAGGAAAACCGCTCCGGCGTTTTTTATCCCTTTTAAGAGCCTCTGGGGATTCTTAGCCAGGATCTCAAGATGTTCGGGAGCGATCTTATTGGCGATGTCTACCGCCTGTTCGAGATTCTTGGTAAGCACAATATAGCCGGGGGTGTCCTGGCATTGCGAATTGATCTCTCTGGCCAGGCTCTTTGAATTTGTAACCAGGACCGCCAGCCCTCCCGAATGTTCTGCCTGCGCCTTCAGGTCAGCGATGATAAACTTGGGGTCGCAATGACGGTTAGCGATGATCACAAGCTCTGTGGGCCCGGCGATCATATCGATATCCACCGATCCAAAGACCTGCCTTTTCGCTTCGCTGACGTAGATGTTCCCGGGGCCGACGATCTTATCCACCCTGGGTATGGTCTTCGTCCCGTAGGCCAATGCCGCGATCGCCTGGGCGCCGCCTACGCGGTAAATTTCATCGACTTTAAGCAAGTCCGCCACAACCAGGATGTGCGGATTTATGAATCCGTTCTTATCCGGCGGGCTTACCAGGACGATATTCTTAACCTGCGCCATTTTCGCGGGCAGGACCGTCATGTAGACCGTAGAAACCAAAGGAGCCGTCCCGGCGGGAATATATATGCCGACCTTGTCTAAAGGGATGTAATTTTCCCCAAGGATCACCCCGTCCGCGTCCTTCATCCGCCAGGATTTCTTGATCGTCTTACGGTAAAATTTATTGATGTTCTCTATGATCACCTTAAGGCTGGAGACGAAATTTTGGCTGATATTCTGATAGGCGCCGCTGATCTCGATCTCTGAAACTTTCAGCTGCCTGGGTAGCAATTTGACCCCGTCGAACTGCCGCGTATATTTGATCAACGCCTCATCGCCGAAAAGGCGCACGTCATTAAGGATGCGCCTTACTTTCTCTTCCACCCTGCGCGATTTAATGAACCCGCGATTATAGACCTTCTCTAATTTTTTGCTCGTAAAGCGTACGGTTTTCATAAGGACCTGCCGATTATATCCTTTACCCTTTGTACTGCTTTGCCGTAATTCTGGGGCCGGTTCCCCCCTCCTTGCGCGAAATCCTTCCTTCCGCCGCCGCTGCCTCCCAGCTCTAAACCGATCTCCTTATTCAAGGATGACGCTTCTATTTTTCTGGAGAACAAATCCTCGCTTACTCCCACGGCCCAAAGTATCTTATCATCATAATTGGTCCCGGTCGATGAGAAAATAACTATGCCTTCTTTCCTTTTCTCCTTTATCATGTCTACCATCTTCCTTGCCGAATCCATATCCCTGACGACAGGGGCGGCGAATTTTATCCCGTTAATGGCTTGCGCCTGGCTGATAATGGCGTCTACCGATGCTTTAAGGCTATCTGTCTTTTTCTCCGAAAGTTCTTTTTCCAGCTCCCGGATGCGGCTCAACCGTTTTTCTATCTCCTGGGGTATCCTGGAAGCGTTTACTCCCAGCGCATCCGATATTTGCGAAATAAGGCCCTCGTTCTCTTTCAGTTTTTTTAGGGCGGAGTCGCCGGTCACGGCTTCGATCCTGCGAACGCCGCTTGCCACCGAACCCTCCTGTATTATCTTGAATAATCCGATCTGGCCGGTTGAAGACAAATGTGTCCCTCCGCAGAGCTCGCTGGAAAGATCCCCTATGGAAACCATGCGTACCTTGGCTTCATATTTTTCGCCGAAAAACGCCAGCGCGCCTTTTCTTTTGGCCTCCTTCAGGCCGGTGATCTTAGTATTAAGGGGCAAATCTTGCATGACATTCTCATTGACTGTTTCTTCGATCCTGTCTATCTGCTCTTTTGAGATATCCTCAAAATGCGTAAAATCAAAACGCAGCCTGTCGGAGGCGACTAAAGACCCCTGCTGCCGGACGTGCGGCCCTAAAACCTTTCTTAACGCCGCCTGCAAAAGATGAGTTGCCGTATGGTTCCTGGCGATAGAAAGCCTGCGCCTTCTATCCACCGCCGCCTTTATTTCATTCGAGGCCTTAAAGCTCCCCTCCTTGACGGTCCCCGCGTGCACGATCACTTTATCGAATTTTTGCGTGTCCGTAACCTCCAGAAGATTCCTGCCTCTCGCGAGGGTTCCCGTATCGCCGACCTGGCCGCCCGATTCCGGATAAAAAACTGTGCGGTCAAGGATCACCCTGACCACATCTCCTTTAACAGCCTTATCCACGGGAAGGTTATCCTTTAATATCTTCAGGATCTCTCCCTTTGTCTCGTATTTGGCGTACCCGCCGAATGATGTTTTAGTGGCGGGCAGATGCAGGCTTTTAACGTCGAAAACATCCCCCTTCATGGAGCTGCGCGACTTAGAGCGTATCTTTTGCTCCAAAGAAGCGTTGTTAAACGCCTTCAAAGAGATGTCTATCCCTTGGCGGCCGGCCCAATCTTTTGTCAACTCGAAAGGGATCCCGTAGGTATCGTAAAGCCGGAAAGCTATTTCCCCGGCTTTCTTGTTATCCTGGGTATCTTTGCTCAACTCCCTGAATTTCTCCCTGAATAAGACTTCGCTTGAATCCAATGCCTCAATGAATCTTGTTTCTTCCTTAAGTATGATCTCGGCAATATTTTCTTTGCGCGATCCCAGTTCAGGATAAGGCTGGCGCATGATCTCCGAGAGGACAGGGACAAGCTTGTAAAGGAACGCGTTCTTGATCCCTAGGGCCCTTAGGTGGAGGACGCTTTTACGGATTATTTTTCTTATTACATAACCCCTGCCTTCGTTCGAGGGCAATACGCCGTCGTAAATAGCGAAAATCGCCGCTCTGATATGGTCAGCGACGGGGTATATGGATACCTTATCAGTCCCCGGCCCCTGGATCCTGGCCTTTGACTTGATCTCTTTCACTAACGGCTCAAATAACTCAGTTTCAAAATTGCTCGCTTTTTCCTGCATCACCGATGTTAACCGCTCCAGCCCCATCCCGGTATCGATATTTTTTTTGGGCAAAGGCTCAAGCCGGCCGCCTTCTTTACGGTTATATTGGGTGAATACCAGGTTCCATACTTCCACGAACCTGCCGCAGGCGCATGCCGGACCGCAGCCTGGCTCCCCGCAGCCGTCGACAATGCCCGCCTGGTCGAAGAATATTTCGGAACAAGGGCCGCAGGGGCCGTTAGGGCCCTTTTCTTTAGCTTCTGAAGGCCAGAAATTTTCCTTATCGCCTAATCTCACTATCCTATCTTCAGTTACGCCGATTTTATCTTTCCAGATCGCGTAAGCCTCGTCGTCGTCTTTATAAACGGAAACCCAGAGTTTTTCTTTGGGTATTTTAAGCTCCTGCGTAAGGAAATCCCATGACCAGGCAATAGCTTCTTTCTTAAAATAGTCCCCAAAAGAAAAGTTTCCCAGCATTTCAAAGAAGGTGTGGTGGCTGGGCGTCTTGCCTACTTTTTCCAGATCGTCCGTCCTTAGGCAGCGCTGGCAGCTGGCCGCGCGCGTAAAGCCGGCCAGCCGGCCCATGAACTGCGCCTTGAATTGGTTCATCCCCGCGGGCGTGAATAAAACAGTGGGGTCATCCCTGGGGATAAGCGAGTCACTTTCTGCTATCCTGTGTTTTTTTTCCTTGAAAAAATCCAGAAAACTCTGCCTTAATTCGTCAGCTTTCATGCGTAGATTGGCTTAGGCAATCAGAAATTATTTCCGGCGAAAACCCCCGGCGCGATAAATATCCGTACACCCTGGCCCTGGCCCTGCCGGGCTCGAGGCCTTTTAAACGATCGAGTTTATCTTTGGCGATCCTTTTTACTACTTCAGCTTCGGAATACGATTTCCTTAATTCTTCCAGCTGCGAATCCACGATCGCCTTATCAACGCCTTTTTGGCCCAATTCCGCCTTAAGCCGCCTTATCCCAAGGGGTTTTTTTACCCGCGATTCGATCCAGGACCTGGCGAAATTCCGGTCGTCGATAAATCCCTTATCTTTAAGGAAAATGACCGTATTCTCGACGGTGTCAGCGTCGAATTTCTTCTTTTTTAAACGCAGGCGCAGCTCTTTTTCGCTGCGCAGCCTGAATTTAAGGAGTAAAAAAGCGTAATCTTTTGCTTTCTGTAGGCGGATTATTTTTTTTCCTTTATCAAGACGTAGCCGCGATGAAGCCTGAGGAGCGCGTCGCCTTTTGCCGCCTTTACCGCTTTTTTATAATCCGAAATGTTGGTCACCGGCTGTTTGTCGAACTCCAGTATGACATCGCCTGCCACTACTCCCGCGTCATCCGCTTCGGATCCGGGCTCGACCCCCATGATCACGGCCCCCTTATTGTTATTCGGGGGCATACCCAGGCGCCTGGCGATATCAGGGGTGAGTTCCCCTACTTCCAAACCCCTCCATTGTTCTGACGGCTCAGCGCCAAGCTCCCCGCCCTCTTCTTCGGCGTTTTCCGGCCTCTCCCCGACTTCCACATTCAAAACTATCTCTTTCTTTTCGCGCAGCACCCTCACTTTAGCCTTGCGGCCTATTTCCGCTTGTCCAACCGCGTCCAATAATTGCCGCACGCTTTCTATCGGCTTATCATTCAGCTGCCTGATAACATCTCCCTGCTTTACCCCTGCCTTCTGCGCGGGGCTGTTTTCCAGGACGTTCGCCACGAGCGCGCCTTTTTTATCGGATAAACCGAAATATTTCGCCAATTCATCAGTCAGGTCCTGGACGGTTATACCGAACCATCCGTAACTGATCTTCTTGCCTTCGATAAGCTTTGAGATGATATTTTTCGCTTTATTAATGGGTATGGCGAACCCTATACCCTGATATCCGCCGCTGGTCGAGAATATCGCCACATTTATCCCGACAACTTCGCCTTTCAAGTTAACCAGGGGGCCTCCGGAATTCCCGGGATTTATCGCGGCATCGGTCTGGATCAAATCATTATAATCCCTCTCCCTGCCCAGCGTCCTTCCTAATGCCCTATGCAATGCGCTGATCACGCCTACGGTAACTGTCGGTTCGGGGTTATCCAGGGCAAAACCAAAAGGGTTGCCTACGGCCACGACCCACTGGCCTATCTTCAGCGCGCTGGAGTCTCCCAGAGTGGCCGCCGGGAGGTCCGGCGCCTTTATCTGAATGATCGCGATATCCGAGCGCGCGTCCTGGCCTTTAACCGTGCCTGTGAAGTTCCTGCCGTCGGCCAAGGTTACGCTGATCTTGTCGGCGTCGCTGATGACGTGCTGATTGGTCAATATGTAGCCGCGTTCGTCAATGATCACTCCGGAACCTAACCCTATCTGCTTGTATTCTCTTTCCGGTATTTCTCCGAAAAAATCTTCAAAGAAACTGCGGAAAGGGTCATCCTCGCCAAATGGGGATTGTTGGCCGAATGGAGAGCGAAAGCGATACCGCTGCCTGCCGCCTATCTTTTGTGTATGCTCTGTGCTTATGGATACTACGGCGTTACCTGCGGTATCGGCTAAATTGATTATCGCTTCCTCCAGGCCGGCTGGGGAAGGAACGGTTGTTTCCTGGCATTGCGCTGCGCAAAACCAGGAAATCAAGAGAACGCTTACTAATAATATTTTTCTTTTCATTTTACCACCTCTAATCTGCAAGCCCGGTTAAAGAACGGCGCACTTATTGGAAAATAGCGCCCCTTGGCTAATTAGCGGCAATCTTCTTACGGAGTTCTTTTTCTATCTCTTCCTGCAATTTCGGCTTTTCTTTGAGCAGCTTTATGGCCGCGTCCCTGCCCTGGCCCAGCTTTTCCCCCTGGAACGAAAGCCACGTCCCGGATTTCTCAATGATCCCTGAATTGACGCCCGCGTCTATGGCGCTGCCTGACTTGGAGATGCCTTCGGCATGCAGGATCTCGAATTCCGCCTCGCGAAAAGGAGGCGCTATCTTATTCTTCACTACCCGGGCCCTTACCCTGCCGCCGATCACGCTTTCCGCCGATTTCAACGACGCTATCCTCCTCAGGTCCAAACGCACAGAAGAATAGAATTTAAGCGCGCGGCCACCCGGAGTAGTCTCGGGAGAACCGAACATTACCCCGATCTTCTCTCGGATCTGATTGATAATTGCCGGGTACAGTCACCCGCGAGCAGTTATCAACGCGAGCGTATTTGCCGCCTGGACAATGGGTTGATTTTGGGATATCAAATTTCAAGAAGCAACTTG
>JAQUPI010000019.1:24615-30434 GCA_028716705.1 Candidatus Omnitrophota bacterium | reverse complement strand
ATCGCTCTGCCTCAAAGACCCGCCGATAAATTCGGCAAATCCTACCAGCAAGCTGTCTCCCGCGCTATGGCCATAAACGTCATTGATGGATTTAAAATAATCGATATCCAGAAGCCCTATGGAGAACGGGATTTCGTATCTTTTCGCCCTGTAAACTTCCGCCGGGAGCCTTTTCCTAAGGTACCGGTAATTATATACTCCCGTAAGCATATCCTTGATCGCCATATTCTTCAGCTGCCGGATATATTTTTGCCCCTTTTCCTTTACTATTTGCTCGATATGGCTCAATAATGGGCCTGTCCGGCAGAGGTGCAGTAACAGGTCCTTCCCTCCCGCGCCTTTCACCAGCGAAGTGACGATATCCACATAATAAGGGTTGTTATTCTTATCGTAATGGATATGCTCCCGCTTCGCCGGCTTCCGGCTCCTCATTGTCTCCCTTAGAGGGCAAAGGTGGCCGGCCCCGGAACAGGGGCTCACTCTCTTGTGGGTTATTTCATGGCATTTCCTCCCGACCACCTCTTTCATGGAAAGGCGTTCGGCCCTCAGGAAAGCCCGGTTGGCGTCCAGGACTGTATGAGTTTTGGGATCGATGAGCAGGGCGCTGTCGGGAAGCTGGTCAAAAACATCGGGGGCTGGGGTTTCCTTGGCCTGTTTCTTCATGTCCATATTATAATGTTTATTGCCGGGCTGTCAAAGTTATTTTAAATTCTTTCGCGTGAAGGCGGAATGGAAGGTAAATATTATAAACGCCAGCGAGGCCGCCGAAGACACGGCCAGTAAGGAAATATACATCCGGTCCGGCTGTTGGGCGATCGTTACCTGGGGGAGCGGCGCGAAAGGGTATTTTTTCTCGATACCGGATATCCGCCAAATAAATGAATGCCGGAAGAGGGACGCCGCCAATAAGGCCGCCAGGAAATACCATCCGCAAGCGGTTATTTTTGAGGCCGGCCTGGAGAAATCCATCTTCTGCATCCTGGCGGCGGAAACGATCAAGGCGATAAGCAATGGAAGTATAATGAAGCGTGAGGAATACCGCTGAAAATTAAGCAGCGGTATATGCAGGGAAGCGATAGGCCGGAAAACAATGTCGAGAGAAAAAATAAGGAACAGCAAAAGCGCAGCGTCAAATTCCCTGAAAGTTAACCCGCCTATCCCTTCTTTTCTGGCGGCCCTGGCGAAGAAGAAATAGAAAAACAGGACAGCCGCTCCGATAACGCCGATATAAATGTCAAACTCCCACCACCCCATCCTGCTCGGGAAAGGGAAATATTCATGATTTTGGGCTGTCATCAGCGCGTTAATGATATCGGCCGGCTTGGGGTAACCGGAAATAAAAAGATACGGATAACCTTTATTCCAGAATGTGAGCGCCGCGGGCAAGATCCTGAAGAGAAGGCACCCCGCGCTCAAGAAGACAGCCCCGGCGGACTTTCTTAAGCAGCGGGGGTTGCTCAAACCAAGGATCAACAGGAAAACCGCGCACCAGATATAGATATGGAAGGCGCCGGCAAGCCCAACTAGAAAAAGTACAAAAGATATTTTGTAAACCAGGCGCCGCCCCCCCTCCTTTTTTTCTGTTAATTTAAAGGTATGAAGGCAGAAGAAAGGGAGTAAAAAATAACCGCTCCACATGGTATGGCCCACCGCGATATGGGAGCTGATATACCCGTTGAAATTAAAAAGCAGGTATAAAAAGGTGAACGGGATAAGCCCCAATCCAAAATGTTTTTTCAGAAAAAGGCACCCTAAAAAACCAACGCTGTACATGATCAAAATATGCGCGAAGATAAATGCAGGGACCGGCATGATCGGCAATAACAGGATGTGCGGTAAGAGATTTGTTTCGGGCAGAGCTAAAAAACGGTTGGTATCCTGAAAAACGCTTGAGATGTGGAAAGGGACGCTTTTGTTAAGGAGGGATTCCCTGAGGACCGAATAATAGGCGTGTTCTTTCGGCCAGTCATAGGCGCGAAAATTCATCCTGCCGAAATTAAAAAAAAGGCACCAGTGAATGATGCCGGCGAAAAACAGCAAGGCTAATTGGCCCCCCTCCATTCGGGGGGCTGCCCCTCTAAAAATAAAATGGCGGCGGGTGGATTTAAACCACCGGCATATCGGGTATGAGCCGACTACTCTATCAGGCTGAGTTACGCCGCCGTAATTCGACATATTATATGTTATTGCCCGGATTTTCGCAACTGGAATTCTACATACTGGGCAAGCAATTCCTGTATCTTCTCGGAAGGCAACACCACGAAATAATGGCTGATAATGGCATGGGCGATCTCATGGCCGATTATCACCGGCTTAAAATTCTCAGGGCTGGTATAAACCGTATTATTCTCGTACGAGTAAAAAGAACGCGTGGGTTTTCCCGAGCTTTTTTTAAACCTGCTGTATATGTCATTCAACTCGATCGAGTCGCGGCAAATTTTGATCGTGCCTTTAAAACTGTATAGCTGCATGTCCAGGATGCCGCAGACCTGGGTAAAAAGCGTATCCACCATACCGGCGAGCTCGCCTTCGAGCGAGTACCCCTTCTTGATCGCCTTGCCCGCCAAAAGCTCATCGGAAGGGCTGATATTCAATTGCTGGATAAGGCCCGACAGGTCCAATTCCGGAGCGTAATAAACAGCAAAATGCTCGCTTTGGACTTCCCGCGCGTTCCCAAAGCCGTCCTCTACGGCGGACGCGGGGCCCGCAAGGACTGCCGAAGCGATCCAGATAACCGCTGCGCCGCAAAAGAGCTTTTTGGTCATCCTGTCTTGAAATAACGGCTGTGTTTATCCAGCTCTTCCGAGATTTTTTTCAATTCCCCCAAAACAGCGCGCTTGTTCTCCGCGACCTCGCTCTCCGAAATATTATTCAGGCTCACCTTAAGAGAATTTACCGCGTCCTGGACCGCGCTTAATTTGAGCCTTGTCTGTTTGATGGTGCCATCAAAGGTGTCCGCCAATTCCTGCATCTGGTCAAGGTTACGGATATGGAAATTCTGCGAAAAGTCCCCTTCCCCCAATTGTTCCAATACCTTCTTGAAACGGAACAACGGCCCGGCTATCTTATGCGATACCAGCAATGTGATGAAAACCGTCGCCAAACCGACAATTACCAGAACGACCGCCACCGTTTGAATAAGTATGGGCAGGATGAAATCCGCGGTAGACATCACCACTACGCGTGAATTTACGAATGAGACCGTGGTGGATTTCAGGGCGAGAATATACAATAAAGCGATAGTAAGCAGCCCGCCCAATCCCACTAAAACGCAGAATTTCAGGATAAACCTGGATTGAAAAGATTTATCGATAAAATAATTCCTGCGTTTATACGTCCTCGAAATGGAATTATCCATATTCTTGGCCTCCCTGAAGGTATTATTCATCATTCTTCGAACAGACCTTCCGATATTTTTATATCCGCCTTGCCGCGTAAAGAAGCTACCCAGTCATTCAACTCTTTGGTCTGCTTACCGCGTGTGATCTCCCATTTTATCTGCTGGTACATCTGGTCATACGGCTTATCCGCCTTGGCTTCTTCCGGAAGCTTAGCGTAGGCTTCCTCTATTTCTTTATCGCTGACCATTACATTGCCGGATACCTCATTGGCTTTCTTATCCAAGGCGGTCTTTAATAAAGACTGCTCCCAGAACTTCTCGATCATCTTAAGGAAATCCTTATCCTTGTCCATTCCCTTGGCCTGCGCGTCCTGCAGGATGAGTTTGCGGTTAATGAGATTATTTAAAAAATCCAGCTTTGTTTCAATGATATTGTTGATGGCGTAGGGCGATTCCTTGAACTCTTCCTCGAACTCGCTCAGGGTGATCTCGTAATTATTGACCCGGGCGAGGACCGGTTCATTCTTTGGCGCGGGGCAGCAGCCCGCCATAAATATTAATATTAATGAAAACATGAGATTGCTTTTCATGGTTACCCTCCTTTCTTTTATGCGAACTTTAGGGAATATTATACTATATTATCAGGAATTAGCTATATGAAAAGTCTAAAGAACTCCGCCAGGTCTTCGCTGCCGGTATAATCTAATACTCCGTTAAATAACCTGTAGTCGCTTGCCCTCAGGATGAACCGGTCAAAAGCGGATATATCAGCTGAGGTTAAAGGCCGATACAGATAGACCGGCCCCGCGGGGACAAAGCTGGAGGCCTGATAGAGGCCTAATTGCGTCGCGTCAGGCAAGAGCAGCCTTAAAAAGTCCGCGGTTGACAACTGCGAATCCGCGAGGGCGGCTGCCGCGGGGTCTAAAGCGCTGCCTGTGATATTAAAGGCGCCGGAAATTGCGCTTGTTAATCCGATAGAAGAAGCCGTTAAAGTATATCCGGCCCCGGGGAAACTGATGCGTAAATTACTAAATGTTGCTGTACCCGCGGAGGCGGTATTCACGGCGGTTCCCGAAAGTTCCCCGATCCCGGGGCTTGTGCCGATAGCCATACTCACATTTGTGGCGTTATCGGAGACTACCGCGTTACCGAATTGGTCGCTTATCTGGATAGTAATTGCCGGGACGATAGTTGAGCCAAAAAGAGTATCAGACGGCTGCTGAATAAATAATAATTTATCCGCCGCATCCCGGCTTACTGTAACGGACAATGCCGCAGCCGTTGATGACGCGCCATAGCTTACCGTAATGGCTGCTGTCTCAGCTTTGTAGAGGACCATCGATCCGCCTGCTGTCGCGACTCCGTTGGTAAACGTTACGGTTGTGGCAGTGCCAAAATCAATGGCCGCGCCATTTTTATCCGTGGCTGTTGGGGTAAAACTACCTATAGAATTTCCTCCTGAAAATATAAGCGCCTTATCTCCCGTAAATGAAACCGATATTCCGCCGGCACCGTCTATGGCGGTTATGGTTAATTGATTGGATGTTCCCGCGGTTTGGCCGGATGTGCCCGTGATCGTAAAGTGGTCCACCAGGTTCCAATTGGTATTATTCCCGGAATCCTTGGAATCCGCGGCCGCGATCTCGCTCGCGTTGATATTATTTGAATCTTTCACATCCACAAAGGAAACGCTCTTTGAGCCTTGCGCGTTTATGCTCCACTGGCTTGCGCTGACAGAGCTTCTCAAAATAATCAGGTTTCCCGATGCTCCGGTTAAAGTCAATGTGCCGGCAATGGTCTGGGTTGTGCCTGCGGTAAAGGTAATTTGCTTACCCGCCGTAGTTGAAGTGAAATTAAAGAACGTAGTTGAGCCGGAAATAACCGAAGTTTGGTTATTATCAATAAAGGTAACTGTACCTGAATTATTAACAAATGTGCCGTTATTAGTCCAGTTTCCGCTAACATTTATATTTGTGACATGACCCGTAAGCGTGCCGGTTATGGTTATGTTATTGAACGTAGTTATGCTTGAGCCGCTGATGATAGTTGTGCCGTCAAAGGTAACTGTGCCTGTGCCCGCGTTAAAGGTCCCGCCGTTATTCACCCAGTTACCCGAAACCGTAAAGCTCCCGGTAGGCGCGGTGAATGTGCCGCTTGAAAGCGTCAAAGCTCCATTTACATCCAGGGCGCTTGCCGAAGAGAATATCGCCTTATTCGTATTAGTATCATTGATAACCAGGTTAAAATAATCCGTTGCCCCGAAATCCTTAATGGTGATGGCCTCGGCTATATTCCTGCCTGCGTATTCCCAGGCGCCGGAATCTGTATCATTAACGGTCCAGGAGACTGTCTCTATCCCCTGTAAGCGCAATGTCCCGTCATTCACGAAAGAAGTGGTTGTGGTAATGCTGCGGCCATTAAGATACAAAACGCCTGAACTGATAGTAAGGGTCCCGTCTACGTCGAGGTTATCAATGAT
>JAQUPI010000019.1:0-24605 GCA_028716705.1 Candidatus Omnitrophota bacterium | reverse complement strand
CGCCGGACTTATTGATCATCAGGGTCTCAAAGTCCTTGCCTGCCCCTGTGCCGCCTGTCTCCATTGTGGAGCTGGATGAGCCATCAAGGGTAACTACGCTGTCATTTGAAGTAAATGTCCCGGCGTTTGACCAGTTCCCCGCGACATTGACGCTATAGTCTGAGCCGCTCGTATTAAGTGTGCCTCCTGAGATAGTCAGGTTTCCATCCACATCAAGGTTGCCGGCAAGGGTTTGCGTGCCTGCGGTAATCTCGATGTTATCAAAGGCCATGGTGCCGGAAGTCCCCTGCCCGTCTATGGTATTTCCGCCGTTCAAGACCAGAAGCGAATTGTTTGTAGTCGCGTCTACTGTCCCCGCGATATAAGTCCAGGCTCCTGCTCCGCTGCCATTTATACGGATTGTGCCTGCCAGAGTTAAAGTACCTCCGGTCTTGTCGATGCTGATATCAGGCAAGTCTCCTGCGCTGGTTGTAGCGTTACCGGTAAAGGTCTGGTTGGCAGTGCCGGTAATGATTATAAGCCCTGAACCGCCGTCGAATGTAGATGCCTGTATAATATCGCCGCGCGCCGATATAGTGCCTGCGGCAGGCCTTGTCCCCTGATTAATATTCCCTTCTGTTAGAGTAAGAGTCCCGGCTACAATTAATGTGTCATTATTGGATACGATCTTATTCGCGCCTGAGGTAGTAGGCGCAAAAGTTAAATTAAAGAATGTCTCGCTGGTAAAGATATTGACCATGGCACCCGCTCCGGTAAATATAACCGTGCTCGTTCCTTCACTAAATGTGCCTCCGGAAATAGTAAAATTATTGCTTACGGAGAGGGTCTGGCTGCCCAGGCTAACCGTCCCTGTGGCCTGGTTGAAGTTCCTGACTGAAAGCGAGCGCTCAAAGGTGATCGTGCCGGTGTAGCCCGCGTTTATCAATAGATTGCGTATGGTGCCCGCGAAAGCGGCATCAACCGTGGAGTCCTTGATCGAGGTGGCATTAAAGGTAGCGTCTTCTGTAGATAAAGGCACCGCGTTTCCTGACCAGTTTACGGCATCAGACCAGTTATTTGTCGTTCCGCCGCCGTCCCAGGTAGGGTCTATCTCAAAGTTTACGTTATTACCGGCATCCACTCCTATAGGGATAATTACGTTATTAAGGGCATAAGCGTCGCTTAAATTCACCCTTTCTAAGGTATAGCCCTCTGCCTCGATATCCAGATACCAGTATTGTCCGGCCGCGCTTGAACGTAATTTAACGAAGAACTCTTCAGGGCCGACATCAACGGCGCCGATGATGCTAAGGCTGTCCTTAAAGGTATAAGTCCTGCCTGCCTCAAAATATATGTTGGAATCAGGGATCATATCCTTGAAATTATGGAAGGTAATATTGCCGTAAAAATAAAAAGACCGCGAACTAACCAAATTTACTTGACTAGCTTGCAGCTCAAGATTTGCCTCTTTGTTATAATATATCGCGCCGAACCCGCCTGGAGGCCCTCTTATCAAAAGACTATTTCCGATGCCCAGGCTATCCAGGATGTCTATATTACCTGATGTCCTCCTTATATACAGGTTATTCGCGCTGATATTCAAAGGCATCGCGTTAGTGCCGAATTGCTGCGTTATGATCCTTACCTCGGGGGCTTGAATAATGATACCGGCGTTCACATTTATGGGCTCACCGGATGCGACAATCTGGCTTGCGGCAGACATAATAAAGTTAACTTCCACAGCCCGCGCCTCAAGCGTAATGGACTGCGCGGCCAGGATCGAGCCGCCCTGTAATATATCAGAATCTGTTACCGATATTTTAATTTCCCCTGCGGTTATCGCGCCGGTGTTTATCACAGGCGCTCCGGAAGCCACTAACTCCACGACCCCGTCATGGCTGACCAGAGACCGCGCCTGGATCATGCCGGAATTGTTCACCGCGTAATCAAACACATGATTAAGGACGCTAGCGGCTAAGATAACTCTTCCGCCCGGATTGATTATGCTTCCGCTTTGACTTACGGCCGAGTCCAGTTTCTGGCCGCTAGCTCCAAATATTTCTTCCTGAACAGGCTTATTGATCACCACCGAGATCATACCCGCCGTGTCAAGGTTAAGAGTGATCTGCTCTCCGGCCGCCAGGACAACGGAACCTAAGCTGGTTTCAATGGTCCCCGCGTTCGCCACGGCTGAACCGAGCAGCGCGGCCCTTCCCGTTTCTCTGACTTTGATATAGCCGTTATTGATCACGGCCCTGCCGGTTTTATCCGCTAACTTACTGAAGACATAATTATTTTCCAGGAAATCCACGTTCGCGATATTCAATGTCGAGGCGATGAATCCCGCGGCGTTTATATTCGCGGATTGGCCGATATTTATGCCGTTGGGGTTGATCAGATAAATTATGCCGTTTGCCGTTAATGAACCGAAAATATTTGAAAGGCCGCTCCCTGTAACTCTATTCAACGCCTCAGAACTTGAGGAGGGCTGATAAAAATACACGCTTTCGCTGGCGCCTATGTTAAAACTGCTGTAATCCACGATCAACTTATCCGATGATGTATTTATCTTTAATGTGTTCGATTCTGAACGGTCAAATGTAGCTTGCCCCTCTGTTACGCTTTCGCCTTCCGGCAGGGAATAAGCAAAGTTAACACTGAAAGCCAATAAAAAAACAGCCGCAAGGACTACTGACCCTTTAAACTTCCTTGCGGCTTTCATTTATCCTGCTCCTTTCTTTTCCCATACTTTAGATGCTTATGGGAAGGAAAGGATTCAGGTTTTTTTAAAGAAAAGATGGGCTAATAAAAAGGATTGGCCTTCTTCGTGCCACCAGGCGCTCCGCTTGAGGAACCGCCTATTGTTCCGGGCCCAAGCGGCGCTGAGAATAACGATGCCAATTGCAGGCGTTAGGGTAATACGAGAATACAAGCCCGCCCCTGCTCGAGGAGGTTTAAAAAGCCTTGTTGACCTTTATCTCCATGAAATCCGGCGCCAGCATCCCGTCGGGCATCAAAACCCAGGCGGTTTCCGCCTCGGGGGGCAGCAGGATAGCATCGGATATATCGGTGCCCATACCGGGCAAGACCAGCGTAGAATTAAGCGCCCCGGCTTCGGCTGCCTGCATGAGAGGAACAGGCATAACTCTCGCCTTAACCAGATTGCTGGCTAATTGTTTCTGCTGCAGCGGCACCAATGGCTCGGCTGCTGCCCCTGTCTCTGTTTCTGTTTCATTTTCCGCTTCGGGTTCAGGAGGCGGGGTAGCGGATTCATAGTTTATGCTTATCTGGCTGCTGCCATTTACCGTAGTGGTAACGCTGTCAAGCGTATCTTTCTCGTCTATATATATAGGGGCATTGGCTCCGGTAGTTGCGGCGTTTATGGAAGAAACCTGGGTCTCCAGCGCATCGGGGTTCGCGCCTGTATAACCAATACCATATAGCGCTGAAAGCGTAAGCCCGGTAGCGGAAATATTAAGAAGGTCGCCGTTATTATCCACGATATAGCCTAAGGTACTTTCAAGATTTACCGCGCCGTCGCAGTCAATGACGCCGACTGAAATAGTCCCCGCGCTGATGATATGTATATCTGAAGCGGAAATTATGGTGCCGTTATTCACCAGTGAACCCACCGTAAGCGTATGGCCGGACGCGTCCAGCTCCACGCCTGAGCCGATGATAAGATCTCCGGACGCGGTGATATCGCCGCTAAGCGTCGCGCTGCCGCTGATAGTAAGGTTATTATACGTATTCCCGTAATTTAAAATCATATCGGCGCCGGTGTATTCTACTGAGCCTGAATTTGTGTCCTTAGTCAATCCGGACAGGTCCTCATCGCCTGTAAGTTGAAGCAGCCCCTGGTGATCGAAATTATCGGCGGAAATATCGTAGCCGTTAGCGTTAAATGTCCCATTCGAAATAGTAAAGGCGGTCGTTGTAATGTCGCCCGCCGCGGTAAAGGCCGCGCCTTTGCCGTTCAGGATAAGAACGTCATACGTGCCCGCCGGCACATCCTGGGTGGTCGTAAGAGTAACGCTTCCTGATCCGGGCTCCGGGTAGCTTCCTTCCACAAGATCCCACATAGCGTTGATATTCCATCCGGAGTTAATGAACGTGGAAGGTGTTTTTAATTCGGCGGTAGTCAGGCCTGTCACTCCGGCTATATCCCCATCCGCTCCGGTATCGTCGAGGCCCGGATTAACGGTACTATCCCAGAAATTATTTGAGTAGCTGCCCCAGGAATCATTACCGGCAAACCCTCCAAAATCTCCGGCGTCCGCGGAAACGCTGGCGTAAGTATAAGAATTGCGCACAGGGCCGGAATTAAATCCAACCAGTCCGCCGATCGCGGCCGAGCTTATTCCGGTAACAGTCCCGGTATTATAGGAACTTTCTATCGTCCCCGCGTTGTATCCGGCTAACCCTCCAACGTAAAGAGAGCTGGTACCCGTAATGCTGCCATGAACGTAAGAATGAGTGATCACCCCCATGTTGTTGCCCGCCATGCCGCCAAGGTAACTGGAAGCGCCTCCGGAAATAACCCCGGTAACACGGCAGTTAATTATCCAGCCATTGTTGGTCCCTGCCAGGCCGCCGACATTGGCGGTCCCTCCTGTAATATTTACTCCAAGGAGCCCGAGATTTTGTATCTTGCCCGACCCCCCCAAGAAACCTACAAAACCGGCTTCGTTAGCGGCGGTATCGATCGTGAGGCCGCTGATAGTGTAGCCGTTGCCGTTGTAGATGCCTTCAAACCGGTTCATTCCGCTATCACCGATAATATAAGCGGTAAAATCGCCGGCATTATCTATATCGCCGGTTTGAACGTAGGTCGCGCTTAAATCCGCCGCGCTTATCCCCTGCAGATCGGCTACGGTAGTAACCCTGTAAGCGGCAGAACCGGAGCTGTAATCTCCGAATGTCCCGCTTATGGATGAGGCCGCGCCATTGGCTAAGACTGCCTCGTAGTCGTCGTTTCCGGCCATATCGGTAGTCTCATAGAATTCACCGTGGCTGCCGATGGTAAATACTCCGCTGTCTACCGTAAGGTCCCCGCCTAACAGGGAGACAGTGCCTTTAGTTAAAGTGAAATTGGTTACGGTTATGGGCGAATAAAGGGCAAAAGGATAATTAAGGTCCTGCAATGTATGCAGCGGATCAAGCGGATCGTAATCCGGTTGGTCTAAAATAAAAGTACCGACATTGTTAATAGCGAAGAAATAAGAAGAGCCGGAAACGATTATTGTCAGATCGTAACCGCCGCCTTCGATGGATGAGCCCTGGTTCATTATAAAAGAGTCGCCGGCGGTAAAAGTGGTATCTCCTGCCAGGGTCACTGTTACATCGTCGCTTATGATGATATTATCAGGGTCGTATATGGAGCCGCTGACGCTGGTATTCGATTCATAAGTAATGGCATTATCCGAATTCTGGACATTTGCCGTCTTGACGGCAAAAACCCCGCCTACCCCAAAGGATGCTCCGGATTCAAAGAGATAATCGGCTTTTAAGATCCCAAAGCTGGTGATAGGGCCATTGGACATTAACGTGAGCCTGCCGGCGATCAGCGAGCCGTTAGAATTGACGCTGTTATTAGCGGTTAAAGTGAGATTTATTGCGGAAATTAAAACACCTTGAGCTACAGTGATAGTTCCCGCTGGAGCTTCAAGGTTCAGTGAGGAATTGCTGTCGTAAACGATGGCGCCAAAGCCATCCGGAGGGCCTCTTAAGAGTATACTTGTACCGATACCTAAGCTGTCCAAAATGTCCAAATTTCCGCTTGTTCTGTAAAGATATGTGAGGCTTGCGGTTAGGTTCAGCGGCGCCTCATTTGTACCGAATTGCCTGGCAAATACCCTTACTTCAGGCGCCTGCATTATTACCGCGGGGCTGATGTTTAAAAGCGGGTCCACCTCTATAGCCCGGGGATTACCCGTCATAAAACTGATTATTTCATCCGCATGAACCGTAATTAGCTTATCCGCGGCGATCAAACCGCCCTGAATGAGCGTTTTTACCTGAATATTCACAAATCCGGCTTCCAGGCTCCCCGTATTAATCGCTGAAGCGCTGTCAGCCGCCAGCTCTATGGCCCCGTCGCGTTCGACTATCGTGGTGGCTTTGATAACGCCTGTGTTATTAACCGCGTAGTCAAAAACGTCATTTAAAATTTTGGCGGTCAGGATCACCTTGCCTCCATTGGCAATGATGGTCCCGCCGTTTTTCACTGCGCTGTCTATCCTGTTGCCGTTCGCGTCAATGACAACGCTTTTAACCGCTTCATCTATCACCACAGAGATTTGATTCAGGTCATCCAGGGAGAGTGTCATTTTTTCTCCTGCTGCCAGTGCGACACTTCCCGTACCGGCAATTATCACTCCTTTGTTTTCCACTGCCTGCGCAAGTAACGCGACATAACCTCCTGCTGAAATATTTCCCTGGTTTAAAATGTAAGCGGCAGAACCGTTCTTTTCAAAGATATTTTTGCCCGCGAGAAAATCAGAGTTCTGGATATTCAATGTGGAGGCAATGAAACTTGCCGCGTTGATGGTTGCGGTGGATGCGATATTTATGCCGTTAGGGTTGATGAGGTAGATTATCCCGTTCGCGCTGAGAAACCCCGCGATGTCGGAACTTGTCAGGCCTGTTACACGGTTTAATGCCGTGGAACTTGTTGAGGGTTGGGTGAAATAGACGATCTCGTTTGAGCCGATATCGAAAGAGTCGTAATCGATTATCGCTGTGTCAGAGTTAATATTTATTTTAAGGGTATTTGCTTCTGAACGGTCAAAGGTGGCGCTGCCTTCGATTATCTGCTCGCCTTGCGGAAGGGCATATAAAAAAACGGGGCGGAATAGCATTAAAACTATCAATCCCGCCCCAATTCTGAAGGTCATTCTTTTTACTGGCATCCTTGGCTTCCAGCTTAAAAGACACTATCTTCATAAATTCTTTAAAATCAAGCATTACAATAAAAATATGCCATATTTCTTTGATTTTTTCAAGAGGGAGGGATTAGAAACCTTTGGAGACCTGGATCCAGGGGTGCATGTGGTCGCTGTCCGACGGGGTATTATCCAGCGGCCAGGCCATGTCAAACCTGATGGAGAAGTTTTCGGGAAGGTTAAAACGCACGCCCCAGCCTGCCCCTCTCAGGGTCTTATCCTTTTCTTCGGTTGCCGAGGGCCTTCTTAAACGGGCGTTCGCCCAGTCATAAAACATGGCGAATCTCAAGGCATCGTACATTTTTGCCCTTGAAAAAGGGACGTTTACATCCTTGGGGATGAAATAAGCCGGGAAGGTCAATTCAGCTGTGGTGGAATACCCGCTGTCCCCTACCGCCTCCGCGGGAGGATAACCCCTGACGTTGCTTATGCCTCCGATCTGGAATTGCTCGATGGATGTTAAGATATACGGAGAGGTCTGTATTTGGTTCTTCCAGAGTAAAGTGGCGTCCAGGGGGAGCTTTTGCAGCCTTAATAAATTCACCGTGTTCTTGTTGAACTTTCCTCCCGCGCCGCTCCTGCTGGCTTTATCGTCTTGCCTTCTTAGGCCTCCCATGATGTCGGGGATGCCGAAATCAAGTTCCTGGGTTATGATCGTGCGCCCCCATTCATCCGACAGGTCCATATTTAAACCGGTGCGCAAGACGCGCAGCCGGTCCGTGCTGGAGACGGTCTGCAGCTGATAGTTGGTGATATCTTTGTAATCAAAGCCCAGGTTAAGCGTAAGGGATAACCTTTCGCCGTCGATCAAAGACTTATCCGCGAAAACACCGTAAAGCTTGCTTTTTCCGCGCACGTCCGAATCTTCGAATTCCTCGCCAAGCTTTACCCGGCTGAAGGCGGCGTATAACCCGGCATTGGCGTCCGGGGCCACGGGGGCGGAATAACGCACGCTCTTATAGTAATACCTGCTGTGCTGGGCAAGCTGGTATTGGAAAGAAAGGTTGTCGTCGAAACCGAACAGGTTAGCGTGGCTCAAAGTCCCGGTATAGCGGTCCTTACCGATATACCTGGAACCAAAATTGTCATAATCAAAGCCCGCGTGGATAGGCAGGCGGTCTTTCACCTCAAGGATAACATCGGTCTGCGCCTCTTCTTTTCCCGGCAAAAGCACGGCGCGCGCGTAACGGTCGGGATTCCTGTTTATCCGGACCAGGTCTTTTCTCAGAGTGTCGTAATTGAAAGGTTCGTTTTTATCTAAGGTGATCTTGCTCCTTAAAAGGCGGGCGCTGAAATAACGGTTGCCTTTTATCTCGACATCCCCCATCAACCCCTCGAGCACTCTTATTTCAAGGATCCCCGATTCTATTTTCTGGGGAGGAAGATACGCCCGGGATGTGACGTAACCCTTCTTCCGGTAAGCGTTAGTGATCAGGTCCGCGGCCTTTTGCATATCGGGCAGCGTCAATTCCCTGCCTTCAAAACCCGCGGTGATGGAATTTATTTCAGCCTCCGGGACCAATCTGGCATCCGTTACCCGGATATCCCGGACCATTACCTTTTCCTGGGACGGGGGCAGGACGGGTTCCTGGGGAAGCTGTTCCTCTATTTCGGCGGGCTCCTTCTTCTCTTCGGCCTTTTTGCGCAGCGACTCCTGCTCTGCCTGCTGCTCGCGTATCCTCTCCTGGCCCCCCACGATCTCTCCGGGAGTCTGCTGGGCAAAAGAAAAAGGCCTGGATAATAAAACCAGGCCGGCGGTTAAGAATAGGAGAAATATTTTTTTCTTCATTTTTTTGTTGTTTTACGCCTTAATTATATTAGAACGATGCTCCCTGTCAATGATTTGTTTCTACTTTTTCAGGGCTTTTTTACACTACCCTCTTTGATGTCTATACGCAGGTTCCGCTTTTGGATCCTAAAAGTCATCTCATCGGGCTGCCCGACATATCCGCTCTCATTATAAGCCTCGTGGATGGAATCCAGGATGAATTTGATATCGGCCTGGCTTAACCAGCGGCCCTTGAAAGGCAGTGTGATATCTTTAATCCGCTCTTTGGTAAGCAAGCTCACCCCCCTTACCGTGATCTTTTTGATCAATACTTTCCTGCCCTTCACGGCTTCGTCCCTCAGGATCTTTTCCATTTCTATGTCTCTGCGCGCCTTTTCGATCTGGCTCGCGGATTCGGAAAAGCAAAGGTTGATCGAGGCGAGGAAAAGGGCCGATGCTATAAACGCGGTTTTTTTCATTTTGAATTTACTTGAAAATCCTTCTTATAAAAAGTATGTAACCCACGGCAAGGGCGTTCAGGGAGGCGAGCAGCACTACTCCGGCGGCGATGTCCTTTACCAGCCTTATCAGGGTATGATATTTCCTGGTAGACATATCGATCATCATCTCGATGGCGGTGTTGAATATCTCAGCCATGAATACGAGGGTAATGGTAACGCATAATATGGCCAGCTCGATGCCTTTTAACCGGAAATGCACCCCCAGGAGGAAGGCGGCGAGGCCGAGCGAAAAGATAATGCGCATATTGCGGTGGTATAAAAAAAGATAACCTATACCTTGCATGGCCAGTTTCATGCTCTCCATGAAGCCATGGAACCTGAAGATATGCCGGAAGATCTTAGTTCGAGCCATATTTAAAAAACGGGGCCAGAATTATTTTTTGTCAGTTCATTCTAGAAAAAAATAATTCAGAGCCCGTTTTTTTCCTCCTATCTTTTTCTATAAGCGTCTAAGTAAGAATCGCAGTATATCTGTTTATTCAAGATCAATTCCGCGGTTATTGCCGCGTTCATTAATTCCTTGTCCATCGGGTCCAATATCGCCGCGTCCAGCCCAAAGCCGCAGGCCATGGTCAGGAATGTCCGGTTTACCAGGCCGCGCTCGCAGGTGCCCTGGGAAACATTGCTTAAGCCCACTATGCTTTTTGGGGCGGGTTCCGAGATGATCTTGAATTCACGGATGACTTCCAGTATGTCCTTCATCTGCGACTGGGCTACGTTTACCGGCATGACTATGGGATCCAGGTAAAGGTTGTCAATGGGAAAATCCAGCTCCATGCAGCCGGCCACGATAGCGGCCGCCAACTCCAGCCTCTGGTCCTTGTTTTGCGGGATCCCTTTGGCGCTTATGGTCAGCCCGATGAGCTTGGCGTTGTATTTCTTCGCCAGGGGCACCAGCGCCTGTAATTTTTCGGGGTCCGCGGTGGTTGAGTTTATGATCGCCTTATTTTTCAGGACGCTTAAACCCGATTCGATAACCTCCGGCTTGCTTGAGTCTAAAGCCAGGGGCTTGTCCGTTACCTCCTGAACCGCCTCGACCAGCCACTTTATATCGTCCACCGGCCTGCGGGAAGCGGGGCCGCAGTTTATATCCAGCGCGTCCGCGCCGCATTTTGCCTGGTCAAGGGCGCATTTCTGGATCACGGACTTATTCTTTTCCTTGATCGCCCCTCCGATATTCTTATACATCCCGTTGATCAATTCCCCAATTATAAACATAAGGGACACCCTTTTTGCCAATCGGGGGACACCCTTTTTGCCAATCGGGAGGGTGTCCCCTAAATAATTAATTCTTCTTTACGTTTTCCCCCGGGACACCCTTAGCTTTACCAAAAAGGGTGTCCCTTAATTTAGAAGAGAGAATCTATATATTTATTTATCTTCTCTATCGCCTTTGGATGCCGCATGACTAAGATATCCGCACCCGCCTGGATAAGCGCGGTCGCGGTTACGATCTCCCATGCTACGCCGCGTTCAGCTTCAGCGCCCCAAGCCGGGAATTGGCTTACCGGCGCCTTGGCCTCCTTCGCCCTCCACGCCTCCTGGCCGACTAAGCATATGAAAGGGCAAGCCATCATCTTATCGCCTGACAAACCCGCCAGCCGCGCCCGCTCCATGATCGAATAAGCGTATTCCAGGCCGTAACCCAGCGCTCCGATAGTCGGGTCGATGATTATGCGCTCCAATGGCAGCCCCATATCCGAAATAAGGATATTTAACTGCTTGGCGATATTTATATCGATAGGCGACTCGGCGATGATATTATGTCCGTCAGCCAAAACCGCCGCGGTAAGGGTCTTGTAATTATCCTGCACCGCGCTTCCCACCAGGCAGCGTTCTCCCTTCGCGGCTTCGCAGCAGGCAGGTAACACCAGGTTATCCTTGGCGTCGTCCTGGCAGCCCAGGATGATCAAGGGCACGTCCACCTCTTTCAATAACCGGCCGATGAGTTTCGCCTCGTCTTCCGGCTTCTTGTCCCCGAAATCCGGATGCGCCCCTTGCAGCCTCACGCATAATAACCGCGCCTTATCCTCTTTGACGCACTTTTGCGCCCAGGCGACCGGGTCGGCAAAGACATTCTTGTAAGCTTTATTCAATTCCTCAGGCCAATCCGGCGGCGTAATATCCCATATTTCATGCGCGGTTGCCGGTTTATTCGGCAAAGCGCCTTCTGCCGGCAAGAATGGGAGCGCCGCTTCTCCGCCTACGGTAATAACGTTGGAGCGCGTCCCTCCTTCGTCTTTGGCCGCGCCAATTTTTACAACGGAAACGGCACCAGACCATTTCTCCGCGATCAATTCCATATATTCTCTCCTAGTTTGCGTAAGGCCTTAAGGCTCGCCGCGGTTTCTCTGATCCCCATCAGTGAACCCGCATTCAAGCCGGCCCTGGTTATTAAGGGGTCGTTCGGTATATTGCCTATGTGGTCAAGGCTTGTTCTTTTTATCATTTCTTTTTGGGCCTTGTTGGACCCGTTTATAAGCAAGAGGCTTTTCTTCGCTCCGATCTTCAATTCTTTTACCAGGCCGTTGATCCGTTCCGCCGCCCTCAACCCCACCGCTGTGGCGTCGGAAACCACAAGCAGCGTATCGCAATCGCGGGTTGTCCTGCGGGAAAGATGCTCAAAGCCCGCTTCGTTATCGATCACCACGTAATCATAATCCTTCATCAGCTTCGCCGTGATATTCCTCAAAATGTTATTCACGTAGCAATAGCAGCCCGGGCCCTCCGGCCTGCCCATCGCCAGGATATCGAATCCCTCGTTTTCCGTTATAGAGGTCTGCACCTGATACTCGATGAAAGTGTCTTTGGACATCCCGGGCGGGATCTTGTCCGGGTTACGGCATACCCCGTCCAATATGGAGCCTACAGTTTCCTTGATATGGGCACCCAGGTTCTCGGCAAGATTATTGTTCGGGTCGGCGTCCACGGCCAATATCGACCCGCGTTTCTGTTCTTTGAGCAGTCTTACAATAAGCGCGGCGATAGTTGTCTTGCCTGTGCCGCCTTTGCCCGCTATAGCTATCGTGTAACTCATTTTTTATTGCCAGTTAATGCTTTATGCTTGGGAATCGTAATAGATCCGTATGCGGAAAAAATAAAGCCGCCATATATTCATCCATATACCGCGGTTCGGCGGATAGGTCCAGGTAAGTTATTTTCTTGGCTATTTCCCTGGCCGTGTCCACTGCCCCGGAAGACAAAAGCATCTGTCTTGCCCCGGATAAAGAACTGTTCCCTATAAAAACAAACCTGTCCCTTGGAAGATCCGGAAGCAGGCCTATCCTGATCGCGTTATCCATATCCAGGTAAGTCCCGAAGCCTCCCGCGACAAAGAATTTTTCTGCCTTTGCCAGGTCCAACCCCACATGCCTGGCCAGCATGGAGACCCCGGAATAGATCGCCGCTTTGGCGCGTTTTAAATTCTCTATGTCCACGTCGGTAATGACGATATCCTTGCCGTTAGCGGAATCTTTTCTTTCCGCTATGACAAACTCCCTGCCTTCGGCGCCCTGGCGGACCTTTTTATTTTTCGCTTCTTTTATCTTCCCGTCCTTATCGACGATACCCGCGCCCAGCATCCCCGCGATTATGTCTATGTAGCCCGAACCGCAGATCCCTAAAGGCTTAACCCCGCCTATCACGGAATAGGAAAGCTCCAGGCTTCCGGAGGAGATCTTTACTTTTTGTATCGCCCCCTTGGAGGAACGCATCCCGCAGCTGACTCCGCTTCCCTCAAATGCCGGGCCCGCCGAAGCCGCGCAGGAGATCAAAAAATCCCGGTTACCGAGGACTATCTCCCCGTTCGTACCGATATCTATGAGCACGCACAACTGCTCCTGTTTATATAATCCGCTTGAAATAACGCCCGAAGTGACGTCTCCCCCGACATAACTGGCTACTCCGGGAACGCAATATAGCAGCCCGCGCGGGCTGATCCTTAATTCCACCTCGGACGCGCGTAATACCGGCACGAAATTCAATGTCGGCACGTACGGCTCCCTGCGGATATACGTCGGGTCCACGCGAAGCAGAAGATGGATCATCGTGGTATTTCCGGCGCAGACCGCGTAGGTAACGTCGTTCAGGTCGACATTATGCTCGCCGGCTAAGCCGATGATCATTTGATTCATGTCCGCCACCACAGCCCTGTGCAGGTCTTCGAGGCCCTGCTCGTTTTTGGCGTACATAATACGGGTGATCACATCGCTGCCGAATTGCGCCTGTTTATTATAGGTGGCTTTTGTCCCGAGCGCTTTCCCTGTGTTTAAATCTATGAGCTGGCCGCTGACCGTGGTCGTTCCTATATCAAAAGCGACCCCGAAGTTCTTACACGAAGTGTCTCCCGGCTCGATCAGGAGTATCTCCGTGAAATCTTCCCTCTTTCCGAGAGAAGCGGTGACCTTCCAATCGGATGAACGCAAAAGTTCTCCCAAACTTTTAATATTGCTCAGGCAGGTATGCCTGACGGAGATATTCCCCGCAAGGCTGATCTGGCGCTCAAGCCTCTCCAGGTCGCTTAATTTCTCATCAGCGGCAGGGGCGGGAAGCTCAAGGTATACTTTTCTTGAGAGAGGCGCGAAAACGAATTCGCCTTCCGAAGGGGATTTTCCCGCCGGCTCAACTTCTTCCGGTTCGGTGTAATCTTTTTTCATGCGGGCATTTACTTCTTCCTGCGTCAGCCCTTCCAGGCTCAAACGTGAATCCGCGGGGATCTCTATTTCCAGGTCGCTCTGAACCTGGGCTGCGCAGGCAAGATGGATGCCGCGCTTTCTCTCTTCCTGCGTGAGCCTTCCCGAGGATTGGGAGAAGACTTCTCCTTTTTTCAGGATCACTTTACATCTTCCGCAGACTCCGTCCCCACCGCAGCTGGAATTAATGTATACTCCGGCCGAGATAGCCGCGGAAAGCACGGTCTTGTCCTTCTCGACTTCCACTGTCTTATTATCCGGATAAAATGTGACTTTAAACTTTTCCACTAGAGGGACACCCTTTTTGCCAATCGGGGGACACCCTTTTTGCCAAAGCTAAGGGTGTCCCCTAACTATGATCTATAAATTTTTGAGGAACGATGGGATACCCGCCGCTTCCTTCGGGCCGACAACTACCTGCCAGCCGGATTTCTCTTCCAAGTCTCCGCTCATCACCGCGACATAACCGGGGATCACCAGGCGCTTGTGAGAAACCGCTTCGCTTACCGCGAATTTCTTTATGGAATCGCTTATCTTTTCCGGGGTGAATTTCTCCGCCGCCCAGGCGGTCAATACCGACATCCCCTCAGTATCTACGCTCATTATATACGCCGGCACCTTGCTCGCCTCCACTTCCCCGAGCACGGTGTAATAGCTAAGGGAGAAATTTGTAGTAACCAAAACCGGGGACTTATCCCCCGCGGCGCCTATGGAATAAAGCTTGGGCTCTATCTGCAAGGGCTTCTGGGGATCGGTGTATATATTCTGCCTTAAAGTTAAAAGTGACAAGACCTGCCACGACTCTATCCCGCTCATCAGGACAATGCCCGCGTACTTTGAGATATAAGTCGCGGCCGCGATCGCCTCTTCGTAGGGATCTTTTTCTTCTATTATCTCCAATACCGGGTAACCCAGGGCGCGGTTAGATTTTTTCAGCGCCTGCCTTCTGATCTGCGTCAGATCCCAGATCTTATCCTTGACGGTTTTTTGGCCCGTATATAAGACTATATCGTTTACTCCTTTGCTGTTCAATTCTTTCGTCAAACCGGCGAGGCCTTCAAGTTCCTGAGCCTTGGCCGCTATCGGCGCGCCAAACTCGCGCGCAAGAGCGGAAAATTCATCCAGATTGTTTTTATCGGCGCAGAAGACCAGCGGTTTTCTCGGGGCGGATATCTTTAACGCCTCTTTCATCGCGGCCGCGTCTTCGCTCATCAATACCAGGCCCAGCCGGGTGTTATCCATGGCCAGCTTGACCGCTTCGGCGAACTTTTTATTTTCGCTGTACCTGACCGCGGCCAAGTTCACGCTAAGATTTTGGCCTACGCGTTCAAAGCTTAATTTGTTAATCTTCTCCAATCTCTTTTTTATCTCTTCGGGCGGCAGGGTATCTTCCAGGATAAAGCCTATGCCCGTGGGATGGTAGAATTTCTCCTCATGCCGGAAAAGGACGGTTTCATTCCCGGCCTCTAATTTATCCTCGCCCTCCCCGATGGTGACCAGTTTTATCGGCGGCTGACTGGAGGCTTCGAGCGCGTTTTTTGCCTCCTGGCTTAAGTGCGGGCATTTATCGATGCCTACCGTTTTCTTGGCCAGCTGCATGGCAAAGGCCAGGCACGTGGCGAATCCGCACTCGCGGCAATTGGTTTTCGGCAGCAGCTTGTAGATGTCTAATCCGGATAGGGCCATTCTTTTCTCCAGGTTGTATGTGTTAGGTGTTGGGTATCAGGTTAAAAAGCTCGTCGTGATCCTTTTTGTAGATCTCTTTGGCTAACGACTCCGCGTCTCTGTGTGTTTTGGCTCCTGTTAATTTACTTATAAGGCCATCCCTGAATTTCAAAATTATCTTCTTGCTATTCGCGCGGCTGCGGAACTCCGCCTTGATCAGGGGCCCGCTTAATTTTTCTATATTCCCCTTGCCGTAAGTGGCTCCTGTAGAAAGTTGTATCCCGTCTATAAAACAGGATCTGGGTCTCTTGGATACGCCCCATACTTTGACGTTTATACCAAAATATTTCTTTGCCCCGAGCCTCTTTAGCGCCAGATCCCCGGCTAATATCCCGAGGACAAGGTACGGGCCCAGGTGCCCGTGGAATTTGACCGCCTCATTCAAAGTAATCTTGCTTTTCATTTATTGATCAGCGACGCGAAATACCCCGCGCCGAACCCGTTGTCGATATTCACCACGGTTACCCCGGCGGAGCAGCAATTGAGCATCGCCAGTAACGCCGCCAGCCCCTCGAAACTAGCCCCGTATCCGCAGCTGGTGGGCACGGCGATGACCGGCGAGCTGACTAGCCCGCTGATCACGCTGGCAAGGGCGCCTTCCATCCCGGCGACAACGATGATCACCTTTGCTTGCCTGAGCAGGCTTATATTATTCATCAGCCGGTGCACGCCCGCTACCCCCACATCATAAAGCCTGGTAACCCGGTTTCCCATCAGTTCCAGGGTAACCGCCGCCTCCTCAGCTACGGGTATGTCTGAAGTGCCCGCGGAAACAACCGCGGCGTGCCCTTTCTTGCGCGTTCTCGCCGCCGAGGGTATGTACCCGATCCTGGCTAAAGAATGGTATTTTAATTTGCGGACCGACCTCTTAAGGTGATCGTATTTATCCTTATCGAGCCTGGTGAGCAGCACTTCCTGTTTATTTTTGATCAGCCGCAGGGTTATTTTCTTAAGCTGCTCTTTGCTTTTCCCCGGGGAATATACCGCCTCCGAGTGGCCGCGGCGGGACTTTCTCTCCAGGTCGATGTTGGCGAAACCGGGGCTGCAACAATTCTTCGCGTGGTCCATCTAAAGCGCCTTTTTCCTTTTGGATTAGTACCCCTGGAAAATTACGACCAGTACTAACGCTATTATCAGGATAGACAATATGTAGAAATCGTTGAAATAAAGGAAATCGCCGAGCTTGTCTTTCAGGGTATATGGGTGCGGGGCAACAGCCTTCTTTGAAACCGGCTTGAAGGCCCTCTTGAATTCCGTTATCTGTTCCTGCTTGAACCTGATATACACTCCGCCTACCCTGTAAGCGGCCAGCTGCTTACTCTCCACAAAATCCATTACTTCTTTTTCGGAAACGCCAAGAAGCATGGAAACATCTCTTACCGTCAAAAGCTTTTCCGCCATTATTTACCGACTTTTCCGGAGGCGACCCAAGTATCGATGGTCTTTCTTTCGAAGCGCCAATTATTCCCCTCTTTCATGCCGGGCATCTTCCCGGAATTGGCCCATTCCAGAACTGAATTCAGGTCTACTTCCAGGTAATGCGCTACTTCATCGATGCTCATGAAATCATTAAGCATGGAGCATCTTCCTTCGAACACCGCCCCTTCCGCTACGTTCAACTTCGCGGGATATATCTCCCCGACAACCACCGCGGAAGGCAATAACGTCAGCCTCTCCCTGGCGGTAATTTTGCCCTTCACCTTGCCGTCGACGATGATATTATCGCCGTTGATATCCGCCACAACCGCGGCGGTGGAGGCTATGGTAAGATTGCCCTTCGTTTCCAGGTTACCCTCGAATTTCCCGTTGATGCGCAGGTTTACCGGGTCCTTAAAGGCCAGGTTTCCCTGCATTGCCACATCCACGTCGAGGATCTTTTCTTCCAATTTCTTTTTAAATGCCATCCTTACCCCCCTTTCTTGCCTGCCTACCGGCGGGCCTGCGCTTTCTCTCTAATCCTGAGGAAGCGCCCGTTCAATGTACCTTAGCAGAAAAAGCGTGATCAGCGCGAGGATAGTGGCGAAAATCGCCGCTTTATAAAAACCGCATCCCGCGGCCAAGCCAATGGCCGCGACCACCCAAAGGCTGGCGGCGGTAGTCAGGCCTTTTACGCCCTCCCTCTCTTGGATTATCGCGCCAGCCCCGAGAAAACCTATGCCGGTAATGACCCCGGCGGCGATCCTTGCCGGGTCCAGGGGAACTTCATTTTTATATATATCAAAAATGTATAGCGATGTCAACATGATAAGGCAGGAACCGAGCGCGACTAAAATATGCGTCCGCAAGCCGGCGGTCCGGCGGTGCAGCTGCCTCTCCAGCCCTATGGAACCGCTTAACACCAGGGACAGGGTCATGCGGACAATGATCTCTATATCACCCATGCTATCCTCCTATGTTCAGGCCTAGGCCGGACTCCCGCCCCTTCCTGAAGAGCTGGTATCCGAGCCCCGCGACCATGGCGGCGTTGTCCATGCAAAGTTTTCTTTCCGGGAAATAAACATCTATCCCCTTGTCCCCGGCCTGGGCAAAAAACTTTTCCCTCATCCTGCCGTTGGCGGCGACTCCTCCTCCGATAACCAGGCGCCCGGCCTTTTTCATCTTACAGGCCAAAAAAGATTTTCTTATTAACGTATCTATGGCCGCCTCTTGAAATGAGGCCGCGATATCGCGGGTAAGCTTCGAGCCGGGAGATCTCAGCCTTGAGCTGTTCTTCTTCGCGAAGTACATGACTGCCGTCTTTATGCCGCTGAAACTGAAATCAAGGGGCCTGTCGGTATTAGAGCATTTGAATTTAAGTTTTTCAGGGTCTCCGCGCTTTGCCAGCCGTTCGATCACCGGGCCTCCGGGATAACCGAGTTTTAATATTTTAGCCACCTTGTCAAAAGCTTCCCCGCAGGCGTCGTCGTGAGTACTGCCCAGGACATCTATCTTGTCGAGATCCTTTACGTAGAATAACACGGTGTGCCCGCCGGAAACGATCAAGGCCACAAAAGGAAGCGCCGGGCGGCTGCCCGACAGAAAATTCGCGTATATGTGGCTGGAGAGGTGATCGACGCCCAGTAAAGGGGCGTTGATCCCAAGGCTCAGCGCCTTGGCGAAGGACACGCCCACTAAAAGCGATCCTGCCAGCCCGGGGCCGGCCGTTACGCTCACCAGGCCTACGTCCTTCAGTTTTATCTTTGCCTGCCTTATGGCGCTGTCGACTACGCGGGTAATGCTTTCGAGGTGCATGCGCGAAGCGATCTCCGGGATCACCCCGCCGTATGGCGCGTGCTCTTCGAGGCTCGAGCTTACCACGCTGGAAAGGATATTTTTCCCGTCCTTAACTATAGAGGCGGCGGTCTCATCGCAGGATGTTTCTATCCCTAATACATACATATCCGTTAGCAAGGGACTGTCCCCCTCTGCAGCTTTACTGTAGCCCACAGCGGGACTGTCCCTAAAAAATTAACTTTCTAGTATTTAATCAGCTCCGACACAAAAACGAGCTTGTAACCTTCTTTTTCCAGCTTGGGCATCTCCTGCTCCAGGACCTCCAGGGTATTTTTACGGTCATGGCCGATAGCTATCGCCGAGCCGTGAAGCCTGGCTTTTTTCTTTAATTTGGAGAGCTGGCCTTTTATGTACTGCGGTTCATCCGTGTTATCCAGGAAAATGTCTCTTTTGGCGAACCCCACGCGGGCTTTTTGCGCCGCTTCCTGGCATACGCTTTGGGAAGTCACTAAACTATCCAGGAAGAAAAGCCGCCTCTTTTTTAACTCGCTCAATATTACGCCTATTGTCTTGTAGTCTTCGGTTACCTTGGAACCCATGTGGTTGTTGACGCCCCGCGCGTATTGAATATCAGCCAGGCCCCGCTCAAGTATGCGGGCGATGGACTGCTTATCCATGGAGGACTTGATCGTATTTTTCTCAAGGTTATATTTCTCCTTGGGCTCCATCGGCAAATGGAGCAGCAATTCTACTCCGTTCTTATTCAGCTCCTGCGCCACGGCCCTTGAATAAGGCAAACCGGGAAGCACAGACGCGGTAAAAGGGTATTTTATGCGTGCGGCGGTATCCAGGTTATCGTTGTTATAACCCCAGTCATCCAGGACAATGGCTATTTTTCCCTTTATGGCTGCCGCCCTGGGGGCCTTTTTATGGAGCTTGATAAATAAAAAAATTAATGCCGATGATTCAATGAAAACCAAAAAAGATAAGGCCCAAACGATCTTTTTATATCTTGCCTCTCTCATTATAGATCCTTACAGCCCTCAAGACATCCAAAGCCCGCGTAAGCTGGTTATCATCCTTAAATTCTTTGGGCAGGGGCTGCTTGGCGGCTTCCTCCTTCTTTTCGAATTGTTCGAAAACTTCATCTGGGCTCTGCGGCTTAGGCTCAGCGCCTTCCGCGGGCGGGGTTTCTATCCTGGCCGTTTCCACCGTTATATCGGGCACTATTCCCTTGCCATGGATGAGCCTTCCCGAAGGCGTGAAATATTTGCTGGTAGTCAGCCTCAGCGCCGATCCGTCTCTAAGCGGTATTACAGTCTGCACCGAACCTTTACCGAAGGACTTGGTACCCAGTATGATGGCGCGCTTATGGTCCTGCAAGGCGCCGGCCATGATCTCGCTTCCCGAAGCCGAACCTTCATTGATCAAGACCACTATCGGGATGTCCGCTATCGGATGAGCGGCCCCGGAAATGAATTCCATATTTTGATCTGGGCGCCTGCCCTTTGTGGAGACGATGGGTTTGCCCTTTTCAATGAAGCATTCCGTGGCTTTTACCGCCGAATCCAAAAGCCCGCCGGGGTTATTGCGCAGGTCGATAATGAGCGCGCTCATCCCCTGTTTTTTCAGGTCCTCCAGCGCCGAATTCATCTCTTTGGCGGTATTCTCCCGGAATTCGATAACGCGGATGAAACCGATATTGTCCTCGAGGATCCTTGCCTCCCTTATATTGACGATCTTTATGATATCACGCACTATCTTCAGGTCCAGGACCTTTTTTTCGGATTCCCTGAGTATGGTGATGTTTACCGCCTCGCCCGGCTTGCCCCTTAATTTTTTTACCGCGTCCGTAAGCGTCATGTCGCGGGTGATCTCCTGGTCGATCTTCACGATCCGGTCATTCGGCTTTAAGCCCGCTTTCCAGGCGGGAGTGCCTTCGATCGGGGTGATTATGGTCAATAAACCGTCTTTCACCGTGATCTCTATGCCTAAACCGCCGAACTTGCCTTCCGTATCCACTTTTAATTCGTTATAAGCGTCGGGGTCCATGAATTGGCTGTGCGGGTCCAGGGAAGACAGCATCCCTTTCAACGAACCGTAGATGAGGTCCTTCGGCTCGACTTCATCCACATACTCCGATTGTATTATCGCCAAAGAATCCGAAAACAGCTCTACCTGCCTGTAAAGGTCGTCTTTCTTGCCCTTATCCGCCGCTGACGAAACAATAGAATGTATACCGAAGATCAGAGCGGTAACCATAACTATGGGCGCCGCCGCGCGCGTGAATTTAGCCTTCATTTAATTTCTCCTTTAAAAGGTCCTGGACCACTTTAGGGTTTGCCCGGCCGCCGCTTTTACGCATGGCCTGGCCGACCAGGAACATAAGGGCGTTACCCTTGCCCTGTTTGTAGTCCGTGACTGATTTCGCGTTTTCTTTTATCACTTCTTCGATCACGCCGCCAAGGCTTGAGGAGTCGGAGATCTGCGCTAAATTTTTCTCTTTTATGACCGCCTGCGCCGTTTTCCCGGTTTCGAGCATTTCCGCCAGGACGGCCTTCGCGGAAAGATTCGACAAAACGCCTTTTTCCATAAGGTTTATCAGCTCGACCAGCGCCTTGGAGCCGATACCCAAGTCAGCCAGCTCCCGGTTACGCGCGTTGGCTTCGGAAAGGAACGGGCCGATGAGCCAATTCACTACCGGTTTTTTTTCCTTTCCCGGATACTCGTTTATGCACTCCTCAGCGAAAGCCGCGTTCCTCCTGGAGAGGACGAGGATCTTCGCGTCGTATTCGGAAAGCCCGTAATCTTCCGTGAAACGCCGCCGCTTTGACTCCGGCAGCTCGGGAATGCTCTTCTTTATGGCTTCGATCTTATCTTTATTTATCGTAAAGGGCGGAAGGTCGGGTTCCGGGAAATAACGGTAATCCTGCGCCTCTTCCTTTGTGCGCATGGAGACTGTCTTTGACTCTTCAGCGTTCCACAGCCTGGTCTCCTGGATAATTTCTCCTCCGCTCTCCAGTAATTCAGCCTGGCGCTTGGCCTCGAAAGCCAGCGCCTCCCTGACCGACTTAAAGGAATTCATATTCTTCAATTCTGCCTTTACTCCCAATATTGTGCTGCCTTTTTTCCTTATGGAGATATTAGCGTCGCAGCGCAGGGACCCCTTCTCCATATCGCAGTCGGAAACGTCCAGGTATTCGATGATGCTCTTAAGCCCGGTCAAATACTCATAAGCCTCATCCGGGGAATTCATCTCCGGTTCGCTTACGATTTCCAAAAGGGGCATTCCCGCGCGGTTAAAATCCACGAGGCTTACCGCCTCCTGGTGTATCAATTTTCCGGCGTCCTCTTCCAGATGCACCCGCTTTATGCGCACGCGTTTAGCGCCCGCTTCCGATCTGATATCCAGAAAGCCGTCCCTGGAAACCGGCAGGTCATATTGCGAGATCTGGTAATTTTTGGGCAGGTCGGGATAAAAATAATTTTTACGGTCGAACTTCGTGTAATTCTGCACGCTGCAATTAAGCGCCAGGGCGGCTTTTATCGCGTAATCCAGGGCCGTCCTGTTCAATACCGGTAGGCTCCCCGGGAAACCCAGGCATACGGGACAGACCTGCGAATTCGGTTCGCGGCCGAATTCCGTGGAACAGCCGCAAAAAGCCTTGGTTTTGGTTTTTAGATGCAGGTGGACCTCTAACCCGATCACTGTTTCGTACATTATAATTTCGGCTTCATCTTATGCCAGGGCGTGGCCTGTTCATAAGCGTGCGCGACCTTCAAGATCATCTCCTCATCGAATGGTTTCGCCAATATCTGCAGCCCTACCGGCAGGCCATTCTTCGTAAACCCGCAGGGGACGGATATGGCGGGAAGCCCGGCTAAATTCGCGGAGATGGTGTATATATCCGAGAGATACATTTTTAAAGGATCTCTTATCTTTTCGCCTATCCTGAACGCCGCCGTGGGAGAAGTGGGAGTGACTACGCAGTCGAATTCCGAAAACAACTTTTCAAAATCATTCTTTATCAGCGTCCTCACCTTAAGCGCCCGTAAATAATACGCGTCATAGTAGCCGTGGGACAAGACAAAGGTACCGAGCATTATCCTTCTCTTCGCCTCCTGCCCGAAACTCTCGCCCCTTGTCTTATTGTACATCTGTATCAGGTTCTGGGGCTTCGCGCACCTGTGCCCGTATTGCACCCCGTCGAACCTGGCCAAGTTTGAGCTGGCTTCCGCCGTCGCCACGATATAATACACCGGGATGGAGTATTGAGTATGCGGCAGGGAAACGGTTTTATCCTCGGCGCCAAGGCTCTTTAATTTATCCACCGCCTCTTCGACTATGGATTTGACTTCGGGATCGAGCCCTTCGACAAAATACTCTTCGGGAAGCGCGATCTTTATCCCCTTTATGCCCGAGCCCAAAACCTTCGTGTAATCAGGCACCTCTTTGTCTATGGAAGTCGAATCGAAATGGTCGTATCCGGCGATAACATTCAATAATGAAGCGCTGTCAGCGACATCTTTGGTGATCGGCCCTATCTGATCAAGGCTTGAGGCAAAGGCGATAAGGCCGTACCTGGAAACCCTGCCGTATGTCGGCTTAAGCCCCACAACTCCGCAGAAAGACGCCGGCTGCCGGATAGACCCGCCCGTGTCAGACCCCAAAGCCCAGGCCGCCTCATCCGCGGCGACCGCGGCGGCGGATCCTCCTGAGGAGCCTCCGGCGACAGCCTCCAGGCTCCACGGGTTACGCGTCGGGCCGAAACATGAATTCTCGGTGGATGAACCGAAAGCGAATTCATCCATATTCGTCTTAAAGGGTAAAATGGCCGCGCCCGCGTTTTTTAATTTTGTTATTACCGTGGCGTCGTAAGGGGGCGTAAATCCTTCCAGTATTTTAGAAGAACACTCCGTCTTGTATCCTTGCGTGCATATGTTATCTTTTATGGAAACAGGGACGCCCCTTAATGGCGTTGAGGGCTGGGGGCCGGGTGCGGAGATGGAAGGTTCCGGCTCGGAAAGCCTTACATAAGCGTTTATTTTAGGATCCACTTCTTTGATTCTCTTCCCGAGGCAAGAGATTATTTCCCCGGCGTTGGATTCCTTTTTATCTATCTTTTCGATTAACTCGCGGGCAGTTAGTTTGTATAATTCCATTTTTGCGTAAAACCCAATTACTCGATCACTTTCGGGACACCAAAGAAACTTCCCTTTCTCTGCGGTGCGTTTTCCAGCGCCTTTTCAGAAAGCAAAGACTCGCGAGGCAGATCGTCTCTCATTACATTGCTGACGGGCAGGATGTGGCTTGTCGGCAGGACGTCCTTTATATCCGCCTGCTTCAACTTATCGATAAAATCCAGGATATCTTGAAGTTGAGCGGATAATGTCTCTAACTCATTGGGCGCAAGGTCGATACGCGCTAAATGCGCTACGTGTTTTATCGTGTCTTTGGTGATCGCCATAGTTTTTCCCCGTTAATTTTTTAATCATAACATCCTTTGTCCAAAAAGTCAAACACAAATAGGTAATACCAAGGGCCGCCCTCCCCCGTTTTCAATTAATTACTGGACAAACCGGATAAAATATGTAAAATAACAAGTTAATGTTATTAAAGGGAGACTATGGACAGTAAAACCAAATACAAAAAGCCAAGGTATTATCTTAACGCGAAGAACAAAGAATTCGTAATTGAAAACTACAATCTCGCCAAGCCGTTTGCCGATTTCTTCCCCGGTATTGCCGGAAAATACGGGATACC
>JAQUPI010000018.1 GCA_028716705.1 Candidatus Omnitrophota bacterium | reverse complement strand
AATTCCAATGTCAGCAATCCGGCATGGCCTTCGTTCATGTGATATTTCTGGATATTTTTATAGCCCAACGCTTCCAGCATCCTTAACCCGCCTATACCCAGGATGACCTCCTGGCATAAACGGTATTGCTGGTCGCCTCCGTAAAGAAAACTGGTTAATCCGCGGTCATATTCGCTGTTTTCGGGGATATTCGCGTCCAGGAAATAAACCGGCACATCGCTGTCTTTTATCCCTTTTACGGTGAATTCCCAGGCCTGGATGTCCACAGTCCTGCCTTGAATAAATACCTGGGCCTTAACCGGCATCAGGCGCAAGAAATCTTCTTTACGCCAATCCGCGGGCAATTCTGTCTGGTTCCCGTTTTCGTCCAGCCTCTGATAAAAATAGCCCTTTTCGTTAAGCAGGGTGATCACGACGATAGGCAATCCCAGGTCCGCGCAGGATTTTATGGTATCTCCGGCCAGCACTCCCAGGCCTCCGCTATAAGTAGGCATCTTGGAATCAAGGCCTATCTCCATCGTAAAATAAGCGATCTTTCTTTGCTCTAAATCACGTTCCGTCATTGTTCTTTCCCCCATATCTTATCGAAGACCTTCTCCAATTCCTGCATTCCCCTTTGCCTGATGGCATCGGCTCCCATCTGTTTTACATCGGGCACAAAAGAAACTGAAGCGCCTTTACCGGAGACCCTCAAGGGGAAACGTATCTGTTTTGCCTCGTCCAGAAGGTACTCCATTTGCGGAACATCCTCTATCATCCCGGCGGATAATTCCCGCGGGATCACAAAAGCGCCAAAAAGAGAATAGCTCCGGTCAAATCCTAAGCTGCCTTCCCCCTGAAAAATAAAGGATTCGGCTTCCAGGTCCACCGGCCGTATCTGAATTTTACCGTTAATTACTTCTAAGCCCGATTTGAAACTGGCGATGTCCGTGTCTTTCTTGCGCAGGATCCCTTTGAATCGGTCCGGCAGCCCCTCTTCGAGGACTCCCGCAAGGTTCGGGAAAAAAGGAAGCTTGTCTAAGACCATTTTCATGACATTGATATCGGTCAGCTGCCCTTCTTTTATGTCTATGGAGCCGTTTCCGTTCAGCTTGGAAAGCATGGTATTGGGGTCAAAACCCTGGCCGGAAAGTTTGATATTACCGGAAACAATTCCTTTTACTTTAATTGGATATGCCGACTGGTCCATACTTTCGCTGAGATCAATATTTTCGAAATTTGCCTTGGCCGAATAATTTTGCGCCAGCAAATAATCGCTGATACCGGCTGAAAACGCTATTTTCCCTTTGCCGAGAGAGAACGAAGCGTTATCCAGCGTAATGGCGGATTCGGTCATAGTAAATCCTGCTTCGATACGCTCTACGGGCACAGCTAATTCTTTCATCTTTAGCGAGCCCTTAGCCAGCGCCCCCCTGCCTTTTAAGGCGATGAGCCCTTCAGGGCCGGCCTCAAAAAGATCGATGGAAGCCGACAATATCCCGGACCTTATTTCCGGTAAAGGCGCGCTTTTTAATTGAGGGATAAACCGGCGCAGCGCTTCCATGGATAAATTTGAAAGCTCTCCGGTTGCCTTTACGTCTTTTAGGATAAAACTCGGCCGGCTGATATTTACCTGGCCTTTACCCTGCGCGGCGATATTCTGGGAATCGCTGGCAAAGCTTGCCTTAAGCGCGATCGGGAAAGCTTTGGCTAAAGAAAAGTCATCCAGTCTAAGCGCTATCCCGTCGAAAACCAGCGCGACCTCAGGTTCGGAAAAATGATCTATGTAGGTTAATTTCCCGTTATCGATATCTACCCGGTTGACAAATATTTCCGGGATAGCTGAAGCTGGTACCGCGGAAGCGGCGGACGATTGGACGCCGATATCTGTGGAGTTTTCTAATACCCGCGGGCTAGCCTGCGTTCCCAGGCCGAATGCCTGCGCGTTTATACGGCCGTCTTTTAACCTGACGATGTTCAGGATGGGATCTTTACATCCCGCGCCCGAGATCCGGATCTGCCTTTTAAAAAGGAGTTCCTTGACAGAAAGGTCAAAGTTGAATTCTTTGGCGGTAAGGAAATCTCCCCTCCCGAACTCCGGGTCCTCCCCGATCTTTATATCTGATAAGCGGAGTTGGATCCCATTTCTAAAAGACAATTTAAGATCGATTTTTGTAAAGTCAACTGGGCGGCCGAGGGCGTTTTGTCCGGCGATGATAATTTGCGGCTTGAGGCGGTTGAAGTCAAAAGTTTTCAAAAAGATGAAAATACCTATATATAGTACGATGCATAATGAAAGCAGGCTGATGGACACAACCTTTAACCCTTTTTTCATAAGATGCCTCGCTTTTTAACTATAAAAAAACCATCCTGCCTGGCTTGCAAGATGGCGGCCCAACCATTTGAAATCTTCTTATTTTATTATACCATAATTTGACCCTTAAACAATCTTTAAAACCAATTTTTGGTCCTCACGCAAATCCTCACCAGCATGAGCATAACCGGCACCTCGATCAATACGCCGACTACGGTCGCCAATGAAGCTCCTGACGATAACCCAAAAAGTATTGTGGATGTGGCTATGGCAACTTCGAAATGATTGCTTGCCCCGACTAACGCGGACGGCGCCGCGTCTCTGTATGGCAGCTTAAGCCATCTAGCCAAGGCATAGGTTACGCCGAAAATAAGACAGGTTTGAATGAACAAAGGAACGGCTATCAGGAAGATAACCTGCGGCTGATTGATGATCAACTCTCCTTTAAATGAGAATAATAATACAAGTGTGATGAGTAGAGCGCATATCGACACTGGAGTCAGATAATGCAGGAACTTCTCCTCGAACCATTTAAATCCCTTCCTGGCGATCAATTGCTTTCTTGAGTAATATCCCAAAAGCAGCGGTAAACCGACATAAATTACTACCGACAAAACGATCGTCTGCCAGGGTATAGGCATTTTATTTACGCCTAAAAGCCACCCCCCTAAAGGCGCGTAAAGGAATAGCATGGTCAAGGAATTAATGGCGACCATCACCAGCGTATGGCCGTCGTTACCCTTGGCCAGATGGCCCCATATCAATACCATCGCGGTGCAAGGCGCGATCCCCAACAAAATACAGCCCGCGATATAAGACCTAAAAAGTTCCACCTGCGCCCCGCCCTTCACGATCTCCATTCCCGGAAGCCATCCCTTAAACAATAATCCCAGAAAAAGCCACGCGATAGCGAACATAGTAAACGGTTTTATGCACCAATTTACTACCAGCGTAAGTAAAACCGGCTTGGGGGTTTTGCCGGCCTTGATGACCTCGGCAAAATCTATCTTAACCATGATAGGATACATCATGAAGAAAAGACAGATAGCGATAGGGATAGACACTTGATAAACCGAAATCTGGTCAAGCGCAACTGCCATCTGAGGAAATAGTTTTCCGAGCGTTATCCCCAGCGCGATGCAAAGGACTACCCATCCGGTGAGATACTTTTCAAAAAAACTTAAACGCCTCTCCTCATGAATAACATGCTCCATTTATTCTCCTTTATCGTCTTAAAATATCTTCAGGATATAAATCCCCATATAATATAACCCTACAAGGATAAAAATACCGCCGGTTATCCTGCGCGTGTAATACTCTAACTTCGTAATCTTGCGGAACCAATGGCTCAAAGAAGTGATCCCAAGAGCGATCGCCACCGCGAATAACAATACCGGAAGCCCTGTCCCTATCCCGTAAATAAACGGCAGCAATGCCCCGGAGTTGTTATTAAGCGCCAAGGGTATCAGGCTTCCAAAGAACAAGGCCGCGGAGATCGGACAAAATGCCAAAGCGAAGATAAAGCCTAAAAGAAAAGCTCCGGGAGCGCCTGCCTCTGTAAGTTTGTTATGATGTTTTTCAGAAAGTGACACGCCCGGAAAACGCAGCGTAATTATCTCCAGTAAAATCAGGCCGGTAATTATCAAAAGAGGCCCCAAAGCCTTCCCCATATATTTCTGAAGGAATTGGGCGGCCTGGGGGACGCTAAGGAGAGAACTAATGATGATCCATCCCAAAGCCGCATACGAGACCATCCTTCCCAGCGTATAGGCAAGCCCGGAAACGAATACAAGAAAAGGATGCGCTATCCTTTTTGAAAGGAATGATACCGCAGCGATATTTGACGCCAAAGGACAAGGGCTGATAGAGGTTAAAACCCCAAGCCATGCAGCCGATAGTATTCCTGCCCAAAATCCATCCATTACGAACCTTTCAAGAACTTATTGATCTCGCTTGTTACGTATTCAAAAAACTTCTGTTTATTACCCGCATAATCCCAGATCTTAGCCAAATTCTTGGATTTGACCTCTTTGTTATTCTCTAATAGCGATATAACAAGCGATTTGGTATAAAGCTGATAATCGTTAACGAAGTGTTCATTACCTTTATCTTCTACATTGACAACCTTAAACTCTAAATTTCCGGATGCGAGCGCGTCTTTAAAGTTAGTTTCTATAACTTCTTTGGAATATTGCTCAAGTTTATGGCAGGTCGCACACCGGAAAGAACCATGGAAATAATAAGCGGTGACTTTAGGCGTCGGTGCCTGCTCCGCACGGACAAGATTTATTGAGAGAACAACCGCAAAAACCGATATAAATATAAATGAAAGTTTTCTCAAAATCACCTCCCTTATTTTGAAATGATCTTTTTAATTTCTTCTTTACTCAAGACCTTCCCCGATGAAACCACTGTGCCGTCAATCGCGAGCGCGGGAGTCATCATCACGCCGTATTCGGTGATCTTGGTAATATCGTTTATCTTGGAAATCTCCACGCAGATCCCAAGCTCCTTTGCCGCTGCTTCGGCATTCGCGGTTAATTGTTTGCATTTTGGACAACCCACCCCCAAAATCTCAATTTTCATTTCCCCTCCCTGCTCTATCTTTTCATAGCCGAAACTTTTATGCTTACTATCGCGTCCTGAGCGCTCTCAAAGTTACCGAACATGGCATCCACCGGATAACCTGATTCGCTGATAACTTTAATATCCTGGAATCCGGCTATTCTCATGAAGCCCAGATACTCGTCTCTTTTGATCGCTCCCGCAAGACAACCAATGTATGCCGCAACCGAATCTTTAAGCTCTTTTGGCAGGTCTTTTGCAAGCACCAGATCCGAAACCATCAGCCTTCCTCCTGCTTTTAAAACTCTATACGCCTCTTTAAACACCGTTTCCTTATCAGGCGAAAGGTTAATAACGCAATTTGAAATGATCACATCCATAGAACTATCTTCAACCGGGAGCTTTTCAATTTCACCCAAACGGAACTCTACATTGGAATATTCACCCTTCTTGGTGTTTTCTTTCGCTTTGGCGATCATCTCCGGAGTCATATCAACCCCGATAACTCTGCCCGTTTTTCCGACTCGTTGAGCCGCCAAAAAAGCGTCAAACCCCGCTCCGCTTCCCAGATCCAGCACTATATCGCCCTCTCTTAAAGAAGCAAGCGCAACCGGATTGCCGCACCCAAAACCAAGATTCGCTCCTTCAGGAACGGCATTTATTTCCGCGTCGCTATATCCTACCTTCTTGCTTATTTTTTGCGCTTGATTCGCGCTTCCGCAGCAAGAACCTCCCGAACAGCAAGAAGAACCTTGGATAATTGCCTTGGCGTAACCCTCCCTAACAATATTCTTTATCTTATTTTTAGCTCTTTCCATATTCCTCCTTGATCCTATTTAACGATAAATCCAAAGATCATGCCGCTTATAGTTGCCATAACCACAACCAAAGCCACATATACGACTGTTTTTTTGGTGCCTATTATACCCCGGATGACCAGCATGCTTGGAAGGCTCAACGCGGGCCCGGCTAAAAGAAGCGCTAAGGCGGGCCCTTTACCCATACCGGAGCCGATAAGCCCCTGCAGGATCGGGACCTCGGTAAGCGTGGCGAAATACATGAACGCCGCCACAATAGAAGAAAAGAAATTCGCCCTCAGGGAATTTCCTCCGACTAAAGCATACACAAACCTGGAGGGTATAATACCTTCATGGCCGGGCCTGCCAAGCAGGAACCCCGAGATCAGGACACCTCCCAAGAGAAGCGGCAATATCTGCAAAGCGAATAACCATGTTGATTGCGTCCACTCTTTCAATTCACTTTTTTTGAACCATTTTAAAAGCATAAAAGCCAGGGAGATCAGCGAAAAACCGGCGATCCACCACTTAAACCGGTATAGAACAAACCAGGAGTTGTGATCACTTTCAAGCGGCTTAGCCAGGTTGGCAAATATAAGGAATAAGACCATCGATGCGAAATATAGGACAGTTTTGCCCAAAGGGCGAGTTTCTTTTGGCTCGGGCGCATTGAAACCGCTGTTAGAGTGCCGATCCTCCTCCTCTTTAAGAAAGACCAAATGCATAAGTAACCCGATAACAACGCTGAAAACCACCGCCCCTGTGGCTCTGGCCAATCCAAGCTGCCAGCCAAGAATACGCGCCGTCAGGATGATGGCCAGGATATTTACGGCGGGCCCGGAATAAAGAAAAGCGATTGCCGGCCCGAGCCCGGCGCCTCTCTTATAAATACCGGAGAACAGGGGTAAAACCGTGCAGGAACATACCGCAAGTATCGTTCCCGATACCGATGCTACTCCATACGAAAGGATTTTATTCGCCTTGGCTCCGAAATATTTCATTACCGATGCCTGGCTGACAAAGACGCATATGGCCCCGGCGATAAAAAAAGCCGGGACAAGGCATAAAAGAACGTGCTCACGCGCGTACCATTTTACCAGGGCAAGGGCTTCAAAAACAGGGCCGCTAAAACCCATCCTGTCGAGGGGCAAATAGAAGCAACCCAGGAATATGGCAACAATATAAAAAAGCTTTTTCCACTCTCTCAGGCGGGCCTCCTTCTCTCGATCTTGCAGCAACCGCCTTCTATCCTGATCGCCTTGATATTCACCAACCCATCGGCGATTTTCTTATGCGCTGAACTGATAATTCTGGAGAAAGTCGGCCGGGATATTCTCATTTTTTTCGCGGCAACTTCCTGTTTCAAGCCTTCCAGGCACGCGAGCCGGACCGCCTCGAACTCATCTATGGTTAAATAAACGCACTTTAGCCTGCTCAAAGGCCTGCAAATAGGCTTAAAACATCTCTCCCGGGGAGCGCATTTTATCAACCTTGTCTTCTTTGGCCTCAAGTGAAACCTCCATTATGAACGTATGTTCATAACTAGTTTAACATGTCGGGGCTATTTGTCAATTTTATTTAAGAATTTTCTGGAAGGTAAACGGAAGGACGGGGAATGCCCTACTACGGAGATATTTTCATTATTCTACTCCAAAAATCTTTCGTACTCCTAATCCGATAAAAAAACTTATAGTAGCGATACCCAGGCTCAACCCCGCCATTTCAAAGAATCTCCTGCGAAAGGACAGATCCTTGGCGATGGAGACGTAATATGTAAAAATAAACATGATCAAAAGAGCGCACAATAAAGTTAAACCCAGGGAATAGAAAACGTTATTAATGAAGAAGTAGGGAGTAACCAGGATCAAAACCGTTCCCACGTAGGCTATTCCCGTGTAAATGCTCGCTTTCAGCGGGTTTTTATCGGTTTCTTCATGTTTTGTAGAGAGGTATTCGGAACTGGCCATAGACATGGAAGCGGCAAGCCCGGTTATCAAGCCGATCATTCCTATCAGCCGAGTGTTGTTTAAAGCCAGCGTAAAACCCGCAAGGGCGCCGGTCAGTTCTACCAACGCGTCATTCAATCCCAAAACCATAGAGCTTACATACTTGAGGCGATCCTCATCGATAAGGCTGATCAGCTCTTTTTCATGGCTTTCCTCATCCCGGATCATGGACTCTATCTCCGGCGATAGGCCCTTGAGGCGCGCGTAGGTATCCTGCGCATTGTCTTCGCCGGATTCCATAAGCTTAAGGCCGAAATTCAGCCCTAAAAACCGCGAGATAAAAGTGAACAAGAAAACCTTAAACCGGTCAGGCGCGATCTCTTCGCCGCTTATGGTCTTAAAAACACCATAATGCCTGATCTCATCTTCGGAAATCCTCCGGAGCAGCCGCCGATGTTCAGCATTTTTGGCTAGGCCGGCCAATTTCTTGTAAACAATATGGTCGGTTAATTCGTTTCTTTGGGCTTGTATTAATCCGCGGTCCATCCTATGTCTTATTCTCCAGAATAGACAGCTTTTGTCAAGTTTTTTTAAATAGAAAGGGTGGGGAACTTTTAAGGGCGGGTTACTTCAACAAGCTATTGTAATACACGGCTAAATTATCTCTGGCCATCCTTTCCATGCGGAAATGTTCCAGGACCATCTGTCTTCCGGCAGCACCCAGCCGTCCGCAAAAATCCCCGTCTCCAAGCAGCCGCATCGCCAGAAAACCTAACTGCTCAAAATCCCGCGACTTTATTACAAAACCATTGATCCCGTCCTGGACGATCTCAGGCATGCCGCCTACGTTTGTCACGATAATGGGTTTAGCGGATGAAAATGATTCCAGCATGCAAAGCCCGAATGGCTCTGAAAACGAGGATGGATAAATGCATAATTTCGACAGGGTATATATTTGAGCGATCTCCGAAAGATTAAAAACATCGATCAAAACATCTTTCTGCAGTTTTAACGAACGGATAAGCTCAAGTATGTACGCCACGTCCTTCTGCTGGACCGCTCCCCAATCAATGATATTCTTCGACCCCGCCATAACCAGCAGCGCGTCCGGAAAACGATCCTTAATGAGCCTCAAGGCCTTAACGCCTATATCGCACCCTTTAGCCAGGCCGATGCGCGCCGGATGGAAAATTATTTTCTTCTTTCTTAAAATAGGGTGCTTGACAAGGACGCGCCGGGGGTTCACATCCGGCCGGAAAAATTCGGTGTCAATGCCGTGATGCACCGTTGTAACTCTCCTGTGGTCGATGCCGATCCCCATGATCTCCTTCCTGATAAAATGGCTCACCGCGATGATATGCGACCACCGGATATCTTTTGTCAATTCAAGGAACTGTATGTCATCCCAGGAATTATGAGCGGTAAGGATCAGCGGTATTTTATTTTCGATAGCAAAATCAGAAAGTATCTGGGCATGTGTCTTGCTGAAATAATTTAAATTATGGGCATGGATGATATCGGGCTTGGCCTGCCTGAAAAAAGTATGCATTATTTCGCGTATCTTATCGTTCAATCCGCAGATACCGCGGTGAAAAAGCCAGTTCAAGTCCATAAGCGGCGTCCGGTGGATACGGGCGCCTTTATAAACGTAGCGGGGCTTGAAACCGTCACTGGAACCGGTAAGCAGGCTCACCCGGTGCCCCCATTTAGCGAAAAGCGGCAGGAGCATGGATAGATGGGTTTCCACGCCTCCGATCACCGGCGGAAACCCCCAGTGTATATGCGCGATGCTTAATTTTTTCATTTTCCTGGCAGCCATTAGTAGTAGTAACCCTCTTCTTTCCTTAAGGCGGCTTTTCTCTTAAAAACGTAAAGCTTATTTGTCTTCAGCTTTTCCATAGCGTCAAAGATCCAGATAGGGACTTCCCCGCGGTGACCAGAGACTATTTTGACCCTTATTGACTCATTAGTCATATCCAGCCGCACGGTATCATCCCTCCATCTGAGGGAGAACACGACATTCTTCCAGGTCAATGGAAAGCGCGGGTTGATACTGAGCTCTCCCTTCCTGATCCAGACTCCCGCGAAACCAAAGACCAGCGCCTGCCATGTCCCGCCTAAAGAAGCGGCGTGAACTCCTTCCGGTGTGTTGCCGAAAAGGTTGCTCAGGTCAACCCTGAGCGCCACGTTAAAAAGGGAATACGCCTTCTGTAAATCACCCAGTTGGCATGCCAGAAGCGAATGTATAGAAGGGCTGAGCGAAGACTTATGCACTGTCCTGGGCAGATAAAAATCGTAATTGGCTCTTTTTGTCTTTAAGCTGAAAAATTCGTCCAGCAGGCAAAAGACCATGAGCACGTCCGGCTGCTTCACCAACTGCGTCTTACCCAGGTCTTTAGCTTTGAGCCCCGGAGGCAAAAGAGGCATCCCGTGTTCATCAGTTGATTTGGGTATTATTTTCTTTAGCTTAAAGAACCCGTCGAATTGCTCAATTACCCTCTCTTTATTTATATTCATCGCCATCTTTGAGGCTGTCTCTTTCCATTCGCGCGCCTCTGTTTCCTCAAGGCTGATCTTTCCGGTTATTTCCCGGAACAAACGCGGAGATCCTTTAAGCCGCGAGAACATCTCGTGGCCCATGGACAGGTTCCACTTTGCCATAATATTGGTGTAGGCGTTATTATGCACTTCGATGTGGAACTCATCCGGGCCGATAACGTGACGGATAACGTATTTTTTCTTTCCTTTATCATACTTTACCCTGGATGCCCAAAATCGCGCGGATTCAAAAAGTATCTCATAGCCGCATTGCCGCATAAATCCTTTATCCCGCGTAGCCGCGGAATATCTATAGATCGCGTAGGCAATATCGCTGGTAATATGATGCTCGAAGGTGTGAGTATGGATCCTGACGATCGTGCGGTCGATGTCGCGCGCCCATTCGGGGGTCTCTTCTTCGCCGCTATCGGCGGATTCCCAGGGGAACTTCGCCCCCCGGTAACCCTCTTTACGGGCCAGCTCCCTGGCCTTTTCAATACGGTTACACCTGTAGAGCAGCATATTCCGCGCGGCTTCCGGGAAGGTAAACATGTAAAAAGGCAGCAGGAATATTTCCGCGTCCCAGAAGATATGCCCGCGGTAACCTTCCCCGCTTAAGGTCCTGGCGCCAAGGCTGGAAAAACCGCTATCCGTATGACAACACGCGAGCATGTGATAGATATTAAAACGAACCTTTGTCTGTAGATTTCCGGTGCCCCTGATCAGGATATCGGCGCGCTTCCAAAGCTTTTCCCAGGCTTCAATGTGGCTGTTGGTAAGCGACGAGAAGCCGGCGCGTAAAGCCAGGGAAAATTCCCGGAAGGTTTCTTTTTTACATTCAGAGTAATCCTGGTCCGGCTGCTTGGGAAAATGTTTGAGATAAAAGATCTTCGTGAATACGGCGGTCTGGTTCTTCTCTAATTTCAACCGGAAGACATTCTCTTTCGAAAATATCTTCCTGCCGTCTGTTTTATACCAAAATCCCGCCCAGAATATGACACAATACCTGCCGTGGCAGATATCCACGACCAGGTAAGCCGCTTCATCGGACCGTGAACGCCCCACCTCCCTGACGCAGAAATGCTGCTTCCTGCCCTCGCTCAATATGCCGCTGTTGGAAACAGAAGTATCGATTTGCGTGATCACGTCCAGGGTGCAGGGAGCATCCTGCGGCGTGATCATTATCTGCATCGCCCCGATATTCTTATTGTGCATGGAAACGAAACGTAATGATTGATAATCGTAACGCCTTTTTTGGGCATCCTGATAAAGGGTATTCCTGATAAGCAGCCCTTTTTTGAGGTTCAGGATCCGGCGATGGCGCAAGACATCCATAGCCGCTACATCTATTTTCTCCCCTTTAGCGATAAATTTGAAGTTAACAGGGTTTGGCAGGTTGGCCAGCTCCGCGACTTGAGATCCTATTTTGTCATAGATGCCTGCGATGTAAGTGCCGGGCGAGGCATCATGCGGGATCTCTTCCAAAACGCCGCGGGAACCGAAATAGCCGTTGGACAGGGTAAACTGCGACTCATACGTATTTTGCAGGCCCGGTTCCCAATATTTCTCTCTTGCCAACCAAAACTCATCAGTTTTGTATTGAGCGTAGAAATCCTTCATTGGGGGAGTATCTCCTTAAGCTTGCGCACCGAGACCTGGCGCGCGTCTTTGACGATAAGATCGGCTTTCCTAAGGCGGTTGGGGTCATGGTGCCGGTCGATCCCGATGGTAAAAATGTGCCCCCTGCGCGCCGCCTCTATCCCCAGGACAGCGTCTTCGAAGACCACGGACTCGGAAGGTCTTACATGTAATTTTCTTAGCGCCTTCAGGAAGATCTGCGGGTCGGGCTTACCCCTGGTGATCTCCTTCCCGCCGACTACGGCATCGAGATCTTTGAGAAGGTTGATTTTCTTGAGGATCGTACGGCAGTTCCTGCTGGAAGAGATGACTGCGGCTTTTATATTATTGCGCCGTAATTCTTTGATCAGGCGCAAAGACGACGCGTAGGCCTTGACCCCTTCCTTGTTGAGGAGGTCCAGGTAATATCTTTGCTTGCGCCGGGCTCCCTTTTTTACTTCGCCGGGAGGGATGCCCTTCAATATCGCCTGAGCGCCGTCCAGGCGGGGGATCCCGTCTACTTTTTGCTTATAATCGTGGAAGGTGAACCTTTTTCCATATTCCGCGAACATCTTCTTCCACGCCTTAAAATGCAGCGGGACAGTGTCGACAATCACGCCGTCTAGATCGAATATGGCTCCTTTAAGCATTTAATTTGCGGCAGGCGCGTTACGGCATCTTGGCTTTTCGGGCGTCCCCTTCTTTCACGTTTATATGGCTTTTTACTGTCTCGGCGTAGAAGACCTCATCATCCACATCGATATTTTCGTAGTGTCCGATCTCATTGAGTTTGAAGATAGAGTCGGAAAGGTAAGAGTCCGCTTTGCGGTAAGCTTCTTCCGCTTCGGCGGGCATGGTCGCGTCGCATTCAGCTTTTTCTATCCATTCTAGGGCCTTCTTATAGCTGATATTCGCCTCTTGCAGCCTGGGGTCGGCAGTTAAATCCTCCTTATACGCTGTCCTGCATGTAGTGCAGGCGCTTAGCGATACAAGTATGCCTAAACAAATAATTAAAAGAGGGTATTTTCTCATTTTCTCTTATTTCAACAATGAATCCCTCTGGATCTGGTCCTTGCGGATGTCGTATTCCTGCTGTGTTATTGTCCCATTTTTCAGATCTTCATCTATCCGGTTCATTTGCCTTTGAATATTAATTTCATATCCCGCGCCCGTGCCTACTACTCCTGTACCCGCGCCTCCCCAGAAAGCTCCGCTGCATCCCGCTAGAATCATTCCAAAAAAAATCAAAGGTAAGATTTTAACTTTCTTCATGATCTGCCTCCTTGCGCGAAAAGCCGCACTAATTTATTTAATAATACGCCTTAAAAAAAACAAAGGAATTGGCAAAACCTACTTTTTATGGACTTTTTTCTACTTATCAGAAGGCTGACTTTATTCCAGAGGGATTTAAGTGCGGATTCAGTACTTGTATAGGAACGGTTTCTCTTAAGGCGAAGGCGTATATTCTCCCCGCGCGTCTACCCTGACTCCATGCGTGCCCGCATCGGTAGCGACGGTCATCTGTTCGAGCTGGAGGGTACGGTCTACGTCAGTGCCCAGGACTTGACCGCTGAAATTTGCAGGCGTTCCTGTCCAACGCGTATCCTGGCCGGTAAAAGGCAAGGCCACAGGGATCCCTGTAAAATTCACGAAGTCCCCCGAACTATTTTCAAGACGCAGATTCCATCCCGAGGCGACGGATCCGATCTGCACGCCGTTAAAAACGGCGTTCCAACTGCCGTCTGTTTTCAGGGCGATCTGCTTGAAGTCGGTGGTGCGCGTGAAAATTGCGGTCGGGCTGTTCTCTATGTGCAAAGGTGCCTGATACCATATGGAAGGCGGAGCAAGCGGCGGCTCCGGAGGAGGAAGTAATACCTCCGCGCCCGGAGGCAAATGAGGGATGAGGACTTCCCTGCCGATAAAAGGAAGCTGTGGAGCTCCAGGCCCTTCTTTTCGCTGCTGAGGCCCCCCCGGCCCGGAGAAGCTTCCTATCATCTGTTTTTCCGACACATCCTGCGCTATCACGGAGCGTTCCTGGAAAGAAGTCGCTGCGGGCTGAGAGATCATCCCCGCGTTATCCACGCGCACATTCTGCCCGGCTTGAAGCTGCTGCATGGAGCCGCTCTGCAGGCTGGTCACATCCCCCCGGCCTCCCTCAAAGAATATTTGGGTTTGCGGCACGGATACGCCCGCTCCGGGCGGCTCAACAACGACGCGCATGATCGTCCCTCTTACTCCGGCAACGGCGGTAGGCGTAGTTACCTCAAATGTGGATTCCCCGGTCAGCTTGGTCACTACCGCCAAGACTTCCCCCACGTATACCTCGAATTCGTTGTGGTAGTTTTCGCTCTGCGGATCATAACGCAGGCTGGCAAAGAGCATTTCCGTGGAAGGTTCTACGGAAAGAGAGTTACCGTTACCCAGCCTGACTTCGGCGCTCCCATCGCCGGCCGTCTGTAATTTATCCCCTTCACTGATCACATCGCCGTTTAAGGCGGCGGACCAATCTTCCGCTGTTTTCTTATGGATACGCACCTCTCCTGTCAGAGCAACGATCACCGCGTTCATTACCGAAGAATCCTCTGACGGGACCCATTTCTTGATCAGCTCCTGCTCCACGTCCCGCCTGTGAATGGACATTTCCGCTTTCATCGCCGGACGCGGTTGTTCCGGAGGTTTCTCAGGGTGTATAAAAAGGCAGCTTCCGGGCTTAAGTATCCGCCGCACCTCCGGAAATGCCGGGTTAACAACGGACATCAACCCTTCTTTGACGAACATCCCGGTTTCGCCTGCCAGGTATGAAACGAATATATCCGATCCCTTGACCGTGCCCCTGGCATTGGGGGTCTCAATGACGAAGGTTCCAGGAGCCCCCGTCTTGGCCACCGTGGCCTGCGCTTTGCCGCGGGTGATAAGGACAACACAGCGTTCGCGGATGCCCGATGGGGCCATACGGAACTCCTCGATACTGACGCAACTTGAGGGCGCCAGCTTTAATAGGCTTTTATCGGCCAAAGTGACCTGTACCTTGGAATGGCTCTTTGTACGGATCTTATCCTTCAGGGCTACGGGCTGGCCCTCCCTTAAGGCCGCTGAATTACCGTCTGAGCGCAAAACGTCGGCGATCCCCTCCACGAATGTCACCTTACCGGCCGGCTCGTCAGCAAAGGCGCTGGCGACCCACCCGCACATAAGCACCGCCAAGATTATTCTCATATGCCGCTCCTTATTTTAAAACCAGCATTTTACACCAAGGCTGTAAGTATTCTTTTTGTATTTATAAAGCCCGATATTGGAATCGTCGTAAACGAAGGTGTGCTGCGCCTGAAGCTGGATATTCTCGGACAATTCCTTCACTAAAAGATTGGAAACGGTCACCAGATCATCGTCCCGTTTATTGTTATAAGTAGAATGCGTATTCATGAAGTTCTGCCGGAAATAATCGGCGACAAAATTCCATTGCAGGCCCTCACGCAAGGGCACTACCACGGTCAGGACGATCCTATTACCGAAATATTCCCAATTCCTACCCTTGGCGTCACTGTAATTAAAACTATAGTTTAAATTCAGATAACCGGACGAATCCCAAAACCAGTAACGCCCGAGAGAAAGCGAGCTTTCATCTGTATCCCTGTTTTCCCTCTCGTTGTCGGCCAGCCAGTGATAATCATAGTGGTTATATTGCAGCTGCAGCTGCCACATCTTATCGAAATTGTCGGAAATGTTGAGCAGCGCGCTCGCTCCCACAGTGTCGAGATAAGGGTCTTCGTTAAGGGTAACATAGTTGTAATGCACAGGCATGGCGAAAGTGACTGTCCTGCCGTAATAAGCCGGCTGAACGGAAATGTCATGGCTTTCGGCGTCGTAAAGCCCTACGTCATTGTGCTTGGTGGTATAAAATGAATATACCGCGTTAAGGGCGGTTTTTTTCATCTCGATCGGTTTTAACGCCCAGTCAAGCTGGGCGGTAGCCATCTGCAGCCAATCCCTTTCACCGGTAGTATCTGAAACCAGGGCGGAATCATTCGGCTTGAAGGTAACGTTATCGTCGTACTGCACTGAATAGCTCGCGCTCCCCTTAAGCCTCTGCTCTCCTCTTTGTTTTCGCTTCAGCGTATCGATGTACTCATTAGCGAAAGCCGCGAGGTCCGATCCCGGGTCTTTGATCACCACGCCGCGCAGCTGCTCCCGCGCCTGAGCGTAATCCTTTTTTTGTGAGAGCGCTATCGCTTTCTGGTAGGCAACGCTTGAAGCCAAAGACGGCTCAAGCTTCTCAGCGTCGTCAAACGCCTTTAACGCGGCGCCTATTTTCTCTTGTTTCAACAGGACCATGCCTTTTAGGAAAGCGATTTGTCCGGGGGCGATAAAGTCATGCTCGGCAACGCCAATCCACTCCTGCGCCTCGTTAAGCCGGTCATTCTGATACAAAAGCTCGATGAGTTCCGGCAACGCCGCGTCAATACGGGGTTTAAGGCTGCAGGCTTCCGCTAGAAACGGCTGCGCCGAGCGGTAATCCTGCATGCGTTTGTATGTCATGCCAAGGTAGAAAGCGATCTCGGATGATCCGGGGTATCCGGATTTGAGGGTTTTGAACATCTCCAGCGCTTCTTCGTAATTCTCATGGTAATAATGCTGCTGCGCCTGCTGGAATCTTTCGTCAATTTCGGCGCCAGAACAGACTCCGAACGGCTGCAGTAATAATAAAGTACAAAGAGATGAAGAAAAAATGCCTCTTTTCATTTATAGCTTTATTCTTATTTTCTTTTCTTTCTTAGGCAGGCGCACGATAGCAGAGGTACCTTTTCCCTCTTCGCTCTTTAGTTCGATATCCCCTCTGTGCATCCTGGCTATTTGCCGGCAAACCGTCAGCCCCAGGCCTACCCCTTTTGCCTTGGTGGTAAAGAACGGATCGAATACTTTATTTATGATGTCATTACTTATACCATGGCCGTTGTCCTCGATAACCATCTTTATAAATTTATCTTTATTTTCGGCTGTGACATCTATCTTTCCGCTTTCGAGCGAGACCGCGTCGTAGGCGTTGTTCATCAGGTTATTGAATACTTCCTTTATTTGTGTCTGATCGGCCTCTATCACGATATCCTTTATAGCATCCAGGTCTTTGAATAAGGTTATTCCTTTTTTATCCATTTTCTTTAAGATATCGGCGCATTCCTTGATAGTATCAAACAAATTAATTTTTTCATAATGAGGCGGCTTCAGGCGGGAATAAAAAAGCAAATTATTGATGATCTGGTCGCTTTCATTGACCTTTTTCTCTATATTCGAGAGGTGCGAATCGAGATTTGGATTTTTCGCTTTATTTTTGATGTTATGAGCCGCGATGCTTATAGCGGCCAAAGGATTACGCAGCTCATGGGCCACGGTGGCGGCAAGCATTCCGATATCGGAAAGGCGCCTCGTATGCTCCAGTTCAATGTTGGCTTCCACTAACTCTTGAGTCCGTTCCGCTACCTGTTTCTCAAAAATATCCTTGTCCCGCTTCATAATCTCTTCCGCCCGCTTGCGTTCTGTAATATCTACGCCGTGGCCGGCGGCGTATCTGTGCCCGGCGACGTCGTAAATAAGGAACTTTGAATTAAACCAATAACTCTTTGTGCCGTCCCGGTCACGGGCTTCTTCAATGACCTGGCGCGGCTTCCCGTCACACAATACCGCCAGATCGTTATCGCGAAAAACCCGCGCGACTTCCGGAGGCCATAAGTCAAAATCTGTTTTTCCCCGGCAATCTTCGAGTTTTACTCCAAAGCGCGCCTCATGAGCCTTATTCAAGTAAAGATAGCGGCCCTGCTCATCTTTTATCCAGGCGATACCCGGGCTGTTATCCATAAAAGCGCTAAAGCGTTCTTCGCTCTCTCTTAGGGCGCCTTCAACTTTTCTAAGTTCAGACAAGTCGTTACCGACAGCTAATATCTCGGCCAGGTTGCCGTCTTTATCGTATTTGACTTTGTTCGTCCAGGAGACCCAAACAAGTTGCCCGTTCTTACGCATATTTTTATGCACATTAGTACTAAAATTCTCGGGATGTTTCTTGATCCTCTCCGCCATGTCGATAAGGTTATTACCCGCGTCGTCTTTTTCGGGGATGGTCGTTCCTATCACGTTCTTGCCGAGCAGTTCCCGGGCGGTATAACCGAAGAACCTTAACCCGAACTCATTCATATAAGTGATGTTCAGGTCCTTGTCCGCTTTCATGATTATGCTATTCGAGGTCTCTATGAGCTCCCTGTATTTTTCTTCGCTTTCATGCAGGGCTTTCTCAAAGGGGATATTCCATTCACTCAACCTGCGCCTTACGCTAAGAACAGCTATGAGGATATACGGGCCCGCGGTAAATTGCGCTGAACGGGCTATCCAGTTGAGCGGCGTGCCGGGAATGGTCAACCAGACACCCAGCAGGCCGATAGCAAAAAGGGTCAATCCCAACGAATACCAGTGGAAAAAATTAAGGCGTGATCTGATATACATGATCCTGAAAATAACGGCCGAAGTCAGGAACTGGATTATCGCGGCCCCCAAAACAATTTTACGCAGTAATGTAACGCCTTGTCCGGGGACAAAAAAAGGCGGCAGGAAATTTTGGGTGACTGCCCATCCGATAAACAACATAAATACCATGACGGCGATATAGGATATTGCCAGGGCATATTCCGATGGCGGCGAATTAGTTTCTTTAAAGCGGCCAGGCTTAAATGCCGAAATAGCGCTGGTAAGGCAACCTAAGCCGGCCAAAAACACGCCTATATTATGAAAGGTGAGCTGGGAATTGACATTATATGCCACCAGTCCTCTCAAGGCGCTTGAAATACCCCAGGCGAGCATACCTGAACCCATGAATAATAAGGACCTGCCGCCCCTGAGGATATAGCTCCTGGATGCCACATGACATACTAAAATAGCCACCGGAACGGAAAAGAAGAGATTAAATAAGATCAATAACGCGTAGGACTCCTTTATCTGCTTAATATCCAGCCAATAAAAAACTCCGATAGCCAGCGCGAATAACGCTATCGGAGCCCAGGAAAGGTGGATCCAAAGCGCGTTTTCCTTCAGATCTTTCGTCATTTTAGCCTAAAAACAAAAAAACCTTCGCTAGCTTTAGCGAAGGCAGCATTTTATTTTCCCTTCCGCATGAGGGGTTTCACGCGTATCCATCCTAACGTATTGTAGCATAATAATCCGGAATGTCCAGTTTTTTCGTCTTTAACGCGCCTCCTGGTTTACTGGGCTGCGACGATTTTAATTCGGCGTTCCCCGAATTCCACGGAGTCTCCCGCTCGCAGTTTCCGGCGGACGCGGGCCTCAACCTGCCCGTTGACCTTGATAGAACCTGACAAAATAAATTGTTTGGCCTGAGCGCCGCTTCCGGCAAAATTCGCCGCCTTCAGCAGATTGTCCAGCTCAATATACTCGTCCTTAAGCTCAAAATCCATGGCCAAAGCCTTTACCGGTAATAACGTTTACAACCTGGATCCCGAAAGCAGCTCGACCGCTCCTTGTTTATCTTGAATGTAGACTTCCGGGATAAATTCCATCGAGTTTGGGATGAGATCGGCTATTACTTTTCTTAGTCTCATCTGCTGTTTTTCGTTTTGGGGGTCAAAGACCGGATTTTGGCTCAGGTCGTTCAGCAAAAGAATGACCGGGTCATGCGAAAATGTATGACCGCTTAGAAGCAGCTTGATAAGAAGGTCGAGGTAATCCGGCTTATCTTTGAACACATCCACAGCCGTTTTAAAGGTGACCTTTCCCCAATTTGAATCGATCGTTTTTTGTAAAAGGGCGTAGACGGAAGAATACTTGATCATTTTGATCTGCCCGTCAGCCAACTTACCCGCGGCATTTACAATAACCGAAGTGAATTCTTTGTGTTTAAACGTTTTAATTTCATTATGCACGTCAACGGTCAAAAGGTCAAAAATAAAATTGCCGTGTAAGATGGACGCGGCATCGATGGTGCTGCGTTTTATGAAATCCTCGATCGCGTCCCAGAGGATCTTTTCCCCGCCGCGGATAAAATTTAATGCCAGGAGTCTGCAGGCCTGATCTTCCCGGACCGCTTCATATTCCCTGACTTTTTCTTTATGCCCGATGTAGAAGATATAGTCGAAAAGCGGCATGTGCCGGAAGAGATTTGAGTTCTGAAAACCATAATTTATCAATTCCAAATAGGCGGGCATTTTTACTTTACCGTATAACCCAGCGCGCGCAATACCTGCGCCGCCTGCTGCCGGTGGTCCCCCTGCAGTTCTATAATACGGCCTTTCACCGAACCGCCGGCGGCAAACCGCTGCTTTAGTTTTCTTGCCAGGACCAAAAGGCCGTCTTCGCTTAAAGGCAAACCCGTGATGAGCGTCATGCCTTTGCCTTTACGGCCCTTCTCATAGAGTAGGCGCGCGATCCCGTCACCTTCAGGTACAGCCGCCTTTTTTATCTTCCGGCATTCGCATTGGGCAGCCGGCTTGGCGCATCGGGGACATATTGAGCCCTGAGCAGTAGAATAAACCAGGCGGGAATCAGGATCTTTATCCAGGGGCATGACGTTCATGACTTCCAGCGGAAATGCACGTAAATCCTCCCCCAGCCCTTATCCGTTTTCTCGAGACGGGAATAAAGCCGGCGGATCTCTTTCTTGTTCAGGAAATTCAGTATACGCTTCTTGACGCTATCGCTGGATTCGCCATAAGCGATCTCCAGGACCTTGGCGCGGCTATCTACAGCTTTCTGGAATATCCGCGCGATCTCTTGCTCCAAATGCGGGATTACCGGATAAACATTTAATTTCAGTTTCATCTTACGGATGATATCAGGCCGGCGCTTTCCTTTTTTTATTAAGCGCGTTTCCTGGGGCGGGAAGCAGGTTTTCTTCTGCCCTCGATCTTTTTCCTGCTCCGTTTTTTATCGGAGTGTGGTTTTTGGCTGAATTCCCTTTCCGCTCCGGGGCCTTTATCGCGTTCTTCTTTAAATGGGCCTCCCTGCGGGCGCCCTTGGAACGAACCTCCCTGCGGGCCCGCCTGTTTACGCCTCGAAAAACAATCTTTGCAATATACCGGGCGGTCCCCGGTTGGCTTAAAAGGGACTTCGCATTCTCTATGGCATTCCGCGCAGATCGCCTGAAAAAGCCTTCTCTCCCTGTAGCCGCCCTGGCCTCTATTCTCATGGCCCTGGAAACGGTCAAAACGCTTGAACGGCTTTGAAAATTGTTCGCCTTTTGCGGCACCTTCCGAAAACTTGTTGATCAAACTGTCTATCTTATTTTCAAGGATCAACAGCTTCTTCTGTATCTGGGCCATAAAGGCCGTTATATCCAGTTCAACCTGCTCTTGCAGATCAGTTTCTTCGTGCTTACGGTTTCTTTTCATTACGCTCCCTTTCTTGCCCATCCGGATATCCTGTCCTCGCGGCTATTTGCCATGACTGCCGCCCTTTTTTGCGGTCTCATCTAAGTGTTCTACGTAATGCACAAAATCAACATACGCTGAAACGAATTCCCTTCCGGCTTCCGCGCTTTTATGTTTATGCCTTTTCTTTTCAAGCACTTCCTCCAGGCGCTTACGAACCCCTAAAGCCGCGTCTTTGGATAACAGCCCTATAAGCTTTTCGGCTGATCCGAATTCTATGGCCAGGTCCGCCTCCTTAACAACGGGGTCAATTTCGCTGCCCGCGGGTTTTATGCCGGTAAATTCCTCGCCTTCTCCTTCTCTATGGAATTTAACCAAGATCTCAAAGAAACGCGTCTCCGCTTTTTCCGCTGCCTCGCCCCCTTTTTTACGCTCAGATAAAGTCTCATCAAAAGCCTGGTTGATCTCCCCTTCCCACTCCAGTTTAACCCATTTTAACGCCTCGTTTACGTCTTCTACCGCCAACGCCTTTCTCGCGTCGGTAATTACCGGCCCATCCATCGTATCGCAATGAGCAAAGACTGCATGGGCGCGGGATATGGCAGCGCATAAGAAAATTAGAATAAAAATATTTTTATGCCTCATGTGTCCTGCTATTTCAGCCGACTTCCGCGCTTATCACGCCGTTAGCCCTATTTTCCTGGATGATCTTGCCTGCCGTTATCGGCCCGCGTTCTTACGCCTTGAATAACATTCCCTGCAGTATATGGGACGATCATCCCTGGGCTTAAACGGAACCTCACACTCTTTCTTGCACTCCGAGCAAATCGCCTTGTGCATCTCCCGCGGCCCGCCGAAACCGCCGCCACCTTGGTATCCCATGTTTCCTCCTTTGTTGTGTTAAAGATCAGCTTGAGTCGTGCCGCTGGAGGCATCTCCAGGCTGGGGCGCTGCCTCCATCGCCTTCTTCTCCAGCTTCCTTTGCCTCTTTTCCTCTGCCTTCTTTTTCCTGGCTAATTCTTTCTGATATTTTTTATATGAATAATTTTCTCTTGCCACTAGGCTCTCCTTTTCCCGCTTATGATACCGCGTAGTTAAAATCTTACCCTAAACAGCGGCTTTTTACAAACTATTTATTATAAGTAAAACACAATCCCTTAAGCAGCCCCGGCAAAAGCTCCTTATAAAGATCAGTTTTAGAATGTTTCCGGCACAGGTATGACAGGAACATGGGAGATTTTCTATTCAAGAATTCAGGGTAATCCTCAGGCCGCCTTTTAAACTTGCTCTCCCAGGCCACCCAATCCTCCAGTATCGTAGTGATCTTTACCCCTGCTTTTGCCTTAAAGGCGTAGAGCGTTTTCTGGAAGACCTGGCTGTCATAAAGCCGGTCCATGGCATAAGTCAGCTTCTCAACGCTTTTTACTTGTGTATCAGTCATAGCGTTGCTTTTATACGCGTAATACGGCGCGCGATGATCAAATTCAATACCAAAGCCTGCGGCCCTGTCCCGTAATGTTGTTCCCGGGAGCAAGTTCAAACGCAAGATCACTACTTTTGCCGGGTGCATTGAGTAAAGCCAGTTCAAAGAACTCATCAGGTTATCATAGCTCTGGTAAGGGAGCGCGTCAATAAGCTGTATTTCATAGAAAAGCTTAAATGTATTCAAGTAACGGATACCCTTAATAAATCTTTTTTTATTAAACCCCCGGTTGACCGCTTTTAGGGTTTTGGGATTTGCGCTCTGGATGCCGATCTCTATGTTATAGGCATTGGCCTTTGACAGAAGCCGGGCCATCTCTTCATCGATCAGTTCCGCTTTTAACTCCACGTGCAAATTAGCGCCCTGATTATTCCTGATAAAGATTTTAAGGATCTCTTTCGCTCTTTGGGGGTCAGAATTAAAGGTAGCATCCATCAGATATACTTCTTGAGGCTTATGCGAGAGAATAAGTTTGAGCTCCTTTTCTATACGGCCAAGAGAAAAGCGCCTCACCGCGGGGAAATTCTTATGATAATAGCAATAGTGGCAGCGGGAAGAACATCCGCGCGTAGTTTCCAAAGGCACATCTAAAATATTTTTGTCTTTGAGATTTATCAAACCGGACAAATATGGGGAAGGGATATCTCCGGCATTGCGTAAAAGAGGCCTATCCGGATTACGGATTATTTCAGCGCCTTTACGAAACGAAACCCCTCTGATGCCGGATAGATCCGCCGGTATGGAGCGCCCCATCCTGAGAGCTAACTGCGCGAAAGTCTTTTCGCCCTCTCCCCTTACCACTGCGTCAATTGCTTTTTCATCAGCCAATATTTCTTCCGCGCGCGGGCTTACTTCCGGTCCGCCTAAAACAATCTTTAATTCCGGGTCAATCTTTTTTAACCGGCGGCAGATATTTAAGATCTTCTTAATGTTCCAGAGATAGCAGGAAAATCCGATCAGGCGGGGCTTAAACTCAAGGATCTTTTCTGTGATGGCGGGTGTTTTCAGGTTTTCGTTAAAAACCTGTATGGTTACGCCGTATGATGGCTTGGCCTTCAAAAGATAGCCCTTTAAATAATAAAGGGCCAGCTGAATGTCGGTCCCGGTTTCCAGACAAACCGAAGAGAGTAATATTCTCATTGAAGCTCATTGCCTCTCAATCACCCAACCTTCACTTCCACTGAATGATCTACTCGATCATCGATGAGCCGCACCGCCATTTCCTCCTGCGCAACACCATCCACCTCAATAGACGTTATGCGATCTGACGATCCTACGCACACAAAAGAAATATGATAGAAGGTCTCCCTATAACGGTAATGCAGCTTCCAAGAGGGCCAACCTACGGGTAGACACGGCTCGAAATAGATCCTGTCCACTTTCAACCGGATCCCCAGCAAATGCTTCACGATAAGCTGATACATCCAACCCGCGGATCCGGTATACCAAGTCCACCCCCCGCGTCCGGCAAGTCCAGGAGAGGTGTACACATCTGCGGCTATCACGAACGGCTCCACTTTATACACGGCGCACTTATCCGCAGTATCGGAATGATGTACCGGGTTGATCATATCGAACAACTCCCAAGCCCGCTTTTTATCCCCTAAGACCGCAAACGCAATCGCCGCCCAGATCGCAGCGTGCGTATACTGTCCCCCATTTTCTCTGACGCCGGGGACATAACCTTTAATGTAACCCGGGTTGGGCAAAGCTTTATCAAAAGGAGGGTCGAGTAATTTCACGATCGCGTGTTCCCTGTCGACAAGCTGCCTGTCCACCTGATCCATGGCCTTTCGGGCCCTTTCCCGCTGAGCCGCGCCAGAAAGAACCGCCCAGGATTGCGGGATCGAATCAATGCGGCATTCGCTGTTCAGAGAAGAACCCAGGGGATCCCCATTGTCAAAATAGGCACGGCGATACCATTGGCCGTCCCAAGCATGCTCTTCAATATTCCTGGCGAGTTTGCCGGCCTCATCAAGACAAAACTCTGAAAAGGCCTTATCCCCATGCTGACCTGCTAAAACCGCCATTGACTTAAGGACATCGAAAAGAAGAAAAGCAAGCCAGACGCTTTCGCCTTTTCCTTCGCGCCCGACCAGATTCATCCCGTCATTCCAGTCCCCGCTTCCCATAAGAGGAAGGCCGTGAACGCCGAACCGCAACCCTCTTCTCACGCTTAAAACACAATGTTCGTAAAGTGTCCCCGTACGAGCGGAGGCTCTCGGCATATCGTAGTAAGATCCTTCTCCCTGCTTAACCAGGGGCCCTTCCAGGAACCCGGCCGTTTCATCAAGGATCCCTGTATCCCCGATCTTTTCGACGTACAGACAAGTTACCAACGGCAGCCACAAATAATCATCCGAACACTGACTACGGACCCCTCGACCGGAGGGCGGATGCCACCAGTGCTGCACATCTCCCTCCACAAACTGGTGCGCGGCAAAATTCAGCAATTGCTCCCGGACCATTTCCGGTTTTGAATGGAGGAGTGCCATCACGTCCTGAAGCTGGTCCCGGAAGCCGAAAGCCCCGCCGGATTGATAAAAACCGCTTCGCCCCGTGAGGCGGCAGCTTATGACCTGATATTGCAGCCAGCCGTTGACGAGAAAATTGATCGAGGCATCGGGCGTTTCCACGTACACAACACCCAGGGTCCGTTTCCAGTATTCCCACACCCTTTCAAGTTCCTGGCGCGCCGCCTCGATACCGCCAAAACGCCGGACGAGCTCCCGCGCCTCATCCACCGTCCGCCCGGAGCCAAAAGTAAAAACGATCTCTTTCTGCCGGCTATCCTCAAGTTCAAATTTAACCTGCGTAGCAGCGCACGGATCGATCCCCGCGCCCACTTTTCCGGAAAGCCTATCCCTGTACATCATAGAAGGCGATGCCATCGTAGCGTTCCTTCCGATACATTCGATCCGGTCGCCGCTTACGAACCGCGTCGGTTCACTCACATCCAGAAAAACAGCCCGGTTCGGGAATTCCTTGTTATACGGATTACGGGCAAACAACGCGCCGCTTTTGGGATCGATCTCGGTCAGGATATGCATGTGATATTTATCCCTGAACGTCCCCATGACAAGCTCATAGTACGACGCCGCGGACAAGCGTCTCCGGCGGCCGGAAATATTCCTGATCTTCAAGACAGAGAATTTGACCCGTTCCTCCAGAGAAACGTATACCGTTAATTCTGAAACAATCCCGTTTTCGGTATGCTCAAAAACGCTGTACCCGAATCCATGGCGCGCAGTGTACGGGGTCTTCCCCGTCGCGGGAAGCGGGGTCGCAGACCAAAACCTCCCGCTCTCCTCATCGCGAATATAGATCGCCTCTCCCGAAGCGTCCGAAACAGGATCGTTCTTCCAGGGTGTTAAACGGAATTCATGCGCGTTCTCGCTCCAGGTGTAGGCGTTCCCGCTTTCGGAAACCACCGTGCCGAAATTCCGGTTCGCCAGCACGTTGACCCACGGGGCTGGGGTGGTCTTCGAACGTGAAGTGGTGATCACATATTCCCGCCCATCCCCGGTAAACCCTCCCAGGCCATTAAAGTAAACCAGGTCAGAACGCGCTGCGGGATCCTGGGGTGCTTCCTCCGGATCATCTTTCCTGGTCGCGACGAACGGCAGAAAATGCGCCTTTGGCTGTCTCATATCCGTCAACTGCTCAGCGAGAGTGCCCCCCCGATCCGAGATAATGATCTTCGCCACCGTTTGCATGAGGATCCGGTCCTCATCCGACATCTGATCGGCGCGCCTTAAAAAAATGCCGCCGTTCTGGCTCGCTCGCTCCTTGGTATTGGCCACGATCAATCCGCTGATCCTCTCCCCCAGGCTATCGCGATAAATAGAACTGACTTCATTCCATATAAGAAGATCGACTGCCAGGCCTTTCATCTGCCAATAGGCATGGGCCTGCACCATCTGCAAGACGAGATCGATATTGTCCTGATTTTCGATCCGGACCAGGACGATCGGCAAGTCACCTGAAATACCGTATCCCCAAAGATCGGACTGGCCCCGGTTGTTCCGCAGCAAAATACTCGCGCTCGCCCGCCAGGCGGGATTAACGTACAAAATCGCGCTGGCCAGGCGGCCGAAAAGCTGGGCAGCCGCCTCCGTCGCATTGATCTGCTGCAAACCAACCTGCCCGTGAGTCCAGGCCAAGTTAAAAACACGATCGGCAAGATTCCGGTCCCTGTATTTTTCCATAAGCGCATTCGCGACTTCCCGGCTCTCGCATATCCCGGTTACATAATCGATCACGGCAGATTCATCCGGTGCCAGTTCGATACGGCTGCGTATAGAAACGATCGGATCGAGCACGGAACCTTCGCTGTCCGAAAGACGGCCGTTCTCTCCCATCACTGCGGGATTATTCACCGTGCGGCCGCGTCCGATGAACTTGCTCCGGTCAGTTTCATAGGTAGCGCCTACGACCGCATTCCCGTGAACGGCCATCAGGTGCAGCATCCAGGGAAACGCTTCCTTGTCGGAGCGCGGCCGCCTCTGACAGAGGATCGCCTGGTGGGACCTGATAATTTCGGTCTGGACGAACAGATTACTAAATGTCCGGTGGGCCTGGTCGCTTGCCTTATCATTCAAAACGACTTCCGCGTAACTGGTAATTTCTATGATACGCCTGTTGCGGGAGTGGTTGGTGATCGTCACCCGGCGAAGCTCGATATCATCTTCCGGGGAAACCGCGATCTCGGTATGCGTCTCGATCTGATGGTCTCTGCGTTTAAACTCAACCCCAACCTGGGAAAACAAAGCTTCATAGTCCTTAGCAATTATTTGCGCCGGTTGATATGCCGAAGACCAGAACCGGCCGGACTCCATATCCCTGAGATAAATGAATGTTCCGTCATTGTCCAAAGCCGAGTCTTCGCTCCAGCGCGTCACGGAGATATTTTGCCAGCGGCTGTAGCCCCCTCCGGCGTTAGTGACCATCACATGGTAGCGGCCATTGGAGAGCGGGTGGACTTCAGGCGCAGGGGTATGGGGTGTCGTGAACACCCTCAACAGGGTCTCCCTGTCCCCGAATTTCCTAAGCGTTCCGGTTACTTCAAAATCGTAGAGGAACGGCTCGACGGTCGGGATCCGCTCTTGAAGAAGCAGTTCGGCGGATTTAAACATCGGCTCCGCAAGAAAACGCCTTTGCATCGGCCGGCCCAGGAGCACATAGGCGAGAGACAGCAAACTCATGCCCTGATGATGCGCCATGAAAGATTTAACGATCGCCCGGGTTTCATCCGGAGCAAGGCGCGCAGGCGTGTAATCGATCGCCTCGTAGAAGCCGTAGAGCCCCCCGGCTCCTTCACCGGATAAACGTTCGAGGTTCTCGCAGGCCTTCTCCGGCTCCACCATCAGGGCAAGCATCGAAGCATAGGGGGCCACGACCAGATCCTCCGCGAGGCCGCGCTTGAACCCCATATCCGGGACTCCGAACGAGTGATACTGATAGACCATGTTCGCGTCGATCTTGTTGTAACCGGACTCTGAGATCCCCCAAGGAATATTATTTTCGGCCGCATAGCGGATCTGCCCGCTGACCGCGGCCTTGCAGGTCTGGTCCAGCAGGCTTCCCGCATAGTTCGGCATCACCAGGAGCGGCATAAGATACTCAAACATCGACCCGCCCCAGGAAACCAGGACAGGATCCCCTTCGCATTTTGCGATCATCCGGCCGAGTTTGAACCAATGATCCTGGGGCATTTTGCCTTGGGCGATAGCGACAAAACTGCAAAACCTGGCCTCGGAGGCCAGAAGGTCGTAACAACCCCGTTCCATCTTGTGCTCGCTGACATTATATCCGATGGAAAGAAGGTGCGTGCTTTTGTCATACAGGAATTCATATTCGGTGCTGGAGATTTCGTTACATCGCAGCACGATGTAACCGATGGCGTTTATCCTTTCGGCGGAGCGCGTCCCGGCATCCTTGATCGTATCGCGAAGTTTCAAAAACCATTCGAGGGCTTTTTTTGACTCATCATTCGTGACCCGCATAACACCCGTAATCTCCTCGATAAGCGGGACCAGCTTCTGCTCAAGCCTCGCCACTTCCCCGAGCACGGGGATCTCGTCCAGATACCGTATAGCCTCCCGGAGTTGAACAAGCCGATCCCGCTGCTGCTCATCCTCCACGTCCCACATGCCCGGCATTTCCGGCGCCAGCAGGATCCAGGGAGCAATAAAAGACATATCCTCCAGAAAGTCATAACACTGCCGCTCGAAGGCGCGGGCCCATTTTTTGTCCTGTTCATAGTGTTTCTGGTCCAATCCTGAAAGGATTTTTGAAATATCTGTAGAAAGCTGGCGCAAAAAGGCATAGATCTCCGAAAGACGCGCCGGGGACAATGTGCTCTTCTCCTGAAATTGCTCTATCCTTTCGGAAACTCCTCGCAGGGAACTGGCCACGCTGCCCTTATGGCCTTTCTCAAGTTCTGCCACACTTTGATACAGTATCTCCAGGGTATCTCTAAGCCCGTCAAATATCTTCACGGAAACGATCTTCTGCGCGCTCATTTCCGCGAGCCCCGAACGCAAAACCAGCAAATGACCGGTCAAGTTCCCGCTGTCCACCGATGAGATATACCGAGGCGTCAGGGGCTTCAGTGTCTCCGTGTCATACCAGTTGTAAAAATGTCCCCTGAACCTTTCCATAAGATTCAAAGTGTCGAATGTTTTTTCTATCCTGTTAAACATCATGCCCATGGAAACATAACCAAAATCATAGGCGGTCAAATTCGCAAGAAGCGACAATCCGATATTCGTCGGCGAAGTCCTACGCGCCAGGATGCTGACAGGCTCTTCCTGAAAATTATCCGGCGGCAGCCAGTGGTCCCTCTCGGTCACAAAATTCTCAAAAAACGCCCAGGTCCTCCGGGCAAGCTTCCTGAGAAAAAGTATCTGCGCCTTGGAAAGCATGATCTTCCGGGAAGGAGCAGGTTGACTGATCATATAATCCGCGGCGGGAGAAACGAACCACAGGCTTAAAAGAATAAAAGCCAGCCAATCGAAACGAGGGAACAGCACCGGAAAATAAATCAACGACAGGGCAGCGGCTATCGGCTCAAGCCACATGCTCCTGTAGTAGCCCAAAATATGAGTCGACGAAAAAGCTTCCACTTCAAAGGAAGTATTCCAATTCAGCAAACGTCTCCTTGACACGGACATTCTCCACAAAGTCCTGGCGATCGCGTCCGAACAATAAAACGCCTCATGAAGCAAAAAAACAAGGGAAAAGAAAAACCGGAGCGTGTTCTTCTTAAACGAGGATAACACCAATCCAACATGGGTCTTGAAGGTCAACTTCTCGGATTTCCTTACCGCCTCCGCCAAGGACATCGGCAGAAGAGGAAAACCGAGCAGAGTGATGACGAAAACCGACCATGCCCAAGACGGCTGAAAACAGATCCATCCTAATAAGAATAGAAGAACTGTCGCTGAAGGAACGAGGCTGCGCCTCAAGTTGTCGGCGATCTTCCATTGAGACAGCAAGGAGATCGGATTCTTGACTTTTGCAGCTCCGGGACCGGGAACCAAAGAGAACAGCCAGGGAGCGATCTGCCAGTCCCCGCGGATCCAACGGTGCCTGCGGCTCGAATCCTTAAGATACCCTGAAGGGTATCCTTCGTAAAATTGGACATCGGTCACAAGCCCGGACCGGGCGTAACACCCCTCTAAAAGATCATGGCTCAATATGAAATTCTCCGGAAAACGGCCTTTCATAGATCGTTCAAAGGCATCCACATCATAAAGCCCTTTCCCGATAAAAGACCCTTCAAAGAAATAATCCTGGTAAACATCGGACACCGCTTTGGTATAAGGATCGATCCCGGTATCGCCTCCGAAGATCTTCACGAACAAAGAAGGATTTTCTCCGGGATAACTGGTTTCGACCCGGGGCTGGAGGATCCCATATCCGGAAACGACCCGTTGTTTTCTTTCATCATAGACCGGCCGATTCAGAGGATGCGCAATGACCCCTACAAGCTCCCGGGCCGCGTTGCGGGACATCCGGGTGTCCGCATCCAGCGTAATGACATATTTAACGTCCTGAAGCCTCCGAAGATCGCCGATGATCATGCTGAAGCGGTCCTCTCCTTTTCCGCGAAGGAAAGCGTTCAAATCTCCGAGCTTCCCCCGCTTGCGTTCATACCCCATCCACACCTTTTCTCTTTCATCCCAACGGCGAGGCCTGTGCAGAAGAGAAAAAACATACTCCTTCTGCCGCCGGTATTTGTAATTCAACTGCTCGATCCCGTTTATCACCTGCGCCAGAAGCGCTTCATCCTCAGGCATCGTCTCCTGCTGCGCATCGCAAAAATCCGTCAAGAGGGCAAATTCCGTATTCGCGTCAATATTCGCCAGATAGCGAACCTCCAACCCCTCAAGGAGCAAGTCGATAGTCCGCGCATCACTGATCATACAGGGGACCACGGCCAGTGTATGGGCATAGGCGGGAATTCCTTCTGAGAAATCCATTCGGGGAAGATTTTGGGGCCGCACGAGCATCATGGAAAACCAGTTCACCAGCGAGACCGCGGTCTGGCTTGACGTAAGCATAAGCGATATCCCGAATAAAACAAGCCACGGCCAGCTCAAGATTTCCGCCGGCTGCATCCAATGGAAAACACCAATGGTAATAACCAAGGTCACAGAAATAATGGAACTGAAAAAAAGAAGAGACGGCCAAAAAATTCTTTTTGCCTGCAGATGCTGCCGCAGAGGCAATCGCATGCCCAGTTCGAGGCAAAAAAGCTCCAAACCACGGTCGAGAAGATAAAACCCT
>JAQUPI010000017.1 GCA_028716705.1 Candidatus Omnitrophota bacterium | reverse complement strand
AAGGACATGGCCTTCGCGATGTCACTGGTGTCCTTTTCCTTCATACTGGTTTTGGGATTAGCGGGAGGCATTCTCTATGCCCTTACAGTACGTCATCGACGCATACAATATCATAAACCACACCACATTCCCCTCCACCCGTAGAAAGCAGGGCCCTGTAAGCGCCCTGCTCGGTTTCATAAAAGAGCGCAAATTACACGGAAAGCTCAAGAACAAGGTGATCCTTGTTTTTGACGGATACCCCGGAACTCCGCTTCAAAAAATAAATGAGGAAAAAATCGAAGTTATATTTTCCGGGGAAGAATCCGCGGACGCCAGGATCAAAAAGATGCTTGACGCGGCCGGGAACCCGCGGGAGACCGTGGTAGTCTCGGATGACCGGGAGATAAAATTTTACGCTAAGGCGGCAGGCGCGGTATCCCTCGGGGCCGGAGAATTCATCAATCCTGAGCAAAAGAAGAAGGATACAAAAGAAGACTTGATAAAGGCGGAATTGAACTACAGCCAGGTCAGCCAGATAAACAAGGAATTAAAAAGGCTTTGGATCGATAAGCGAAATGACTAAAAGATCAAAAGGCAGGGAGCAGGATTTTATAAAATTTCTCGGCACCGCCGGCGCGCGGTTCGTGATGATAAAGCAAATGCGCGCGTCGGGAGGGATATGGATCAGCTCGAAAGGCACAAACGTATTGGTAGACCCGGGGCCGGGAAGCCTTGTGCGCTGCGCCGCGAGCCGCCCGAAACTTGACCCGGGTAAGTTAGACGCCGTTATCCTTACGCACCGGCACCTGGACCATTCAAACGACGTTAATGTAATGATTGAGGCGATGACAGAGGGCGGCTTTAAAAAAAGGGGCGTTTTGTTTTGCCCGGAGGACGCCATCAACGAAGACCCGGTAGTCCTAAAACACGCCAGGGCGCTGGTGGAGAAAATAGAGGTATTGGAAGCCGAAAGAACATATGCCGCCGGGAATTTCGAATTCAGCACTTCCATGAGGCACGCGCATCCGGTGATCACCTACGGCTTGAAATTTAACATAAGAAATACCAGCGTATCATTGCTTACCGACACAAGATACTTCAGGGAATTAGAGAATTTTTATAAAACCGACATCCTGATCATCTGCGTCGTATTCTTTGAGCCGAGGGCAGGTATTGACCATCTTTGCCTCGCGGATGTCGAATCCATTATAAGCGGCATCAGGCCGAAAAAAGCGATACTCACGCATTTCGGGATGACAATGCTCAGGGCTAAACCCCAGATACAAGCGTTGGAATTATCTTCAAGGCTGGGTATTGAAGTCGTTGCTGCCTATGACGGAATGACGCTTAACTTTTGACTGGTTCCGTTTTTTTCCTTGACATAACTCAATATTTATGATAGAGTTATAGAAAATTAACAGGACGCGGAACAAAGTGTTTCGCGGCAAAGGAGGTGGAAGATGAGTAATTGGCAGTTGGTTTTGTTAGACCCGGCCAAGACAGTCCTCGTTCAGATCGGCCAGTTCATGATCAATTTGCTGCTGGTGGTCCTCATCCTCATTGTCGGCTGGATTATTGCCAAGATCATCAAAACGTTAGTGGTAAGAGTCTTGAAGATCTTAAAGCTCGACCAGCTATCCGAACGTATCGACCTGGACAACATGCTCGCAAAAGGAGGCATCAGCTACACGCTTTCCGAGTTGATGGGGATAATCTGCTATTGGCTGGTATTGCTGATCACATTCGTCGTGGCTATAAACGCCATCGGCCTTACCGTTGCCGCCGATCTACTGAACAGGATCGTGCTCTATGTCCCGAATATCATCGCCGCGGTATTTATCCTTATACTCGGTATGTTCATCGCGACGCTGTTAAGCAATATAGTAAAAACCGCGGCTAATAATGCCGGCCTTGCCCAGTCAAAGCTTTTGAGTAAACTTGTGGAGGTGGTGGTAGTTGTTTTTGCCATAGCCATAGCCCTGGAGCAGCTTGGTATAGCCGCTAAGATAATTGAACTGATAATAAGCATTCTTTTGGCCTCTTTGGGCCTGGGATTGGCTTTAGCCTTCGGCCTCGGATGCCGTGAGATCGCCGGAAAATTCGTTTCCGAACTTATCGAAAGCGTAAAATCAAAGAAATAAAACGGCTAAAAACAAAATTAACCCCGCACCTTCACAATCATGATGCGGGGTTAATTTTTGTTCCCCTTGACAATAACGCGAGAAAAGAGTAAATTAAAAAAGCTAGCTGATATGTTAAAAGAATGGCTCGTCAAGTCAACTCTTTTCATATTATTCGTAACCCTAACTGTAACGGTCCTTATAGCTTATGATAATTCCCGCTCAAAAGCGGCTGCCAGGTCGGCGCTGGTGAGATTAAGGCTGGAAAACGCGTCTTTGTCGAAGGAGCTTGAAAAGATCAAGTCCTACAGCGAGCAGATAACGCAACTCAATGCCGAACTCAAAATAGTCCAGGCCAGGCTGGGCGAACCTTCAAAGCCGGCCGAGACAGAACAATTACAGGAAGCGGAAGATAAATTAGCGGCATTAAGCCAGGCTAACGAGTTCCTCGACAAGCAGATGGAAAACCTTAACTCTTATAAAAATTCACTACAAGAGGAATTAAGCAGGACGAGGGCGGAGTTGGATATGGTAAAAAAGGAAACGCTTACGGCCGTTTCGCGGGATGAGGCCCTGCAGGCGGAGCTTTCCAATGTCAGGAGCACCCTTATCTCCAGGGAGCAGGAATTAAAACAGAAGACGCAGGACCTGAATAACGCTGACGTTCTTCGTGACACATTGAAAAACCAGTTACTTGAGGTATCGAATCTACTCGCGCAAAAAGAATTGGAGTTGGCCGGCAACCGCAAGGAGCTTTCCGGGATCAAGGAAGAACTGGCTTCTTTGGCCCAGGAAAAAGAAACCGTGGAATCTCGGTTGAGACAGACGGAGGGGGCATTCGCCGACCTTAAGATGAAATATGACATTCTTGAGGCGGAGTTAACGCTGGTACGGCAGCAGCATAACAGGATCGCCGACGAAATGAGTAAGGCGGTTTCGCTGAATGCCGATTTACAGGAAAGCTTAACCGGGATCCCGCATCCCGCGCTGCTGGAAGAGGTTCCGGCGGGCAGGAAATCGAGAGGTAAAGTAGACGTGTTTTTGACACCGATAGGAGGGGCTCAGTGAGGACGGCAGCCTTGTTTTTGCTCATTTCGCTGGCCGGTATAACCGGTTTATGCGGCCAGGAAAGGATTGATAGCAGGCAGGAAGCGCTCATGCATTACCAACAGGGAAAAGATTTCTATTCGCTTGGCCGCTATAGGGAGGCGACTTCCGAATTTGAAAAGGCGCTGGACTTGATCGGCCCTCCCAGGCTGGAATTCGAGGCGGCGACGCGGGAACAGGCGCAAAAAGCCATAACTCCGGAAACCGCGCCAAAAATAGAAATAAAGAAACCGGCGCAAGCCCCTCAAGAACCGGCGGCTGAAGGGGCCGGCTCAGCAGAGGAGCAGGAACACCCTGAAAAAGAATATTATATAGACCCGGGAGATGTGCTGGACATATCCGTTTGGCAGATACCCGACTTATCTAAACCCGAGGTTATTGTCCGGCCCGACGGGAAGATCTCCTTCCCGTTGATCGGCGATCTAAAAGCGGAGAGCCTGACGCTTACCCAGTTAGACGCGAGCATAACGGAAAAGTTGAAAGCCTATGTGAAAGCGCCGGAGGTTTCCGTTATGATAAAGCGCTTCGGGGAACAGGCGAATAAGATCGTTGTCCTGGGAGAGATATTCCTTCCGGGAGTTTATAAGTTCGGCGGCCCTCCATCCATAACGGAAGTCGTCGCCTCAGCCGGCGGATACACAAAGTACGCTGTTTTAAACAGCATAATGGTAATAAGGGGGGACGTAAGGACCAGGCCGGAAGTGTTAAGGGTGAATTTTGCCCGGATCATAAAAGGAAGCAGGCTCAGGGAGAACATATTCCTGAAGCCAAACGATATAGTCTACGTGCCCAAGTCCTTTATTGGAAACGTCAATACTTTCTTGGAAATATTCCAGCCCGCTATCAATGAATACCTGCAGACGCTTAATGCCAGGCATCTTCAGCATGTTGTCCACAGCAAGGGCGGCGTATAGCCTGCCTCCGCCGCTTATATGATCAATTCATCATGCGAAAGACGGCTAAAAATCATTGCAATGTAAGAGAATAGCGATATAATTTATCGGGGGAGAAGATGCCGCAATACGAACTAAACTTAAGGGATTACTGGCAGATAATAATCAAGCGCCGGGCCGTCCTTTCAACTATTTTCTCATTCGTCCTCTTGGGTTCTATTTTGTACACCCGCACCCTCGCGCCTTTGTATAAGGCCAGCGCTACCATCATGATACGCCAATTTCAATCCGTAGGGACACTCCTTTTGGAGTTGACGGGCAGCCCTATAGGCGATCCGATGCTTTCCTACGCGCGCAGCATAAACAGCCTGACCATCCTGGAAGAGGCGGTAAGGCAGCTGGGTATCGCGGGCATAGATCCCGATCCGGAAGAAGTCACCAAAATCGCCAGTTCCCTTCAGGGAGCGGTGGATACGCGCATAGAGCCGGACACCAATATAATCGTTATAACCGCGACATTGCAGGACCGGGTGCTTACCGCGAAATTAGCCAATAAGATAGCGGAAGTTTTTATTTCGGAGAACCTGAAGGAGAACAGTAAACAGGCCCGCAAGACCAGGGAGTTTATCGAAGGCCAGCTTTCGGATCTGGAGAAAAAGCTTATGGGGTCCGAGGATGTCCTAAAGCGGTTTAAAGAAAAGGAAGCCCCGTCCGGGATCGCCGTCGGCCTGCAGCAGAAATTATCCGTCTTGGAAACTGAAAAGAGCAAGCTTACCAAGATCTATACGGAAAGGCATCCGGATATAATAAATATAAATGAGCAGATAGAGGAAATAAGATTTCAAATGAAAGACCTGCCTGAGACGGAGTTGAACTACGCCCGCCTTATGCGGGAAGTCGAAATAAACGACGCCATATACCGGGAGCTTAAGGCAAAACTGGAAAGCGCGCGTATCGCTGAATCGGAAAAAGTCGAAGATGTGTCTTTGGTGGAGCCGGCCCTTGCCCCCAATCTTCCCGTAAGCCCGAAAAAGGCTTTTAATTATTTATTGGGCGCTCTTATCGGCCTGATGCTGGGGCTTACCGGCGCTTTTTTATCGGAACAATTGGATACCTCCATAGGAACGATCGAGGATGTGGAAGATTTCCTGCAGCTTCCGGCGCTAGGCATCATACCGTATTTAAGGGTCAAAGACGACAAAAAGGGCATCCGGAGGTTTTTGCCTAAGAAATTAGAAGGCAAAGAAAAGTTATCGCATTTGAGAAAACAGCTTGTAGTGCATTATTCCAGCACTTCGCCGATCTTTGAGTCTTACAGGATGCTAAGGACAAACATCCAGAATGAGGTCAAGAGAGAGGAAGCAAAGGGTAAGACGATAATGATCAGCAGCTCCGGGCCTGAGGAAGGAAAGTCGATCACCATTTCAAATTTAGCGATTGCCATGGCTCAGGGCAACCAGCGCACGCTTTTGATCGACGCGGATATGCGCCGTTCGGTGATCCATAATTTATTCGGTTTAAAGAGGGACCCTGGGCTGTCTAACATATTAAGAGGCGTGTCCAAGCCCGAAGACGCGATCAAGACCTTCGCGGATATTCTCATGGGGGAGATGGGATTTGATGAGGCGTTAAAGCTTCCGGGTTTAGACAACCTGAGTATATTGACAAGCGGTTCTTTGCCTTCGCTTCCGTCGGAACTCTTAAGCAGCTCGGATACCGCGGCGCTTCTTGAGAAGCTTAAGGAGAGATTCGACCTTATCCTGATAGATTCCCCTCCTGTCCTGGCGGTGGCCGATGCGACCATCCTCAGCTCCCGAGTCGACGCCGTTATCCTGGTTTATAGAGTGGGAAAAACGGCCCGTTCAGCCCTTGCCCGGGCAAAGACGCAGCTGGTAGATTCCGGAGCGCAAGTAAAGGGAGTGGTCCTGAACAACATATCCCCCGAGCTAGAGATGCGCTACGGCTACCACTATCATTATAAGTATTACGGGAAATACTATACCTCAACTGATAAAGAAACAAAAGGTTAGAGGCTTTAAACGGCGCGCGCGCAATGATAAAATTCTTTTTAATCCTGATCGGCGCCTTTGCGGCAATTATTTATTTTTCCAAGCTGCCCGTATACCTCGATATCATCCTTTCCAAGAAGAAGATACAAAAAGATCCCCTGATAGGCCAAAAGCAAGAAGACGGGACTTATTTTTACGGGAAGGCCTCTTTCTCTTTAAGTTACAGGATAAAAGCTGCCTACGGGAAAAAGGCGGTAGAATGGCTCCTTTTAAAACGCCGTCTTACGCCTGCCGAGGAGAGGATCCTGGCTGTAAAGAGATGGCTTAATAAATTTTTCCTGTACCAGGGGTGGTTTAAAGCGCTGCGCCCGGCATACTTATTTGTTTTTATCCTTTCCTTGTCGCTATTTTACTTTGGGATAATGCGGCATTCATTCGCGCGCGTAGAATATTTTAAATTCATTATCGCGCAGGCAGCAGGGATAAGCCCCGAATCGATAAAATACGAGCAGGGAGGATGGTTCAGGATCCTCGCTAGAAAAAAATCCTTGCAAAAAGATATAGAGCCCGTGACCATAAGTTTTAATCCTATTGCCGGGCTTTTCTTCCCGAACAGCGCGAGCGTAGGCTTTTGGAGCAATAAATTAAATAGGTACGTAAATTACCCCTTTAATACAAACGAACATGGCGATATCTGGATGGGCCAGGGGAGCCGCCAGGTCCATGGCAATATCAAGGCGAACAGGATAGTCTGGGATAAGCGCCAGAAGGCAGGGATAAGACAAGAAGTGCGCGGCCACCGTATTGAAGTAAGGGAGGGTAAACTGGAGGTCGTTGACGAATGATATCCCGCCGCCGGCCGGCATCCTTGTTCTTGATTTTTCTTTTTTACCTGGCCTTTCCTTTGGCTTGTTCCGGCCAGGATGAATATTCCCCCTACCCCGGAATAATCCATATCCATTCCAATATCAGTCAGGGCGGTGTATATTCATTAAGAAGGCTCTCGGACCGAGCCCGGGAATCAGGGATAAGGATCCTGGTCTTTGGGGACGATTTCTTAAGGCGCTGGGAATATGGGCCGCCGGTTTTTTCCCGGACAGTAAAGATTTCCATAGAAGAACCATCCGCGTCCAGATACGGGATAAAAAAATATTTACAGGAGCTTGAACAGGCAAGAAAGGAAAACCCCGGGATGCTGCTTTTGGAGGGTTTTGAGGTGGCGCCTTTTTATTGGTGGTCAGGGAGCGTCTTCAGAAAAAATTTGACCATGAACGACTGGAACAGGCACCTTTTAGTCACAGGTTTAAACAGCAGCCGGGATTATGAATTCCTTCCGGTCACGGGAAACAGGTATCTTTTTCCCCGGCAAAAAGACCTGCCCGGCTCGTTGACCTGCCTGTTTTTGACCGCCGCGGGGATATTTTTCCTGAAAAAGAAAAATAGAAAGGGTTTTTTAGGAATGTCGGCGGTCATAGCCGGGATTTTATATTTTTTCGCCATTTTTCCTTTCTCCAGTTCCCGTTTCAACCCTTTCCAGGGATATAAAAATTTCCTGCCGTACCAGGAATTGATCGATTATGTCAGGCTCAAGGGCGGCGCCGTGTTTTGGGCGCATCCCGAAACTTCAGAGACCGCGTCGGGGGGCAGGTTCATGGGCGCGAAATTCTACACCCCTCCTTATCCCGAATCGCTGGAAATCACCAGCGGTTACACGGGTTTTTGCGTGAATCTGAGGTATAGTAAAAGCTGCGAACTTATCCTTCCCGGAGGGGAATGGGACCGGGTACTGATAAGTTATTGCGAAAGAAAGAGGCTTGATCCTGCCTGGGTGATAGGCGAGATGGATTACCGCCGGGAAGGCCCCCTTGATATTGTGCAAAATATATTTTTGCTTCCTGAATTCAAAGCGGAAAGCGCGTACGACGCGCTGCGAAAAGGCAGGCTTTACGTGCGCTATTATTCAAAGGAGAAAATAAATATATCTTTGGACGATTTTCACGTTGAAGGAAGCGAGGGGGGACAAAAAGCCTTTATGGGAAACAGCCTGAAACTTAAGAGCAAGCCGGTCTTGAAAATAAAAGGAGATTGCGCTGTCGATACGGCGGAGCCTTTAAGGCTTGAAATAATCCGCTACGGTAAGATAGTTAAAGTGTACCCTTTGGATAACCGGGGAAAGTTCGATTTAATCTTTGAGGATGACCCGGCGCCGAACAGGAAGTCATATTACCGCCTTAATTTTCTCGCGGGAAGCAGGCTTCTTCTGGCGTCTAACCCGGTATTTATCGAAACCTGAGCATGGATAAGATTTTCCTTGTCGCATTTGGGATCTTTGGTTTCACATTGATATTCTTTTCGCGCGGGATACTGATCTTCCTGGCTATCCTTTGCCTTTCGCTTACGGCTGTGCCGTACGGCGGGATAGGCAGGGCGGCCCTTAATCTGCGCTGGGCTTTTTTTGTGCTCTTCTGCCTGCATGTTTTCTCCGACATCTTCCTGGGAAGGACGGTCCGCCGGATAAAGCCTTTCGACGTTTTGGCTTTCTTCTTTATCCTTTTCGCTTTTATCTCCATGTCTTATTCGGCTTTTCCGCAATTGACGCTCGAGCGCTCCGCCACGGTTTTGGCCTTGTACATCTCCGTCTTTTGGGTGATCTGGAAATACGCCTACGACCGGGGAAAAGAGAACGTCGTCCGCATTATCCTGCAGGCCGCGGGCATTCTGTTTTTTGCGGGTTATTTAATGATATTCATCGGCCCTTACAGGCCTTTTTTCGCGGGAAGATTTTCCGGGATATACGGAAATCCTAATGGGCTCGGCGTGATGTCGGCTATAATTTTACCTTTAAGCCTTTGGCTATTCCTGGATACGCGGAAAAAAAGCGCGCTGTTCTTATTCTTAATGGTTGTATTGAATTTATTCCTTTGCGCCTCGCGCGGTTCGCTGAACGCCGCGGTCATATCTACAGGTTACCTTCTTTATATACGTTCAAGAAAATACCGGCCCTTACTTTTCTTTTTCTCGATATCCGTCATATTGATCTTATTCTGGGCCGTAGAAACACTGATCAAGCAGTCATTCCAGGCCTACATCAGAGTGGAATCGCTCCCGGTGTTGGGGGGAAGGCTGGAGGTCTGGCCGATCGCCATGGACTTTATTACGCAGAAGCCTTTTTTCGGATACGGCTTTGGGGTGGAAGACAAGATCATTGAGTTAAAGCGCGTAGTCCTTCACCGGCATTCCGGGGCCTACATACACAATTCTTACCTGGGCATAACGCTTCAGCTGGGCGCGCTTGGCCTTGTTGTCTTTTTCCTCCCGTTATTTTCCCTTTTATACAAGGAAATATTCTCCAAAACCAAGGAACCCGCGCCTCTTTTAAGATATGCCTTGAGGGCGTCATTGATCGCGGGCTTATTATGCTCTATTTATGAAAGCTGGATCTATTCCGTAGGCAACGCCATGGTATTGCCCTTCTGGATAATGATCATGCTTTTGGTCTTTTACCGGCATCAGGATAATGATAAAATTGAAGCCGCGGATATCTCTACTTAGCAAATCTAAATGGGAAAACTAAATTTTAAGTACGATGTGGTAATAATAGGCGGGGGACCGGTCGGCATATATACTTCGATCAAGCTGGCAAAGGAAGGCTTGCGCGTCTTAGTTATAGAGGAAGACGCACAGATAGGCAAACCGCGATTCTGTACAGGGCTTATCAGCAGGGAGTCTTTTGAGAGATTCAGCCTTCCTAAAGAAGCTATCGAAAAAGAGTTTAATTGCGCCAGTGTATTTTCTCCCTTAGGATCGAAGGCATCCCTGAAGAGCAAGAGCATACAGGCTTATGTGACTGACCGTACAAAGTTTGATTTCAGCCTTTATAATATGGCTAAAGAAGCGGGAGTTGAATTCTTTCTCAGCTGTCATTGCAGAGGCTTAAAGGTATATAGCGATCGCGTGGAAGCGGCGGTATCTTATGACCAGGGAGATACAACCGTGAGAAGCGAAGCGGCGGTCCTGTCTACGGGGATAAAATATAACCTGCACAGGAGCCTGGGCTTTAGCGTTCCCGGTAATTTTTTGGATTGTTCTCAAGTGCAGCTTGCCGGAGAATCCGGAAGCGAGATAGAGATATTTCTCGGGAACAGCATTGCCCCGCATTCTTTTGGCTGGGTCGTGCCTTTAGAAAAGAAGAGATTACGCGTGGGAATAAGTACGCGAAAGAACTCCCCCGTGTTTTTAAGATCGTTTCTAAAGCACCTCAAATTAAAAGATTCGATTACTTTGGGGCGTTATTTTACGGACATCATGCGCCGGCCTATCCCCTTGGAACCGATAAAACAGACATACGCTGACCGCATGCTGGTAGTCGGGGATGCGGCCGGACAGGTCAAGCCCACGACCGGAGGAGGGATATATTTTGGCCTCCTTTGCGCGGACCTGGCGGCGCAAACCCTGGCTAAGGCGTTTAAGAAGGGAGATTTCAGCGGGAAGTTTTTAAGCCATTATGAAACCAATTGGAAGAAGCAAATAGAGTTTGACCTGACCATGAGTATTTACTTGCGTAAATTGATCGCCCGTTTTAATGACGAACAAATAGAAGAGTTGGTAAAATTCATTTCTCAGGATAATGTCCAGCAGCTTATGGAGAAATACGCGGACTTTAACCACCACGGCAGGTTCATTAAAGAATTGATAAAGATGCCGCTGTTCTGGAAGCACCTTTATCATATGGTTAACGTTAAATAAATATAATTAATTTAACTAGATGGTTCAGCTTTACTTAAAAAATGCGCTGCATAGAATAAATTCATTTTTGCCTTGTTCTTTCCGCCAATTCGCTGCCCGCGGATGTCATAGGATACGACATAAGTGCTTATGCGGTTCAAAATGTTGACCTGCGTGTACCGGCATACACTATGGATATTACCAAGCCGGGCCGTTTTATTTTCGGCCGCCTACCCCGGGCAAGGTGGCGTTGACCATATAAATCTCCAGCCGACCTATTGGACCCGTTTATTTGAGCGCCACGTTTTCAAATTAGACGAAAAATTATCCTGTGATTTTTCTAACTTTATGATGGGCGCAGGAGCTCCGGACTGGCTTTGTAAAAATCTCTCTTTTTTAACAAGGCCACACAATAAAAGTACGATAAATGAATAAATATATCATAGCGGTTACTTACGGCGGATTATGCAATAGGATAAAATGCCTGCTTTCTTCCATGCGGCTTGCCGAGAAATACTCAAAGCGCCTTGCCCTGTTTTGGCCCCGGGACCCCGATTGTAACTGCAGTTTTTCTGACCTCTTTGAGAATAAAATAGATGAAGTGGACAGGAAGCAATTAGAGGCATTGGCCTGCAAAGATGGCGATAGCAGAGATTATGAGATCTGTAAAACCTGGCGTTTATTAACTCTGCCTGAGGATAATCTTCCGAGTAGATTCTCCAGGGTATTCCCTTCCGAGCGGGGAGGAGAGATCGATTTCGAATACGAACGCATACCATTGCCGGTAAGAGGGGAATTCTTAAAGCATATAAAGAGATTGGCGCCTAAAAGATACATAGCGGATAAAATAGAGGAGTTTTCTCAAAATTTTGATGGAAGTATTACATCCATTAATATCAGGACCTGGGAAAAAGAAGAACGGCGCCACTTATTTAATGAAGGGAATGTTTGGAGGATCATAGAGCGCCAAGAAGAGAAAAGCAGGTTTTTTATTGTTTGCGATTCGCCCGAATTCGTGAAGAAGATAATCACAAAATATAAAGACCGCGTCTTATATTATCCCAGGAGGACTTATCCGGGAGACAGGAATTCCAGGGAGGGCATAGAGGACGCTCTGATCGAATTGTACTTGTTATCAAAAAGCGACAAGATCAAAGCTTCCCTGTGGAGTACTTTTTCTGAAATGGCATGGTGGTTGGGAGGATGCAAGGCCGCTGTAGAAGTTATCCCTTTATCGCCAGGGGGGTACGCTTACGCAGCTATTTATAAGATAAAAACAAAACTAGGCAATAAATTTTCTCAAATAAATCCCTCTTATGCCCGGACCAAGTAAAATACCTCCCGAATTTTATAATAAGTTTACTATGAATGGTAAAATTAAAGTTAGGTATCAATACCGCGATGATTCTTACCCTCCGGATAAGCCGCTTGTGTATACAAAGGAATCCGTTGATTCATATTTAACAGCCATTAAAAGAAAGCGCTCATTTTATTATGGCTTGACAGATTTTCTTCTGTATCGGGCATTAAAAAAATACAGCATAACCGGTAAAACGGTCGCCATAATGGGGTCCACGACTCCTCTATATGAAAGCATATGCTTAGCACACGCAGGCAAACCCACCACCATAGAATACAATAAGATCATTTCAGAGGATGGCCGCATTAAGACAATGACTGTGGCTGAATACGAACAGGGTCCATTAAAATTTGACACAGCTTTTTCCATCTCTTCCTTTGAGCATGACGGTCTTGGCCGCTACGGCGAGCGTTTAAATCCCGAAGGGGATATGGATGCGATGAAGAGAATGAAATCAATCCTTAAGCCGGAAGGGATTTTATTCTTATCAATACCTCTTGGGATGGATTCGCTGGTATGGAATATGCACCGGACTTACGGGCGTACCCGGTTAAGAAAACTATTAGAAGGATGGAAGCTCCTGGATTTTTTTGATTTTAATCCTATGCAAATAATTCTTAAGAGGATTAATTGCGATCCGGTATTTGTTTTAGAGAATTCCGATCAGCATAAGATGCGGGAAAAATGGCTTATCGGTTATTCGATAAGATTCATAAAAGGTATTCTCAGAGAAAACGTCGCCGAAAGGTTATGCCGATAAACTTTTCTTTAAGAAAATACAAGAATCCGGTATTTGTGGAAACAGGCACAGGCGCCGGAGAAGGGGTTAAAAAAGCTATTAGGGCTGGATTTAGAAAAATATACAGCATAGAATTGAGTCCTGAACTTCATGCGCGGTGTGCCAGTAAATTTAAAAAAGAGATAGAAGATGGAAGAGTCGCCCTTACTTTAGGAGATTCGAGTAAATGCTTAACGGAAATATTAAATACGATCGAATGCCCCGCGACTATTTGGTTAGATGCCCACTATTCCGCCGCAGGTACGGCAAGGGGAGAAGAAGACACGCCACTGGTTACGGAGTTAGAGGTAATATCTAAGCATAATATAAAAACACATACTATCCTGATTGATGATCTGAGGTTATTCGGAACAAAGGATATTTCGGATTGGTCAGGGATACAATTAAAGCAAGTTATGCGAAAATTAATGGAAATTAATAATGATTATTCATTATTTTATGAAAACGGAGAGATAAAAAACGATGTGTTAGCCGCGCAAGTCAATATTTCATATTGGAATAGAGTATTAGGAGAAATAGAGGAATTACCGATCTTGCCGGTCATTAAAACCCGTAAGATGCTCGGTTCATTAAAAAAATGTCTGAAAAACCGGAAAACTATCAACCTTTAGAATTCTTAACTCCGATAATAAAGAATGCCTCCGCTGTTATCGGAGGGCATGTAATATGCACTATAATTTCTATCTTGTCATCCGTGTTGCTTGTGCGTTATTCAGGCAGCGAGAGGTTCGGTAGTTATTCTGCGCTTTACGCGTACCTGAACTTATTTAGCTGGCTGACTACCTTGGGTATTGAGCCGATTCTGGTACGCAAGGCCATCTCGAGAAAGGAACAAGAGAATGAGATCATCGGGACGGGCCTGTCGATCACAACTTTATTTTCGATTTTGGCCACGATCTTAGCTATATTCATATCGTTCCTTTTTCATTATGCCAAAGGGCTGCAGCTATTATTGATCATCGCCGCCATAGACTTTTTGCTCCTAACCCCCCTGCGTACTTCAGGGATCGTTTTCCAACTTTATTTAAAGCAGTGGTATAGGGCTAATATCTCCATTGCCCGGGAAGCATTGTGGGTCATTATCCTGGCCTTGGCCATGGTATTAAAAGCCGGACTGCCCGCGATTATTGTTGGCAGGCTGCTGTGTTCCAGCGCCGAAGGCTTAGCCGTTTTATTCTTTTCACGGCGTTTTGTCAAATTCAAATTACACTGGGAAAAGTTTTTCATTTTGCAGATCCTGAGGGAATCCTGGCCTTTTGCGCTAACGGCGTTCAGCAGCTTGATCTATATACGGATAGACCAGGTTATGCTTTATAAATTAACCGATGTACGGCAGCTGGGTTACTACGCCGCGGCGGTGAGGATCGCTGATCTGCCCGCGATCGTCCCGGCGGCGTTAATGACGGCAATGTTCCCGGTACTCAGCCAGGTTGTTTCTAAAAATGAGCTTTTCGAGCGTTATATGAATATCGCATTCCGTTGTTTAGCTATAGTTATATTTGGGCTGGCGGCTTTTATTACCCTTGGTTCTCCCACAATTATAACATTGCCTTTCGGCAAGGAATATTTAGCGTCTGCCCCGGTCCTTTCCCTGCTTATCTGGTCCGGAGTGGGGACATTCTTCAGCATGGCCATATACATTGCCCTTACTGCAAAAGGATTACAAAGGATCATTCCATTAAGTACTGTTTTGGGAGCTATGCTCAATATATTCCTGAATATCTTTCTAATTCCCAAGTGGGGGATAATGGGTGCTTCCCTGGCTACGGTCATAAGCTACAATTTTTCCGGATATATATTTTTATTATTTTTGCCGGTTTCGCGGAGTCTGGCTATGAAAGCCATTAAAACGTCCTTATATCCTTTTATCTCTGCTTTGGCTTGTATCTTAATCCTAAAACCATTCCCCCAAATCCTATCTTTGACATTGTCGCCGATTATATTCACCGGATTCCTCTTTATTTTTGGGGCATGGCGGATCAGCGATATCCGTTTATTATGGGACAGCCAAAATGCTTGAAAGCAATCTACCGTTGATATTGGAACGGATAAAAGACAGCGATATTGTGCTCGATGTCGGGGGCTGCCGGCAGCCTTTTAACCGCGCGAATTGGGTTATTGATTTTATGCCCTTTGAGACAAGGGGAAAATGCGGTTCTTGCGCAGGGCCCGAGGAGCATTTCAACAAGAAAACCTGGATTCAGAGAGATGTTTGCGATCGCAGCCTGTTACCGTTTAAAGACAAGGAGATTGATTTCGTTATATGTTCCCATGTGTTAGAAGATATCCGTGATCCTGTTTTTCTTTGTTCTGAGATCTGCCGGATCGGCAAAAAGGGGTATATAGAAGTCCCCTCTAAATATGCCGAGCTGAGTTTTGGCATAGAAAACCCGCATTATGCCGGATACAGCCATCATCGCTGGATCGTTGAAGTTAAGGATAATACAATTACTTTTCTGGTTAAACCGCATTTTATCCATTACCACTGGAAACATCATTTCCCAAAAAGATACGGCAGGCACACAAGAGATGGAAAGCTCATTCAATATCTATTTTGGGAAGGTTCTTTTAAGTTCGAAGAACGGATGGCGATGGAGCACGACACGCTTGCACTTGAGATTGAAGGGTTCATTAGGTCAAAAGCGGTTTACCCAAGGCTCAGATATAACGTAGATAAGATATGGGATAAAGCCAAAGCAGCGCTCCGCAAACATCTGAAATCCCGCTCATGAAGCCGCGTATCATATATTTCCAGCAGAATCCCGTCTTGGGGGCTACGGAAGAACATTTTTATACCTTAATGGAGGGGATGGATAAGTCAAGATTCGATATAGCTTTTATCTGCCCGTCTGATAAGATTATGGATCCTTTTGTAGATAAGTTAAAAGAGACAGAAATTCAGATATTCCGGTATTCTTCGGAGCAGAATCACGCGATCTTGATCTACAACTTACGTAAATTATTTTTACAGTTGAAGCCGAATGCAATTCATTTTAATGATCCTTGCCTGGATGGTATTATCGCTGCCCGGTTAGCGGGTAGGCCTGTATTAATAATGACGCACCATACCCCGCAACTTGAACGCAGGTATAATTTCAAAGGCAGGCTTATGGAAAAGATCGCGTTCAGGTATTGCGGCCTTAATTTTATTTTTGTCGCTGAACGTAACAAAAAGATCGCTATAAACAAGGACAAGATACCTTCAAGTAAGAGCTTCGTTATTTATACCGGCCTTGCTCCCGCAAGATTCAGCCAGGAATACGATAAAATGGAAGTTTACAATGAATTTGGCATTCCCGAAGGAAGCTCTGTCGTCGGCACTATCGGGCGCTTATCTATACAAAAAGGGATAAATTATCTTATTGAGGCCGCTCCTCTGGTGGTTGAAGAGATCAAGTCCGTAAAATTCATTTTGGTTGGTGAGGGAGAATTGGAGCAAGAGTTAAAGGCCAGTATTAAAAAGAAAGGGCTGCAGGAGTACTTTATTTTTGCCGGTTTCAGGAAAGATATTCCCCGGATCTTAAGTGTTTTAAAGGCTCTGGTCATGCCTTCTTTATTCGAAGGACTATCCATCGCGGCGATCGAGGCAGCGGCAATAGGGATACCTATCATAGCTACTGATGTAGGCGGTATGAATAGCTTGGTTATAAACGGAAAAACAGGTCTTATTGTGCCTCCGAGAGATACGCGCTCGCTCGCCGAGGCGATCTCGTATTTATTGAAAAACCCCGAAGAAGCAAAAGGTCTGGGCTTGGGCGCAAAAAAGCATTTTGAGGAATTTTTTACTCAAGAGAGAATGGTAAAAAAGGTCACTGAGCTTTATTTAAGTCTTATCGGGAATCCGAAGATACAGCAGAATTAAATGCCTAAAGTCAGCGTCATCATTACAACCTATAACCGGGCATACCTTATTAATGAAGCAATCGAGAGCGTCCTAAACCAGACATTTTGCGATTTCGAGCTTATCGTGGTCGACGACGGCTCTACCGATAATACGAAAGATGCGCTTTGCGCTTACTCCGGAAAGATCAGCTATATCCATCAAGAGAACAAGGGGAGGGCGTTCGCCCGCAATAATGGGATTGAACATGCAAAAGGGGAATACGTGGCTTTCTTGGATGATGATGATATCTGGCTGCCTCGAAAGCTGGAAAAACAGATCGATTTTTTCCGCGCTAATCTGGATGCAGGCCTGGTGCATTCATTGTCCGAGAAAATTGATATGGATGGCCATCACATTAAAAAAGAAACAAAAAGGCATCTAAGATCATATAGAAAAGCGCTCGATATCGGTTATACCTACGAAGGGATGACAAAGCTGTGCGCTATCTTGATCTCTACGGTAATGATCAGGAAAGAATGTTTTGAAAAGGTCGGGTTATTTGATAAAAATACCGAAACATTTGAAGATTGGGATTTTTATCTGCGCCTTTCTTTAAAGTACAGGATCGCCTTCATAGAAGAGCCGTTGGCGAAAGTCCGGTTACACCGGGCACAGACTAGCCGGCCCGAATTCTCGCGCGGCAGGATAAACGTCTGCCTTAAACACCTTAATTTGGGAAGAACCTTGTTCAGCCATGCTGTTCTACGGAGAATAAATTTTAACCTATACAGGCATTTGGCTACGGCCTATTATATGGAATCGTATTCATCCGAATGCCGCAGATATATCTTAAAGGCTTTAAGAGAAAACCCTATGGCGCTATTCTCCATAGGGAGTCGACTGCTATTAAGCCTGGTACTTCCTTCTTTGGTTAAGCAAGCCCGTAGTCTCAAGGGAGGATCCAAGCAAGACAAGGCCGATCTTCATCCTGAACGGATCATTCCTGCACAAACGACGGGCGGCCCATTAGCAGAGCATTGGAAACGTTATCAGTTCGCCAAACTGTTTTGTAAAGATAAGATAGTTTTGGACGTTGCTTGCGGAGTAGGTTATGGTTCGGCAATTCTTGCTGAAGTTGCCAAGCGAGTCGTAGGCGTAGATGTTTCGTCCGAAGCCATAGAATATGCCCGCAACCATTATCAAAGAGAAAATATCGAGTTTATGGTCATGGATGCAAACGATCTTAAATTCCCTCGCAATTATTTTGACGTAGTAAGTTCTTATGAAACCTTAGAGCATTTAGATGAGCCGAAAAGGTTCTTATCTGAAGTCAGGCGCGTGCTTAATAAAGAAGGTACATTTCTCGTTTCTACCCCTTACGCAAATAAGACCGATTATGCCCCGAAAAACCCTTACCACAAAACCGAGTTTTCTCTTCGAGATTTTGATAAACTATTGAAGAAATACTTCATTAATGCAGAGATCATGGGGCAAAGGCGTTTACAGTCGGTTTTACATGCCTGGTTTCAGAAGATTGATATCTTTCATTTGAGATCTCAATTGCCCATTTCCATAAGAAGGGGGATCTGCCGTTTAGCCAAAACGAGTTCATGGAGAGAAGCTACGATAGATGATTTCGTGATCAGTAATAAAGATCTAAAAAAGGCGAAGGAGCTGATCGGCGTTTGTTCATTGCCGGTCCCTTTCGCTCAGCAGGCGGAAGTATCGATAGTGATCGTCAGCCATAATTGCAAGGATCTCATCATCAATTGCGTTAAGTCTATTTATGATAAAAGCGCGGATATTTTAAAGGAGATAATAGTCGTTGATAATGACTCTAGGGACGGCACTCTTGAGGCTATCCGCGGATCGTTTCCTGAAGTGAAAGTTATTAAAAATAGCGAAAATCGCTGGTTCAGGGCAGCAAATAACCAGGGCATCAGAGCAAGCCGCGGCCGCTATGTCCTATTGTTGAATCCGGATACTATTATTTTGACAAATGATGCTATCGGTAAAATGGCGCGCTATATGGATGATCATATGGAAATCGGAATTCTTGGGGCAAAATTGATTAATCCTGACGGGACGACTCAGATAGATTGCAATCGTTTCCCGGGATTACTCTGGGTGTTATTTTATTATTTCTTAATGCATAATATTTGGCCTGGCAATCCGGTGAGGCGGCATTGGCGTTACGATGGATGGAACAGGAACGATACCAGGGCAGTAGATTATGTTTCCGGAGCCTGCATGATGGTGCGTAAAGCTGTATTCGATGAAATAGATCTGTTTGATGAGGAGTGCCTTATCTATTGGGATGAGCCTGAATTTGGCAGGGCCGCTCATAATGCGGGTTGGCAGACAATCCACCTGTCTGAAGTAGAGGTTCTGCATCATATCGGAAGAGGAGGGACTAAGGCGAATTCTCCAAATCAATGCAGCAGAATACTGGAACGCAGCATGCTGCATTACTATAGGAAGTATTACGGAACAGGTATTTATCTGATCTTATTGATGATTTATAACTTGAGACGTTATTTTATAAGCCTCATGAAATCAGCGAAGGTCATGCGGAATTAAAGATGCCGAATATTCTCTATCCAATTATTGACGGCGAAATTACAGGAGGAAATTTAGTTTGCCTGCAGATCATTGAAGAGGCAATAAGAAGAAGTTACGGGGTGATTGTAAATTCGCCGTCAGAAGGTAAATTCACCCAAATGTTAAGAGGAAAAAGGATAAGAGTTTATAATATCGACATCCGCCATGCATTTCGTTTAGATGGCGTTATAAAACTGATAAAACTCATCAAGAGCGAGAATATCGAGCTTATCCATACTCATACTCCGTTGGGAGGAGCTGTTTTAAGCCGTATCGCGGGGTTATTGTCAGGGATACCTGTTGTGAACCATGCCCATTTAGGCGAAACTTTTAACAAGAATATTTTATTAAAAAATATTCAGTTTCTTCTTAACTGGTCTACCAGCAGATTTTCCCGCGTAAAAGTTATAGCTGTGTCTGAAGAGGTCAAGAAAGCTGCCATAAGGCAGGGTGTGGGCCGGGATAAGATAGCCGTAATCCATAATGGCATTGATATGGATGACGTTACACCCAAAAAGGACAATGCGCAACTTCGCCGCGGACTCGGGATAGGATCAGCAGATAAAATAATCGGAGAGGTTGGCCGCCTTTGCGAAAGCAAAGGGCAGCATATCCTGATCAAGGCAGCTAGAAGAGTCTTAGACAAATACCCTAAAACGGTTTTTATTCTTGTTGGCGAGGACCTGGCAAGCGCAGGCAGATATAAAGAGCAGTTGGAGATTTTGGCCTGCGAACTAGGGATAAAGACGCACGTGATGTTTACCGGGTACCGTTCTGATATCTCGGATCTGATGAATTTATTTGATATATTTGCGTTGCCATCCAGGCTGGAAGGGTTATCTCTGGTGGTAATGGAAGCAATGAGAGCCAAAAAACCGGTTATAGCCACTCCGGCGGGAGGAAACGCGGAATTGGTTGTTGACAAAATAACAGGAACGATCATTCCGATGAATGACCCGAATGCCTTGGCAGAGGGGATAATTTTCCATTTGGCGAATGAAGGGGAATCTAAGTTAATGGGAGAAAAAGGATACGCAAGATTAAGAGAATATTTCTCATCCGCAGGAATGCTCAATAAGATTATGTATGAATACGACGAAGTTTTAAGATCGTAAAATGGCGATCATCGGCTTAGACGCAACTGCTATTTCGATATACGGCAAAGGCATATCCCGGTATCAAAGCTGCTTGCTCAAAGGTTTGTCCAGGCTGGATAAGAGTAATTCATACTATATTTTCTTAGACAAAAAGAATGTCCTTCCCCGATTACCCCGGCAAGATAACTTCCGCTATATCGAAATTAACATATTTAATCGGATATTTTGGGATCAATGCCAGCTTCCAGCCCTCATTAAAAAATATAAGCTGGATCTATATCATACCGCAAGCGATACTTTGCCTCTGAGGGCGAATACAAAGTTTATGGTTTATTTATTTGAGATACCCGATTACAGGTTGAGATTACTAAGTATGAAATCATCGTTATATTCCAGAATAAGCTGCGCATATAACGCTTTTGTTTTTAGGGCAAGTCTAAAAAAGCCTGCATTGATCGTCGCCAGTTCCAACAGCACAAAGTCCGACCTTATGCAACTATATGGCGTAGAAGAAGATAAATTACGCGTGATATATTCTGCTGCCGCAGAAGAATTCCTGCCGCTTGAAGATCAGGCCCGATTGAGCCGGATCAGGAAAGAATATAATACCGTGGATGGTTATCTTTTTCATATCTCTTCAGGCGATCCGCGCGACAACACTTCAGTTGTCGTGCGCGCTTTTCATAAGGCAAGAAAAGAATTCATAAACCAGAAAAAACTTTTGATCTACGGAGACGTTGACTGCGAAAAATACGGCCTTAACAAGTTAATAGAAGCACTGAGTCTGGAAAAAGAAGTGCTTTTTGTCAGGCGGACTGCGATTGAAGAGCCTAAAAAATTAGCAGAATTGTATCAAGCCGCGGATATATATGTTGACCCTTCGCTTTATGAGGGTTTTGGCCTGCAGGTCCTAGAAGCGATGAGTTGCGGCACACCCGTAATTACCTCTAATATTACCTCTCTGCCTGAAATCGTAAATAACGCCGGAATCCTTGTCAGCCCAAATGATATCGAGGGATTAGCGCATAACATAGTTCGGGTTTTAAAAGACCACGGGCTTCGGCAGTCGATGCGCGAAAAGAGTATTGAGCGCGCGCGGTTTTTTTCATGGGACAAGCTGGTCAAAGAAACCCTGGACTTATATAATGAACTATTCGCTTAGGAGAAAAATCATGTCCAGTGAGAGAATATCGATTTTCTTAAAGGGGTTTATTTATAACGCGAGAATAGATTGGCATAGACGAAATCTGAAATTGCTTTCTCATTGCGAAAAGATCTTAGATGTCGGTTGCGGCAAAGGACTGTTCGTTAGATTGGCCGCTGATAAGATCATCGGCCTGGATTATAACAGCGGCTCTTTAAAAGAGTGCGTAAGAAGCGGTTGTACTGTCATAAGGGGCGATGTTTTGAGCCTTCCTTTCGCTGACGGATCTTTTGATGGTGTGCATTGCGCGGATATTATTGAGCATTTTTCTTCTTTGGATGTCAGAATCATCTTAAGCGAAGCCTGCAGGGTTGTAAAAGCGGGCGGGACCGTAGTTATCGCAACCCCGCTACCTTCAAAGATGTTCTGGAATGATGCTTTCCACGTACGGCCTTATCCTCACATGGCACTATTTTCATATTTCATGGAGGGCAAAGGGGCCGGGACCCAGCCGACACAGAAGGTATTGCCTTACAATATGAAATTTGTAAAGCTTGCATACCGTTACACGCAGATCTTTCAATTACCCTTGCCTCTATATGTTGAAGAAAATCGACTAAAATTATCTACTCTGATGCGGCCCAGCGTATGGCTGTTTTTATTAGCGAATGTATTATCGCGTATGGGTATAAATAATATTCGTCCCGAAGGATACGTCATGGTATTGCGTAAAGGAAGATGACTAAGCGGGTGAGAACGATCATTCTTACCGAAATTATATCGCCTTACAGGATACCGGTTTTTAATGAGATAACAAAGGTCCTGAAAGACGGATTTAAGGTTATTTTTCTAGGAGAATCCGAGAAGAGAAGGGCTTGGCCTGTAAGAAAAGAGAATATAAGATTTAATTACCAGGTTCTGCATGGTTTTTTATTTCAGAAACGACAACAGGCCCCGTATTTTTTTAATCCTACTTTATTCTTTGATTTATACAGGAGCTCACCCGAGGTAATAATCGTAGGGGGATACCAGTACCCAAGTTACCTTTTAGCGGTTATTTACGCGAAATTGTTCAGAAGGAAGATTATCTTATGGTGTGAGAGTAATCGATTCAGCGATAGCCATAATATATTATTAAAAGAAGCGTACAAGCGCTGGTTTGTCAGAAGCTGCAGCGGGTATATAGTGCCTGGAAAGATGTCTTATGAGTATCTTTTATCATTAGGGGCAAGATCTGATAAGATCTGGAAAGCCCCGAACGCGGTTGACAATGATTATTTTCATAATTCTTGCGATAGCAAGAGAGAAAACGCGGGATTATTCAAAGAATCAAAAGGTTATCCCAGGAAAATTATATTGTATATAGGGCATTTGATCGATGAGAAGGGTGTATCGGACCTGCTCAAAGCTTTCAGTTTATTTTCTAAAGAACGATCCGACTCCGGGCTTTTACTGATCGGCAGCGGAAAAGATGAAATAAAATACAGAGAATTTTGCGCGGCAAACAAGATAAATAATGTTTTTTTCGCAGGTTTTATCGATCAGAAAGAGCTGCCCGCTTATTACGCTATCGCCGATCTTTTTATCCTGCCGACCCATAAAGATACCTGGGGTCTGGTATTAAATGAAGCGATGGCATGCGGCTTACCGGTCATTTCTTCGAATGCGGCCGGAGCCGCATATGATCTGATTGTCCCGTGTGAAAATGGGTATATCTTCGAGAAAAGCAACTTTGAACAACTTTCGAATTATTTAAAGGATATTTTTTCCGATGAACAAAAGAGTATCGCGATGGGTAAAAAGTCATTTGAGATAGTACAGAATTATTCTCCTGAAAAGTGCGCCCAGGGATTTATAGAAGCCATAAACGGGGTCAAGGCATGAAAGTATTACATGTTATTCCGGCGCTTACCGGAGCGTTCGCAGGCCCGGCCCTGGCAGTAACGCAGTTGTGCGAGGAATTAAGGAACCAGGGAGTAGCTGCGGATATCGCCACAACTGATTGTGCGGTTAAAGGGCTTTCGGGAAAAACCATCGTTATACCCGGTAGCGTGCCTGCTTATTATTTCGGCCGGCAGCTAAATTCTGTAATGCCGGATGACCTCGCTCTTTCTTTAGGGCTTGCCGGGTGGATGAAGCGGCATATCAGGGAATACGACCTATTGCATATACACTCTCTTTTTACTTTTCCTTCGACTGTCGCCTGCTATTACGCCGCTAAATACGACATACCTTATGTGTTGCGCCCCGCGGGGATGCTTAGCCCATTCTGTTTAAAGCAGAGCCGGATCAAGAAGAAAATCTTTATGCTCTTATTTGAAAAGAGAAACCTCAGGAATGCCGCGGCGATCCACTTCACCGCTGAAGATGAGATGAGAGATGTAAAACTCGGGTTATTAAATACTCCTAAAATACTCCTGCCTCATGGCTTGGATCAGGAGAAACTTAAGGAGGCGGAGAACTTAAAAGGAGAGTTAAAGAAGCGTTATCCTCAGATCGAAGGTAAGAAGACCATTCTTTTCCTTTCGCGGTTGCATCCTATAAAGGGGCTGGGCTTGCTTATTCCTGCTTTAAAGATACTCTCTCTTAAACGTGATGATTTTGTATTTATCCTGTCTGGATCGGGCTCCTTGCGTTATGAAAAAGACCTAAAGAAGGCCTTGACTGATGCCGGTTTAAAGAAACTCGCCATACCTACGGGGTTTGTAGAAGGCAAGATCAAACAAGAGCTTCTTGCCGGTGCCGATATATTCGTTTTACCTTCATATCACGAGAATTTCGGCATGGCAGTTGTCGAAGCGATGATCTGCCGAGTGCCCGTTATTATCACAAAGAGAGTAAATATCTATGGCTTGATAGAAGAGTATCGGGCGGGCTTTGCCGTGGACCTCGACAGCCAGGATATAGCTTCAAAATTGGATAAATTGCTTTCTGATAGCCAACTGCGCTTGGAGATGGGTAATAACGGCAGGAGGCTGGCGCAAGAGCATTTTGATATTAAAGAGTGCGCGCAAGGCGCGCTAAAGATGTATTCAGATATAATCGGGAAATCAAAATGTGCGGGATAGCGGGTATTTTAAATTTGAATTCCGATCCGGTAAACCGGGAGCTGCTGACTAAGATCACGCGCAGCCTTAGCCACCGCGGCCCTGATGATGAGGGCATTTATGTCAACGCTAATTTAGGGCTGGGGCACCGGCGCCTGAGCATCATCGATCTATCCAGTCATGGGCATCAACCGATGAGCAATGAAGAGGATAATCTCTGGATCACATATAACGGAGAGATCTATAACCACTCTCTTTTGCGTCAGGAGTTGGAGAAGAAGGGCCATCAATATAAGTCTTTAACGGATACAGAGAGCATCATCCATCTTTATGAAGAGAGGGGTATCCAGTGCCTGGATGAACTAGACGGAGAGTTCGCTTTTTGTATCTGGGATTCAAGGAAAAGATCGCTTTTTGCCGCGCGAGACAGGTTGGGGACCAAGCCGTTTTATTACTATTTTAAGGATAAATATTTCATCTTCGCTTCCGAGATCAAGGCGCTTCTTCTGCACCCCGAGGTGAAAAGGGAAGTAAACCCCCAGGCGCTCTCGCATTACCTGTCATTTTCGGTTACGCCCGCGCCTTTGACGATGTTTAAGAATATTTTTAAGCTCGAAGCCGGGCATTATCTGATTGTGGGCGCCGACGGGAGATTGGCCAAAAGACAATACTGGGATGCAATCTCCGGGCAAAAGTTACATCGCCCTGAAGAAGAGGCGATAGAAGGGATCCGTTTCAGATTAAGAGAATCGATCAAAGAAAGGACGATGAGCGATGTGCCTTTCGGCGTTTTCTTAAGCGGCGGGATTGACTCAAGCGCGAATGTCGCTTTCATGAGCAGAGTCATAAAGGATCCAGTGAAGGCTTTTAATGTCTCGATCGAAGGCAGCCGCGCATATAGCGAATCATCTTTTGCGGAGTCCGTTTCCAAACATTTTAACAGCGAATATAACGCCATCAGCATAAATTTCGAAGATTTTAGCCGCGCTTTTAAGTCTCTGGCATATCACACGGATGAGCCGCTTTGTGACTATGCCTGTATACCTAATTTTTACCTGGCCAAACTGGCAAGGAAAAGAGGCGTCCCCGTGATCCAGGTCGGGGAGGGCAACGACGAAATATTTTGCGGCTATAAAAGTTATACCTCCTTATTGAGCATGATCAGGTATTATTCTCATCTGCCCGGACCGGTCAAGAGGTTGGCCTTAGATGTGATGAAGCTTGTTTCTGGAAAAATTCCCCATCACAGCATAGAACAGGCAGCCGCAGGAGGCGAAGTATTCCTGGGCACTTCATATCTATTCACTGAAGATGAAAAAAGGCTTCTATTCAACGACGCGGCCGAATTAGCAAAACTTGATTCATCGCTGAATTATGTTTCCGGAATATACGCTGATCTAAAGATGAAATCTCCACATGCGGACGCTTTAGACAAAATTACATATCTGGACCTAAAGGTCAGGCTCCCGGAATTACTTCTGATGCGCGCGGACAAGATGAGCATGGCAAACTCCGTTGAAGTCAGGCTCCCTTTTTTGGATTACCAGTTTGTGGAATTTGCCTTAAGCCTGCCCTCTAAATTAAAAATAAAGCACAATTCGCCTAAATATCTGTATAAAAAGTCTTTATACGGGATCTTGCCGAAGGAGATCATTCTCCAGCCAAAGAAGGGATTTGCCGGCAACCCGGTCAATATATTCGATATAAATTTTAAGAACTATCTGCTTCGGACCTACGCCCGCGTTGAACCAGGAATGTCTCAATGGTTTAAACCGAATGCGATTAAAGAGAAGATAGATTTTCATCCAAAGGATATGACTTTCAGGGAGGGTATGAAAGTCTGGTCTATATTTTGTTTGATGTTATGGTTCGAGGAATTCTTCTAAAATGATCATCCTCGGTATAAATGCCTATCATGGTGATGCATCTGCGGCGATAATCGCCGACGGCAAACTTATTGCTGCGGCAGAAGAAGAGCGTTTTAACCGCATTAAACATTCCGCCGGTTTCCCCGGACAGGCCGTAAGATATTGTTTAAAAGAAGCGGGGGTTGCCCCGGATAAAATAGATTATGTCGCAGTTCCCCGCCAGCCCTGCGCAAGGATCATCAAGAAAATATATTACGGCATAAAAGTCCCGCGTTTGGCGGCAAGGCGTTACACCGCATTGAAAATGACCAGGGGGATTAAAACGGACCTGGCCGGATCTTTGGGGATGGACGAAAAGCTGATCAGGGCGCGTTTTGTAAACATCGAGCACCATAGGGCGCATCTGGCTTCTTCTTTTTTCGTTTCGCCTTTTGATAAGGCATTGGTCTTTTCCGCTGACGGGCTGGGAGATTTCGCTTCTACGATGTGGGGTATCGGAGAAGGGAATAAATTAAAAATTACGGGAGACATCTGTTTCCCGTACTCTCTGGGGCTATATTATACGGCGATAACTCAATATTTGGGTTTTCCGGCGTATGGCGACGAATACAAGGTAATGGGTTTGGCTGCTTATGGAGAGCCGGAATACCGGGATGAATTTAAAGAAATAGTCTTTGAGCATGGCGATCTCGGTTTTAAATTAGGCCTTGATTATTTTTTGCATCACAAGAAATTAGTAGATATGAATTTCGAGGAAGGTTATCCTTCACTTGAGCCGCTTTACTCCGGTTACTTGGAAGCAAGGCTCGGCCCGGCTAGAAAGAGCCCATCCCCGATCGAGAGGAAACACTACAATATCGCCGCTTCTTTGCAAGGGAGGCTGGAAGAGATAATTTTCGGCATGCTCAATGGATTGAGCGGCAGAATTAACCTTAAAGATATCTGTATGTCAGGGGGAGTAGCCTTTAATTGTGTGGCTAACGGCAAAATCTTATCCAATACTGGTTTTAGGGATGTTTATATTCCTCCCGCTGCGGGAGATGCTGGTTTAGCGATTGGCGGCGCTTTTTATTTATGGTATCATCTATTGAATAATCCCCGATCTTTTACTATGGAGCACGCTTATTGGGGGCCGGCTTATAAGGCTGAAGATGTGAGCCGAGCTTTGGAATCCCAGGGTAATGCCTTAAATAAGGAAGGCTGCAAGATTACAAGGATCTCGGATGAAGATCAGCTTTGCCGCTCCGCGGCTAAAGCCATAGCCGAAGCAAAGGTCGTGGGTTGGTTTCAAGGGAGGATGGAATGGGGTCCCCGAGCTTTAGGCAACAGAAGCATATTCGTTGATCCGCGGCGTAAAGAAATGAAAGATCTGCTTAATTCGCGGGTAAAACACAGGGAGCCTTTCAGGCCTTTCGCGCCTTCGGTTTTGGAAGAAAGAACGAGCGAATACTTTGAAGGCGGTAATTATTCTCCGTTTATGCTCTTTGCCTATAAAGTCAGGCCGGAGAAAAAAGAGTTAATCCCCGCGGTGACCCACGTGGACGATACCGCTAGGGTACAGACGGTAAGCCGCCGGGATAATCCTCTTTTTTGGCAACTGATCAGCGAATTCGATAAGCTTACCGGGGTCCCTGTATTACTGAACACTTCTTTCAATGATAACGAGCCCGTGGTAAACTCTCCAAGGGAAGCGGTGGAATGTTTTTTAAGGACAAAAATGGATATTTTGGTTATGGAAAACTTCTTTATTGAGAAATAAAGGCATGAAGATATCGATCATTACCGGCGTGTTGAACAGGGCAGGCACCATGGAAAGCTGCATAAAAAGCGTCCTAAGCCAAACCTATAAAGGTATCGAGTATATTATTATCGACGGCGGATCTACTGATGGGACTTTGGATATAATAAACCGTTATAAGGATAAGATAGCCGTAACGGTGAGCAGCCCGGATAAAGGCATCTATTACGCCTTGAATAAAGGGATAGGGTTTTCTACCGGGGATGCTGTCGGATTCCTGCATTCCGACGATTTTTACGCCCATGAAAAAGTCGTTGAGAGGGTGGCGGATGTCTTTGAGAGAGAGGGTGTGGACAGCTGTTACGGAGACCTCCAATACGTAAATAGAGACGACCCGGGTAAAATAATCCGCTATTGGAGAGCGTCCGGATTCTCATACGAGAAATTCAAATACGGATGGACATTGCCGCATCCGACTTTCTTCGTGAGAAAATCGATTTATGAAAGATACGGTTGTTTTAATACCGATTTTAAAATATCCGCGGACTATGAATTGATGCTCAGGTTTTTGTTGAAGAACAGGATATCCATAGGCTATATACCGGAGATCCTGATAAATATGCGCAGAGGCGGCTTGAGCAATAAAGGGCTAAAGAATATTATTATAAAGAGATTAGAGGATTATAATGCCTGGAAGGTGAACGGCTTGAAAATAAACTTTGGCATTGTCTTTTTGAAGAATCTGGTTAAAGCGCCGCAATTCATTAGAAGAAATAACGGGAGGATAAATTAATGGTTAAGAAAGCGTTGATCACAGGCATAACCGGGCAGGACGGTTCATATCTGGCGGAATTTCTTCTTTTCAAAGGCTATGAAGTCCATGGAATTATCCGCAGGGCAAGCACCTTCAATACGCCCAGGATTGAGCATATTTATGTCGACCGGCACAAGCTAAAGGCGAGGCTCCTTTTGCATTACGGAGATATGGCGGATTCAGGGCAGTTATCCAATATTATCTCTAATATAAGGCCAGATGAAATATATAACTTGGGCGCTCAAAGCCACGTGCGGGTAAGTTTCGACATCCCGGAGTACACAGGGAATATCACCGCTTTGGGGACGGCGAGGGTTTTGGAAGCCATAAGGAGGCTGGGGAAAGATAATATAAAGCTGTACCAGGCCTCTTCCAGCGAGATGTTTGGGATCTCAAAGCCTCCGCAGAACGAGAATACGCCTTTCATACCGAGAAGCCCTTATGCCTGCGCAAAGGTGTACGCTCATTGGATGGCAAGGAACTACCGGGATGGCTACGGATTATTCATTTCTAACGGGATACTATTCAATCACGAGAGTCCGCGCAGGGGAGAAACCTTTGTTACGCGAAAAATCACCAGGGCGGTTGCTTCGGTCATCGCCAAAAAACAGAGTGAACTCTACCTGGGGAATCTGGACGCGAAAAGAGACTGGGGATTTGCCCCTGAGTACGCCGAAGCAACCTGGATAATCTTGCAGCAAGACAAACCCGGCGATTTTGTTTTAGGGACCGGAAAGCAGTTTTCGGTAAAGGACTTTCTTAAAGAAGCATTCTCATATGTTTCATTGGATTGGAGAAAATATGTCAAGATTGATCGGCATTATCTTAGGCCTACGGAAGTAGGCAGCCTTGTTGCCGATGCTTCTAAGGCGAAAAAAGAACTGGGTTGGCAGCCAAAAGTGCAACTGCGAAACCTGGTGAGGATCATGGTCGACGCGGATATGCGCGCGATCGGCCTAAAGCCGGTCGGGGAAGGCGATAAGGTATTAAAAAAGATTTTTCCGAAAAGATGGTGGAGGGCGGACTAATGTTCTGGGAAGAGAATAAGATAATGGTTACAGGTGGAAAAGGCTTCTTAGGCAGCCATTTGGTGGGCAAGTTAAAAGATTCGGGCTGCAGGCAGGTATTTGCCCCTGAACAGGACAAATACGATCTCAGGGAAAAAGACGCTATCACTCGCGCGTTCGAAGAATCTCGGCCGGATATAGTTTTTCATTTATCCGCCAAGGTCGGAGGGATCGGCGCTAATTTGAGGTTTCCGGCGGAATTTTTTTACGACAATATGCTTATGGGGATACAGGTGATGGAGTACGCGAGGGTATACAACGTAAAAAAGTTTGTGGCCCTGGGGACCGTATGCGCTTATCCTAAGTCTACAAGGGTCCCTTTCAAAGAGGATGATTTATGGAAGGGGTATCCGGAGGAAACAAACGCGCCTTACGGGCTAGCTAAGAAGATGCTCCTGGTCCAGGCACAGGCATATCGAAAACAGTATGGATTTAACGCTATATATCTGCTCCCCGCCAATCTTTACGGCCCGGGGGATAATTTTACGCTTGAGGGTTCTCATGTTATTCCGGCCATGATCAAAAAGTTCTTTGAGGCGGTAAGAAATAAAGAGGATGAGGTAACTCTCTGGGGAACAGGAAAGGCCACGCGAGAATTCCTTTATGTAGAGGATTGCGCAGATGCCATTATATTGGCGGCGGAGAAATATAATAAGCTTGAACCGGTAAATATCGGCTCAGGCATGGAAATATCAATTAGGGATTTGGCAAGGCTCATCGCGGATATAAGCGGTTTTCAGGGAAAGGTTTTGTGGGATAGAAGCCGGCCTGACGGCCAACCCAGAAGGAGGTTGGATATTTCAAGGGCGCAAAAAGAATTTGGTTTCAGGGCGAAGACTCGGTTTAGGGAAGGCCTGCAAAAGACCGTTGACTGGTATAAAGCTACCTTCCAGGCAGAATGATAAAGCGGATATTTGATTTTTGCCTTGCGCTGACAGGACTATTTATATCTTTGCCCTTATGGGGAGTTTTAGTCATGGCGATCTGGCTTGAAGACAGGGGGCCGGTCTTTTATTTTCAGGAGAGGGTCGGCAAAGACGGAAGGATCTTTAAGGGGATGAAATTCCGTTCGATGATTCCGAAAGCCGAGGATGGCCTGGGCCCTGTCCAGGCCGCCAGGGATGACCCCAGGGGAACAAGGATAGGCAGGGTAATGCGGAAGACCGCGATGGATGAGCTGCCGCAGCTCATTAATATCCTTAAAGGCCAGATGTCTTTCGTGGGGCCGAGGGCGCTGAGGCCGGCGGAGAAAGAATCGGACGATACTTCAAAGATATTTTCGGTCTTTGAGATACCCGGATTCGAGAAGAGATCGAGCGTGCATCCGGGCTTGACCGGAGCGGCGCAGGTGTTCGCCTCCCGCAATCTCACGCGTGAAGATAAATTCAAGTATGATCTATGGTATATCGATAACATGAGTTTCTGGCTGGATATCAGCCTGATCGCCAAGTCGGTGCTCATAACGTTTAATTCCAAATGGGACTCATGAAAAACATGGAGACGCTTCTATTTTTTAATGCCATATTTATTATAGAAAAATAGAAACGTCTCCCCGATTTTATGCTATAATTTATTTTATGTACGAAACGTACTGGGGTTTAAGAGAGAGGCCGTTCGTGAATACGCCGGACCCGCGGTTTTTGTATTATTCCAGCGAGCATGAAGAGGCGTTTTCCCGGCTTATGTATGCCGTTCAGGGGAATATGGGCGGATGCATGTTGACCGGTGTCTTCGGCTGCGGCAAGACCCTCCTGAACCAGGCGCTGGTAGAAGCGCTGGAGAAGTCAGGCAACTACAGGATAGCCTTCGTGGCGAACCCCTTCCTTTCCCACGTCGAGTTGTTAAGGATGATAGCGCATAGCTTAGGCGCCGGGAATCTTCCCGAAAAAAAGACCGAGATACTCACTGATTTTCTCCTGCAGAAGTTGGAGGAGATACTGCACAACAATAATAATGACGGCAAGCATACCGTGGTCATTATCGACGAGGCGCATATCATAGAAGATAAGCTTATCTTCGAGGAATTAAGGCTATTGTTGAATTTCCAGCTCAGGGACAGGTTCCTGCTTACACTGATCCTTTCCGGGCAGCCGGAGTTAAAGAAAAACGTGGATAATATAAAACAATTATCCCAGAGGATCCCGATCAGGTGCCATTTGGAAAGGTTCGGCCCGGAGGATACTCAAAATTATATCCTTTATCGCCTTCAAGTTTCCGGCAGGACACAAGCCACATTCACCGCCGAAGCCTTTAGCCTCATCCATGGCCGTTCCGAAGGCATTCCCCGCCGCATACACAACATATGCGATATGTGCCTTTTGGTGGGGTCAAGCAAGCAGGCCGGGAGATCGGAAGAGCACA